>NZ_JBFTSK010000056.1:0-54122 GCF_056399985.1 Chitinophaga sp. 01L420
AATTCCTCTCCATTCCAGATCACTTTCTCAGGGGCTTTCCTGTTATAAGCATCAAAAAGTTCAAAAGCCTGCTCTTGTCCGGACGCACTCATTTTAGCCCAGGTTTTTTGCAGAATAACTGTCATCTTCTCTTCGGACTGCTTTTCAATAAGATCGTCATACTGGAATTCAAGAAACACCAGGCAAAGTGCATCTTCCATAGCCTGTACTTCGTTGTCTGTTTTAAGCCTCTTCTTCAGTATAATTTCACATACGCGGTCAATGGTATCCGCATGATATCCCACCGACAGTAATATTTCCGTTGCTTTATGTGCGTGGAATTTGGAAAGGTCGTTTCTCCATGTAAGATACCCCACCCTTCCTTCAGGATAATTACTCCTGGCAATCTCCCATCGTCCAATATGCTGGCACCTGGAGGCGAGCAATAAGGATTCACTGGCATCCGGATGAAGTCTTTTTACCCATTCATGTAATTTGATGGCATAAAAATATTCAGATGGAAATTCCTCTCCATTCCAGATCACTTTCTCAGGGGCTTTCCTGTTATAAGCATCAAAAAGTTCAAAAGCCTGCTCCAGATGGGTCATAAGGATTAATATTTAGTCCGTAATTATATGGTAGGTTCCTATTGACGTCCAAGATACTTAAAAATGAATGGGATAGCAATATATGATCACCAGGAGCCGCGACTATTGTCCTTGCATCAATAATGTTGAGGGTATGCGCTAGCTTTCTTTACATGTATCTATACGCCGTTGCAAGAAATTACGTTCCATAGGATTGCGTGCCAACGAAAGCGCTGTGGAAAAGTGCGTTTTCGCAACCGGGTAATTTCCCCGACGGAGTTCAAGTTCACCAAGCGTAGCCGGGTAAAACGGGTAAGAAGAAAGGCGATGAAGATCATGGATGATACATATCTCCTGCAATCCCCGTTCCGGGCCATCCAGCTGTGCGATGGCAATCGCACGGTTAAGTGCAATGACCGGAGAAGGATGGATGGTCATGAGCATATCATAAAGCGATACTATCTGTTTCCAATCGGTATCCTCGCTTCTGGCGACACTGGTATGCATTGAAGCAATAGCCGCTTCAATATGATATTTTGTCAGTTCTGTACCAGTCGCAGAAAGGTTAAGAAGCGCTTCTCCTTCTGCTATGAGGTTATGATTCCATAAAGACCGGTCCTGCTCAAAGAACGAAACAAGATTACCCGAACCATCTAAACGAGTTGGCAGACGGGCTGCGTTGAAATACATCAATGCAGCAAGCGCATAGGATTGGGGGGTTACTAAAGCAGGCTGTTCGATGAGTAAATTCATAAGCAGCATTGCTTCCTGACAAAGCTCCATGCGCACTGCCGCCTCACGTGAGGATCCATGATACCCTTCGTTGAAAAGCAAATATAATGCTTGCAGAACGGAAGAGAGCCTGGAGGGGAAATCCGAATCAGCGAGATCAAAAAGCTTCGTAGATTCCGCCAATATTTTCTTTGCCCGGGTGATGCGTTTTTCAATAGCGGCATGGCTGCTCACGAAGGCCTGTGCAATCTCCTTTACATTGAACCCGCATAATATGTGCAATATAAGGGCAATTTGCGCCTCTTCAGAGAGGCAGGGATGGCAGCAGGAAAACATCATACGCAGCTGGGAATCTTTCACAGCATGCGCGCTAAACGCCTCCTCTACCGTTGGAACCAGTGTCCACTCCGACTCAAGAAACCGCGTTAGTGCTGGCTCAGACACTCTGGCCGTGTGTTCCCTGCGCAAGATATCCAAGGCACGGTTCTTAGCAGTGGCCATCAACCATGCAGAAGGGTTTTTCGGTAGACCGCGTAATTTCCACGTCTCCATAGCACGGCAGAAGGCATCCTGAGTGACGTCTTCTGCCAATGCGAAGTTACGAACTCCGAAAAGCCGCGTAAGTGTGGCAACAATTCTTCCGAATTCATGCCGGAAAAAATGTTCCTCAATTTCCATCACCTAATTCTAGATGTCCGATTGGACGTACCTCTACAGAACCGCCATCCTCGAAAATAGGGCATCCCAGGGAAAACTCCACAGCCTGTTCAATATCCCTGGCCACAATGATGCTATAACCTCCAACCACGTCTTTAGCTTCGGCATAGGGGCCGTCAATGACCTGCTTTTTTGTGCCTTTGACTACCTTGCCACCAGGGACCAAAGGCTCTCCGAGTGATTTCACATGACCTTTGTCACTGAGATCCTTAAGCCAGATCATCCACTTGGCCGTTTTTTGCTGCATTTCCTCAGGAGATGCAGGTTGTTCATAACCTCGATAGAGGTATACAAATTCAGTCATAGTAGTTTTTTTTATGTTGATGTTTATATAGTTTTTTGTCAACGGATACTAGTCGTCCAGGGCTCCCATGGTCAGATTGACGGTCGTTCCCATCACCCCGCTAGCCTTATCGGAAGCCACAAAGGCCGCTACATTTGCCACCTCTGCGAGTGTCATGAAGCGTTTGGGATGGTTCATACCTGCAAGATAACGGGTGAACTGTTCCCAGGTTAGCCCCGCTGGCTTTGCCTTACTTTCAAATATTTCCCTTATTGTTTCTGTCTCCGGCATGCCGTGCGGCTGCAGACAGACCACACGGATGCCCTGAGGCGCGAGTTCAACTGACAGGTATCGGGTAAGCGCCTCCTTGGCAGCCTGTGATGGACCATACCCTCCGTTTGGCGTGCCTATTTTTGCGGGAGGTGCAGTAACGGTCATGATCACCCCGGATTTATTCGGGAGCATGTACCTTGCCGCTAAACGCGCAGTCAGAAAGTAGGATGTGGTATAGCTCGTGATCGGCATGGAAAATTGTTTAAGATCCATATCGACCAGCGATGCCCCCAGATACTTGGTTGGCGAGTTCCCCATTGCATTGAACGAAATATCGATACGGCCTGCCTTAGCCACTACAGCATGCAGATGCTTATCTATAGCCTGCTCATCAAGGGCATCAACTTCCGCTACCTCGGCAACGCCACCAGCAGACACAATGTCCCTGGCAACCGCTTCCACAGGCGCCAAGCGGCGCCCGGTAAGAAAAAGCCTGGCTCCTTCCCGTGCGAAAGCACGTGCAACAGCGCCGCCGATTTCGCCGCCTGCCCCATAGATCACGGCCACTTTGTCTATCAATTCATTCATAATTTTTTTTTAAACGTTGAGAAATTATACGTGAATACTTCACGCTGCATAACTAAGACGTTTGGAGTTAACGTTTCCGGACATTTTCCGGACATTTTATTTCCTGATTAAGAAAGGAGCAAATGTTTCACAGCTCTTGACTTAGTGGACCAGGTGGCTGAGATAAATGTCATCGCAAAATTATCTTTTTATTTCCAGGTGCTGTGGACACCCATTAAGTAGTAGTTAAGTGGAAAATTTGATCAGCGATTCAAGTGTATGGATGTATGTTTTTGGAAGTTGAATTTCATGTTGAATAAATAACATGACAATTAGATAGGATAGAATGGTAATCGTTGATTGGAAGTTAAGGCCAACAGTCTTCAACATTTCTTTATCTTCCTCTTAGTGATGCAAACGAATTTAATGTAGAATAAAAAATGTCTTTGGGTGATCACCCAATAAATCGTTTACGGATAGTTAAACAAATACAAATGTTTGAGTTTTTTTATGGGGTAATAAACTATTTTTCTCCTAATTTTATCACCTTATTGGTTATTATTATATAATGAAGCATAGAAAGCTTCCAAATTAAAATTACTATGGCTATTAAAATTACAGATGAATGTATTTTCTGTGGAGTTTGTGAATCGGAATGTCCGAATAACGCGATCTATGAGGGTGGCGTAGAATGGGCAATAGCTGATGGCACAACGGTTAAAGGTGACTTTGTGTTGATGGACGGATCTATTATTGATGCCAGCCAGCGCAATGCTCCCCTGGCTACCGATCTGTTTTATATTGTTTCAGATAAATGTACAGAGTGTCAGGGATTTCATGAGGAACCTCAATGTGCAGTTGCATGTCCGATAGACTGTTGTGTACCAGACGAAATGTACCAGGAGTCTGAAGAAGAACTGCTGGCGAAGAAAGATAAATTACATCTTTAATCAGAGAGCATAAAAAATTATCGGTATTGGTCTTACCGAAAATAAAAATGGACAAACCTAAGTTTGTCCATTTTTGTGCCCGGAACTGGAATAATATCGAACCAAATAGTATTGATATTAAAGCACTTACCCATTTCAATGCACCTGTAATTATCCTACATATATGACGGAGATAGGGAATCATCTGGTAGGGTAAGAGCGCTATATTCTATAAAAAGTCCACTCCGAAAAGCTTTACCAGGTCTTTCCATTTCTTCATCTCTTCAGGAGTCTGTTGCTGTGGAGCTAATGTTTTTTCTGTACCACATGGAGCAGACAGATACCAGAAGTATTGATCAAATGCACCAGGTGTCATCACGATCAGGTTTTTCACGTAGTCGCTTTTTACCACAAAATGATGTGGCACCTTCCTGGGGGCAAATACTATATCTCCGGCTTTAGCGTGTATAACCTGGTCTCCAATGTAAAAATCCATTTCTCCTTCTTTGATAATAAATGTTTCATCTTCATGTTCGTGCACATGCCTGGGAGGTTCGCTGCCTTTCACGGCTGTACCATCCATAATGGAGAGGGCATTATTGGTTTCCTTTGAAGTCAGCAGGAAGTTAACAACGGCAGTACTGCCGCGGTATACTCTGCGTCTGTCTGTAGGGGCAAAGGTATCTGGCATCGGGTCCTTAGCCAGAAGTGCTTTTAATTCTTCTGTGATCATTGCTGTATTAATAATTATTATGGCATGGTTACCTGTATCAACTCCCGAAAGCAATTGCAGTTATGCAGTTGTATTTCGAGTAGCAAAGCAATTATATTTTAATAAGAATTAAAAGCCGCAGAACAGATTTCTTACAAGAATCAGTATAAATACGTATCTATGAGTAGAAACTCGTATGGCAATAGTATTGTTGACAAGTGCCTGCTGGTACTAAAAATATTCATCTACCCCGTAGCCGCCTTTTACTATTTTATTCTGACTTGTTTTTTCAATAAGTACTGACATCTTTACGAAATAAATACTGTCAAAATCATAGCTACTTATTTCCTTAAATAAAGCACTTCTTATTTGTTTTTTAGTGATTCTCCCAATGGCTTTTGCTGATCGAATACCAGCAATTAGGGGTATCATTTGATGTGTCAATTATGTGTCAACAATAGTGGGAGAAAGCGGTAAAAAGCGTGATTTTTCGACACTCGCGGAATTAAAAAAGCCTTGTAAGTAATGACTTACAAGGCTTAAACGTGCCCAGAACTGGATTCGAACCAGCACACCCTTGCGAGCGCTGCGACCTGAACACAGTGCGTCTACCAATTTCGCCATCTGGGCAACTGATATCGTGTCAGGGGTTGCAAATATACATACCCATTTTATTTTTCCAAAATTTTACTGCCCTATTTTTTCACCCGGCATATTCATTGCTATTGAATACCAATAGCATAAACAATAACGACCAACTGGTGTTAGTTAGAACAAAACCGCCCTCCTTATGGCTTCCATCATCATTATACTCGTACTCATTGCGCTCAACTTCTACTTCTCCATTGCGGAGATTGGCCTGATATCCGTAGACAAAAATATGCTGCAGCAACAGGCGGATAACGGCAACAGGAAGGCCTTGAACGTACTGAATCTGATAAAAGAACCCGATGAATTCCTAAGTGCGGTGCAGGTAGGTATTACGCTGGTAGGCATTCTGGAAGGGCTTTACGGAGGCGATCTGATGGCGGCATGGCTGGAACCGGTTTTCTCCAAATGGGGGATGCATCCCTATGGGGCGCATTTAACAGCGTTGCTGGTGGGCGTGGGCGGTATTACTTACCTGACCATTGTGATCGGGGAACTGATACCTAAAACCCTTGCACTACTGGACCCGCTCAAAACCTCCTACCTGATCACGCCGTCTATGGTCATCTTCTCCAAAGTAACTTATCCGTTTATTAAACTGCTCACGGCGAGTACCAAGCTTATACTGGGCCTCTTTTCCATTAATACCATCCGGGAAGAGAAACTCACGGAGAACGATATACGTAGTATGCTTACGGCAGCTTATAAACAAGGATTAATCGACAAAGGCGAATTGACGTTACATAAAAATCTCTTTTCTGCCTATGACCTCATGGCGGAAAACATTATGACGCCTGCTTCCATGATCACCTATGTGAAAGAAAGCATGAGCCGGGAGGAAGTAACGGAAACGATTAAACGTAGTATCCACCGCACCTTCCCGGTATTAAACGATAAAAAGGAAGTATTAGGCGCACTGGGTGCAAAGGATTTTCTCCTGTATCCGGATAAAGCATTGACGGATATCCTCGCACCTATTTCTTTTCTGGCGCCCAACCAGGCAGTATATGATATCTTCCAGCAACTGAGGCGGGAAGGCACCAATATGGGAATTGTGCTCAATGAATTCGGGGAATGCCAGGGTCTTCTCTCCTATCATGATATTGTGGCCGGTTTGCTGGGTGGCAGTCTGCCCGGATTCAATGCAACGGAACGCTTCCTGGTACAACAACCGGATAAAAGCTGGCTGACCTATGGCTATACGAAACTGAGCTACATCCGGGAAACACTCAATTATGAGTGGCTGCGGGAATATGAAAAAGAAGATATCACCATCGCAGGTTTGCTGATCGGTAAACTAAGACATATCCCAAAGGCGGGTGAAAAAGTAATGCTGAACCAGGTCACTTTTGAAATCAGGAAAATGGATCACCACCGGATCGATGAAGTGATTATCCGTACGCAAACGCTTGCGCAATAAATGCTGCTCCCATAGTTATTCTACCATAACGTGTTTATCTTAACACAAATATTTTGATTGTTATGGTAAGAAGAATCCTCCTGCTAACTTTGGCTGTCCTGCCAGGCGTGATGGTCGTGGCACAAGACAAAAAAGCAACAACGGCCAGGCAAAAACCCAATATCATATTTATTTATGCCGACGACCTGGGCTATGCAGAAACAGGACCTTATGGTCAGCAGAAAATAAAGACGCCCAACCTTGACCGCCTGTCTGCAGAAGGTATTCACTTCAACCAGTTTTATACCAGTACTCCGGTTTGTGCACCTGCCCGTTGCATGTTGCTTACAGGCCGCCATGGCGGGCATTCCTATATCAGGGGGAATTACGAAATGGGCGGTTTTCCTGATTCACTGGAAGGCGGACAAATGCCTTTACCTGAAGGTACCGTAACCATCGGCCGCATGTTACAACAGGCCGGATATACTACTGCTGCCATCGGCAAATGGGGACTGGGCATGCAGTATAGCAGTGGTGATCCCAACAAACAAGGGTTCAACTATTTCTACGGCTACCTGGATCAAAAGCAGGCACATAACTACTACCCTACTCACCTCTGGGAAAATGGTAAAGCCGACAGTCTGCACAATACCTTCATCAACGTACATAAATCATTGCAGCCCGCAACGGCCACCGACAGCGATTTTGATTACTACAAAGGAAAAGATTATGCGGTAGATGAGCTGACGAAAAAAGCCACTCAGTTTATTAAATCAAATCATTCGGCGCCCTTCTTCCTCTATCTGCCCTATACCATACCACACGTTTCCCTGCAGGTACCTGATAGTGCATTGAAGCAATACATCGGGCAGTTCAATGAAAAACCTTATTACGGACAACAGGGATATACGCCGCATAAATATCCATTGTCGGCCTACGCTGCCATGATCACCTACCTCGATACACAAATAGGTATTATCATGAACCTGGTGGCCAGCATGGGATTGGACGACAATACCATTATCCTGTTTTCCAGCGATAACGGCACTACTTTTAACGGCGGTGTGGATGCTGCCTTCTTCAATAGTGTTGGCGGCCTTAAAGGGCTTAAAATGGACCTTTATGAAGGTGGTATCCGGGAGCCGCTCATTGCCAGGTGGCCAGGGAAAATTCCTGCCGGCAAAACATCGGAGCTGCCAGGCGTACAATATGATATGATGGCTACGTTTGCAGACATTGCCGGCATCTCCGCTCCCGCCAATGACGGCATATCCCTCCTTCCGGAAATGACCGGCAAACACGGGCAACAAGCCAGCAGAAAATATATCTACTTTGAATATCCGGAGAAAGGCGGCGCAGTGGCCATCCGCATGGGCCAATGGAAAGCCATTAAAAACGGATTGAAGAAAAACCCGGACGCAGCCTGGGAATTATATGATCTCAACACCGACAAATCAGAAGAACATAATGTGGCTGCCGCTCACCGGGACCTGTTAGCCGGCTTTGACGCTATTGTAAAAAAGGAACACCGGAATGCCCACATCAACGAATGGGAATTCCTCAACTCAAAAATGACAGGGACAAAGTAAATGTTATAGCTATTACAGGGAGATGGAGCAGGCATCCATCTCCCTGTAAATACAATACCCGTTACTTACTCTCCCACTTAAACCACTTCACTCCCAGTACCACAAAAATGATGGTATAGCCAATGGAAGCCAGCAGCGCATAAGTTGTTTCCAGCTTCCAGGTGGCCGGATCCAGGCTCGCCGCCAGTATTTTTCTTACCACTCCATATGGCGACCAGATCACAACTTTTTCTATGACATCTCCCAACACCCCAAATTCTCCAAACATCCCGATCATAATAAAAACAAAATAAACCAGCCGCGTAGTGGAATTTACGGTATCCGGATTTTTAATGCGGCCTACGATCGCCTGTCCCAAACCCAGGTACACAGCACCTCCCAGTACGGCCATTAATAGGCCGGCTACATAACCGGCAGGCGATATCTTTATATGATCTACAAAATATCCGACTATAAAAACCAATATCGTCATCAGCACAATCATCGCTATCTGTACTGATATGCGGCTGATCATAATTGTCCAGGCGGAAACGGGACCTACCCGTAACCGCTGAAATACGCCCCTGTCGCGATCACGCGCAATGCTGTTGGAATATCCCATCAGTCCGATACTGGTAAGCCCGATGGTAATACAGGCAGAGAGTACAAATACGCCGCCCAGTTTATCGATCAGTCCTTTCCAGGAAACCAATATAATCAATGGTACGATCAGCACCAGGCGAAAAGAGCGGCGGTTGCGCCAGAGTGTGGTGAAATCGGCCCGCAGCAGGGCGGACATCACGGCAGAATTTTTAGGTATTCTTGTTTCCATGTTAAGCGCGTTTAATTATGGGCGAACTGCGGTACCGGTTAAACCAATAAATACATCTTCCAGGGTCACTTTCCCCTTCCTTACTACTTTCAGTACTTCCGGATCATGACGATGCTTTTCTATTAATGCCTCCGGCGTATCAATCGCAATGATATGTCCGTGGTCGATGATAGCGATGCGGTCGCAGATGGCTTCCGCCTCTTCCATGGAATGCGTGGTGAGTAATACAGCGTGGCCGTTGTTACGGAAGTGTTCTATCCTTTCCCACAACTGCCGCCTCGACTGTGGATCCAGCCCTGTGGTGGGTTCATCGAGGAGTACCAGTTGCGGATCGTGAATGGTGGATATCACCAGCGATACCCGTTGTTGCTGACCTCCGGAGAGTTCCGATATCTTTTTACCGGCCGCATCTTCCAGGCTGATCTCAGACAGCTTTTGCTTTACCTTCTCATCATTCAGATCTACCCCATAAATGCTGGCAAAGAGCCGGATAATTTCGGCGATGGTCAGCTCCGGCTGAAAGCTGGTAGCCTGTAACTGCACGCCCATGTTGGCGCGGGCATGCAAGGGCTTTTCCTGCGTATTGAAGCCGGCTACGGAAACACTTCCGGAAACAGGGCGTAACAATCCTTCGATGGCACTGAGTGTGCTCGTTTTGCCGGCACCGTTAGGTCCCAGCAAACCGAATATTTCGCCACCATGTACCGCGAAGGAAACTTCTTTTACCGCCTGGAAAGTGCCATAGCGGACATTCAGCTGACTCACTTCCAGAATGGGGTCAGGCGACTGTTGTTGATTGTTCATCTAAAGCAGATTTGGTTTTAATTGACGATCGAAAATACAACAACACTGCTGACAGCCGGTGACAAAAAGGCGAACGCCTTGGAAAAAGCGGTAAACGGAGGAGTTATAGCGGTAAAACCGGAAGCCATAGCGCAAAAAAGGAACGGGGATCATATGGTATGATCCCCGTTCCTTGTTGATAGTAACACATCTCTACAGCGTTACCAACTGACGGCGTAAAGCTTCCAGCACCATGCCGGTGCGGCTCTGCACGTTCAGCTTATTAAATAATATTTCCCGGTACCCGTCTACTGTTCTTTCTGTTACATTCATTTTAGCGGCAATCGCCTTATAGGTAAGGTCGCTGCAGGCCAGGCTGAGAAACTCCCGTTCCCGGTCGGTAAGCGTTTGTTTTTGCTCTGATTGTAACAGCAGGCGGCGGTAGTTGACATTGGAAGCATCGTTGTAATAGACGCCGGTAGTAAAAATTTCACGTAATGCTTTTTCCAGTTCCGTTGGATGAATATCTTTCAGGAGATAGGCGCAGCAACCTGCTTTCAGCATTTCGATGATCGTAGCATCATTGTCTTTCATAGACAGGGCCACTACTTTAACGGTGGGATATAACTTAAGTACGGCTTCGGTGGTTTTGGCGCCATCCATCACCGGCATGTTTACATCCAGTAACAGAATATCCGGTGCTGCCGGCAGGTGACTTAATTTATCCAGCATTTCCTTTCCATTCATAGCTTCTGCTACTATCTGGAATCCACTAAAGCCACTGATCAGCAAACTGAGTGATTTAAGGAATAGCTGATGATCGTCTGCAATGCCAATGTTGATGTTCATAAAAATTATTCAAGGGGTAATGTGATCAATACTGCAGTGCCACCGGCGGTAGTAACTTCCCAGCGGATATCGCCGCCAAGTAAACTGGTACGGTGCTGCATATTACGGATACCCATACCGATAGATGACATACTGGCTTTATCAAAACCGGAACCGTCATCAGCGATAAGGAGGATGAGTTGTTGATCTGCCGTTCTGATACTGATATCAATCACCTGTGGGCGGGCATGTTTGATACAGTTTTGCATGGCTTCCTGTATAATACGAAACAAAATGATCTGAGGTTCCGCCTGTAGTGGCAGTACCATCAGTTCATGGGTAAACTTCACTTGTATAGCCCTGCTGGAATTGATCCGTTCCACTTCCGCTTTCAGGTTTTCGATCAGACTGAACTGGTCGAGCCATTGCCGGCTGAAAGATTTGGAAAGCGCCCGCAGATGCTGAATAGCCGTACTCAGGGTATCTTCTGCTATTTGCAGGGTGTCCGGAATTTCCTTCATGCTCCGTTGGGTAACATTAATCAGGAGCTTGGTGCTGCTCAGTAGTTGGCCTATATCGTCATGCAGTTCCTGTCCAAGGTGGGCAAAGGCTTCTTCCTGCATTTCAATCTGGGACCACATTAACTGTTTGTCGTAATCTTCCTTCATTAACTTAAGCTGATGTAAGTAAGCATCTTGCTTCTTTTTATAACTAATCACTGCAGATACAACCACCAGTCCCATGATGGTAACCAACAGTGAAATAAAAATCACAGCTACAAAGAGATCCTGTTTGACCGGAAGCATACGACGCCTTTTATCAGCATAATATACAACAGGTAATTGGATAATGAGTTCAATACTGCGAAAAAATGCCTTGCCCTGGCGGTATCATTCTCCAGCAACAGGTTGTAAAAAGCATTTACGCTGACAGAAGCCGCGAAATAAATAAAAAAAGCAAGGGTTAGCCAAAAAACAGGGTGCCGGAATATAGAAGCTTCACTATCCGGGGTTATAGAAAAAAAGGATAAAAGGCACCAGCAGATGACCAGGAAGCTCTCTATCGTGATATTGATGCCAGGAAAGGCATGCCACCCACCTAATACAAAGCTGTAAAAAAGGGACACTATTCCGAATATAAAAATAGAAACGCCCATTAATAACCGCCATCGGTAATCCTTGATTCCTGATCGGAGAATAATTGTTATCAGACTATATTCCAGCACCACAAAGAAATGATATACTATAAAGAAACCTAAACCTTCTGTGCCGATCAACTCAACTATTACTTCTGTAATAATAGATACCCCCAGCAGCACGCTCAATATCTTTACCTCCCTGTGTTCCAGGTGAAATAGGCTGATAATAAAGCAGGCTACAAGTAATACATAATAAGCATACACCCATCCGTTCATCGGCACAAAAGTTTAAATTCTATATCGGTTGAAATAAAGTATCCAGATCCGCAGTAGCCAATGGAGAGCCCTGCGCTTTTAACAAATCAAACAAATGTTTCAATTCAGGAGGTGGCGGATTCTTTCCGTTTCCTCTTTCTTCAATTTTAGGATCACCGGTGAAGTGTACCATGTTGTTGGTAGTGGCTTTGTCGAGTAACGCCGCATAACCTACCTGCGCCATGTTCGCAGTGAGCCCTTCTGCCGAAAGACTGATTTTCTTATTTGCTTCAGGCACAGCAAAATGGAAACGGATGAATTCACATCCTTCCTGGCTGAGAATACGTAACAGCGACGCCTTGCTGAAATCAACAAAGAAAGTTCCCTGAAAAGCTGCCAGCAAAGCCGGATTGCTTAATAGCAATTCGTAAAAGCTGTTTAGCATACCAAAATAAGCCGCCGCAGTAATCGGCATACCAAAGGTTTGCGGATCCTGGGTAAACGGCATGTTGTAGTCCAGCTGTTCGGTGGTAGGGTTCAGGTGGCCCTGGCTATCGCACCCGTAGCCGGCAAGGGACATTTGATCACTCATTGTTAGGTCAGTTTAGTGGAAACAAATATTTAACTTTTTCCTCATGACTGATACCGGGAAAAACCCCGGTAAAGCTTTTTTAGCTGTTAGCCTTTAGCTGTTAGCTTTTAGGCAATGCAGCGGAGATTATCATATATCGTTCTCCGCTRCATTGCCTAAAAGCTAAAGGCTAAAAGCTGATTCGCTGCATTGCCTAAAAGCTAACAGCTAAAGGCTAAAAGCTAATTCGCTGCATTGCCTAAAAGCTAACAGCTAAAGGCTAACAGCTAATTCGCTGCATTTCCTAACAGCTAAAAGCTAAAAGCTAACAGCTACAATTTCAGTAGCCCCAGCTTATGCAGCGTATTAACGGGCTTATTATCCCAGAAGAGTTCAAAATCGTCTAGCCCTGCTGCTTCATAGCTGTCTTTCACTTCCTGCAGGGTATACGTTTTAGGATTGGCTACTGCCAGCTCCTGTAGCATGGTTGTTAACCATACGCCCTGTGGCGGCTGTACGCTGATATTTACTTTTTCTTTCTTACTCTGGAATGTTAAGGAAGACATTTCCCAGGAAGCGCCCTTCTTTGATTTGGTAATAATTTCCATGGACGGCTGTTTGCCCAGGTATACCACTTTGGAAGTTGGCTTAATAGTGCCTGCTTCTTCTTCCATCAGTGCAGTGGTGATAAAATCAGGATGCACAGATGTTTTGGGCACTTTAAATTCAAACCATTTGGAAAGCGGGTAATCAAAGCAGGCACCATGCATATAATTCAGCAGTGACTTTTTCAGTCCATAGCTGAATGATTCGTGATCCGCACCGGTAGGATCAATATGCATGATATCGTTATTGGCAAAGGTGCCGGTTTCTTCCGTTTCTTTTTGCACGCTGAACTTCGCAGGGTCCAGTCCAACAGGGCTGTGCGCCGTCATGGTAAACTGGTGCCAGAAGGCAGATTGCAGGATCCCTGCCTGGAACATCTGTCGCACCATCTCCAGGGCGTCGATCGTTTCCTGCGCGGTTTGCGTCGGAAATCCATACATCAGGTATGCATGCACCATGATGCCTGCTTCCGTAAAATGGCGGTTTACACGCGCTACCTGGGCTACCGTGATGCCTTTCTGTATCAATCCCAGTAAACGGTCGGAAGCAACTTCCAGTCCGCCGGAAATGGCAATACAGCCCGATGCTTTGAGCAACAGGCAAAGGTCACGCGTAAAGCTCTTTTCAAAACGCACGTTGGTCCACCAGCTCACGGTGAGCTTACGGCGGATAATTTCCAGCGCCAGTGCACGCATCAGCGCCGGCGGTGCCGCTTCATCCACAAAGTGAAACCCGTTCTGCCCTGTTTGTGCAATGATCGCTTCCATCCGGTCGCATAACAGCGAGGCCGTGATGGGTTCGTAGATCTTTATATAATCAAGAGAAATATCGCAGAAAGTACATTTGCCCCAATAGCAGCCATGCGCCATGGTGAGCTTATTCCAGCGGCCATCGCTCCACAGGCTGTGCATAGGATTGACTACTTCTATCGCGGAAATATATTTATCCAGCAGCAGGTCGCTGTAATCCGGTGTACCCAGCTGCGCCTGTTTATAATCATGGGTGGCTTTACTGTTGATATACGTCACTTTCTCTTCTGTTAACAGGAAAGTACGTTTCAGTTCTTCCGCTGTCTTTTTCCCATCCAGGAATAGCAGCAGGTTTTCTATCGGGGCTTCTCCATCATCGAGGGTAATGAAATCCACGAATTCAAACACACGGGCATCGGCCAGCGAACGCAGCTCTGTATTAGGAAAACCACCACCCATGGCCACTTTCAAAGCAGGATAGTGCTTTTTCACCCATTGTCCGCAACGCAATGCCGAATAGAGATTGCCCGGGAAAGGCACAGAAATAGCTACCATAGCAGGTTGTACCTGTTCCATGTGCGTAGCCAGCAGGTCTGTTAAAATACTGTCTATATAAGTATACTCCGCCTGTAAGGCATCATACAGTTCATCAAAGCTATTGGCGGAACGGCTTAGTCGCTCTGCATACCGGCTGAAACCAAAATGTGGATCCACGCAGGCCATGATCAGATCCGATAAATCTTCCAGGTACATCGTTGCCAGGTGTTTGGCTTTGTCCTGTGACCCCATGGAACCAAAGGCCCAGTTCAGGTCATCGAGCTGCGCGAAACGCGAGGCCTCCGGTAAATAATCACGTTTACAGATCAGATGTGCCAGCGTAGGATTCTTTCCCTGTAAAAATAAAATAACGGCGTCAATGGATTGTATATAGTCCTCCTGTAATACCAGCATCCGGGCTATATTCTCAGAAGCCGCTACTGGCGGGGCCGCAGCGATATGTGCAAACAACTGTTCCAGTCCCTGTTTTGAAAATAAACGCAAGGTGACTTCAATACCCAGATCCGCCTGGAAGGAGGTAATATCTTTGGTGTTCAGAAATCCTTTCAGGTAAGCAGTGGCCGGGTACGGCGTGTTCAACTGTGTAAATGGCGGTGTTATTAAAAAAACAGAATTACTCAAGTCAGGTTATTTAAAGCGCAAATTTAGTTCTTTTTTAAGGAAATGCAGCGGAGAGGAAGGCCTTCGGCGCTTGTCTTTCTCACTTTTGCTATTAGTCTACAAAATTAATAGACTTTTATTTGGAAATAATAAAAGTCCCCTTTATCTTTGTTTCACCACCGCTGATAAAGCCACCACTCCGTCAGTATTTACCACCAGTTTTATTTGTAGCACCGCTTAGTCGCCCCACCAGGACCGGCATCGACTTGCATTGTTCAACCAATAATATACAATCATGAAAACGCATAAGCATTTATTTTTAACCGGCCTGATGGTGGCAGGATTGTTCAGCAACCACTCGTTTGCTGCCCCTAAAAAACCATTTGTAAAACAAGGTGTCTGGCGCGGTGTATTCACCCTCAGCGAATCCCAGGTACCCTTTAATTTTGAGTTAAAAGGAAAAGACCCTGAACATGCTGTTTTTACACTGATCAACGGCACAAGGCGGGATAACTTCCATGTACAACGCCTCGGCAACGACTCTTTATTTATTAAGATGAATACCTATGATGCCGCCCTGGTGGCGCACATTGAGTCTGACGGCAAAATTTCCGGCGAATACAGAAGCCTCGTACCTAACTTCCGGGGCAATGCATTACCCTTTACTGCAGAACACGGACAAAGCTATCGCTTTGCAGAACCCGGCACAGAAGCCGCTCCTGCCTTTGATATCAGCGGCAAGTGGGAACTGAAAATAGCCAGCAAAGAACCTACTCCCAACCGTATTGGTTTACTGAAACAGGAAGGCAACAAGCTTACCGGCGTCATCATGTCTGTAGTAGGCGACAGCCGCGAACTGGAAGGTACGGTTCATGGCGATGAATTCGAATTGTCCGGATTCACCGGCCCCAGCCCCATCTACATTAAAGGAAAAGTGAATGACGATAAATCACTCACCGGCGAAATCAGCTTAGGCATTTATAATAACATCCGGTTTGACGGAGAAAAAAATGCCGCCGCCGAACTCCCCGATCCTTACAAACTCACTTTCCTGAAAGAAGGCTATAAAAAACTGGACTTCACCCTGCCAGACCTCAGCGGCAACAACGTTTCCCTGAGCGATGACAAGTACAAAGGCAAAGTGGTCATTGTAGAAATCATCGGTACCTGGTGCCCTAACTGCACCGACCAAACCTCTTTCCTGTCGCCCTGGTATAACAAAAACAAAGACCGTGGTGTAGAAGCCATTGCCATTGGTTTTGAACAGAAAGATGACCTGGAATATGCGAAGTACACATTAGGTAAGTTAAAAGAGAAATACAACATACAATATGATATTCTTTTTGGTGGCATTGCTGATAAGAAAGTGGCGTCAGAGAAGCTACCAGCGCTCAACCGCATGATGGCCTTCCCTACCACCATCATCATAGACCGTAAAGGGGAAGTAAGACAAATACATACCGGGTATACCGGCGAAGTGACTGGCCAGTATTACAAAGATTATGTGGCCAAATGGAACCATGATCTGGATGAACTGATAGCGGAAAAATAACTTTAACATTAATTTCCGGATCTCGTAACCGCTAATCCGCCAGTCCACCTTAAATTCGCACCAAATTTAAACACACAACATATGCAACGATTAGCATCTCTGTTCTTTATTGGAGGATCCATCTTTCTGATGTCTTTCACTACACCTGCTACTGTCAACAAAGGAGAAAAACCAACCAAATCTGCCTCAGCCCGGAAAGCAACTGTTTTCCAGGTAGACGCTAAAGAAAGTAAACTGAGCTGGACCGGCAAAAAAGTAACCGGCCAACACCAGGGTACCATCAATGTAGCCGATGGTAAACTGGAAGTAGAAAGCAATGTACTGAAAGGTGGTACTTTTTCACTGGACACCCGCAGCATTGCTGTTACTGATATTAAAGATGAAGGCGGCAACGCGAAATTACTCGGACATCTGAAGAGTGACGACTTCTTCTCTGTAGAGAAATTTCCGGCAGCAACTTTTGCTACTACCAGCGTAACTTCCAAAGGCGGCGGTAACTACGAAGTAACCGGCAACCTGACTATCAAAGGCATCACCAACCCTGTTACCTTTCCTGCAACCGTAACTGTTGCCGGCAACAAGCTCACTGCGAAAGCAGCTATTAAAGTGGATCGCACCAAATACAATATTAAATACGGTTCCAAGAGCTTCTTTGAAGGCATCGGCGACAAAGCCATCTATGATGACTTTGACCTGGATGTAGTACTGGTAGCAACAGCCAAATAATTCGTTCATTTTTTACTACCCCATTATAATAATTCCTGGGGAGCACGGGCACTCCCGCCCATGCTCCCGGGAATGCCAATAACCATTTCTTTTTTACAGCCTCCTTACAGCAACACAAAACTTTAATCGACCAATATTTTTTCGCAACCCCCATGTTGCTACCGGGCATTTTATGTCCTCCATAACTTTTACCACCATGAAGCTGAGAAAAATGATATTCATTTTACCGGGCATGCTATGTGCAGGCGTTATCATCGCGGGATTCAATACCAGCCCACGATCTGGCGATCCACCGGGCAGGGCCCAACTGGGAGAAAAGCTGTTCTTTGATCCCCTGTTGTCGAAAGATCGCAGTGTAAGCTGCGCTTCCTGTCACATTCCTCAATTTGGATTTGCAGACACTATTGCCTTCAGCAAAGGCATCCATCATACACCAACCAAAAGAAACACGCCAGGCATTACCAATCTCTCCGGTCGCCCTAACTTTTTCTGGGACGGCAGAGCAGCCACCCTGGAGGACCAGGCATTACAACCCATCATCAATCCCGATGAAATGGGACTGCCTATTGAAGAAGCCGTACAGCGGCTGAACGACCAGGAAAGCTACCGGCTTTATTTCCAGCAGGTGTTCAACAGTCCGGCCACCACTAAAAATGTACTCCAGGCCATCGCTGCTTTTGAACGTACCCTGGAAACTGCCAACAGCCCCTATGATCGCTACATTGCCGGCAACGACAGCGCGCTAACGGGGTCGGCTATACGGGGTCGCCTTTTGTTTATTGGTAAAGCCAATTGTAATAATTGTCATTCGGGAGAAGATTTTACGGCGGACCGCTTCAAAAACATCGGTCTTTATAACGGTACCAGCCTAAAAGATGCAGGCCGGTATGAAGCCACGAAAGACAGCACCCATATGGGTTTCTTTAAAGTACCCAGCTTACGGAATGTAGCCGTTACCGCTCCGTATATGCATAACGGTATGTTCAAAACATTAAAGGAAGTAATTGCCTATTACAATGAACCCAACAACATTGTACATGATGGCATCAACCGGGATCTGTCGCTCAACAAGCCACTGAACCTGAGCCAGCAGGAAATGACAGACCTGGAAAACTTCCTGGTAGCGCTGACAGATGATCGTTTTAAAGTCACACATCATTAACCATAAAAATCAACCAGGGCATGAAAAAAATTATACTGCCGGTCATCTCCCCTCTGCTGCTGCTCTCAGCAATACTATCAGCACAGGACAAACACCTGACAGATACGACCAAACAACTGGGTGAAGTACAGATTGTAGGCTCCCGCAGTGCGAACCGTACCAAACTGAACTCACCGGTACCCGTAGATGTCATCGATATTAAATCACTGCAGGAAGCGGCCCCGCAAACCAGCATCACACAGCTGTTGCAATACGTATCCCCCTCCTTCCATTCTGTAAACGGCAGCAATGCCGGCGATGCAGGTTCTGCCCTCAGTCTGGCACAGCTAAAAGGATTGGGCGTAGACCAGTTGCTGGTACTGGTCAACGGCAAACGCCGGCATAAAAGCTCCAATGTAAACTGGGGCGGTCTGGGAAACGGCGCCACCGGCTACGACCTTAACTCCATCCCCGCCGGCGCCATAGAGCGCATTGAAATACTCCGGGATGGCGCCGCCGCACAATACGGCTCTGATGCCATTGCCGGCGTGATCAACATCGTATTGAAGAAGCAATCTTCCGATGTGATTGTCAGCACTACCGGCAGCATCCGCCGCAGAGGCGATGGTGCCAGCACCCGTTCCAAAATCAACTATGGCGTAAAGATCGGCTCCCGCGGTGGCTATCTCAATGCCACCGCCGAATTTGCCACCCAGGGCGTATCCCTGCAACCCGGCCGCGATGACGCCGGATTATACAATGGTCCTATTTATGGCGGCGGCGCCAACACCCGCGGCTATGATAATATCTATACCAAAGAAATTGATGATGCCATTCTGAAAAGCCGGGGCATAGACCGGCACTTCTTTGATCAACGCGGCGGAGGTTCCAACAAAGCTAAAGATGCACTACTGTTTTTTAATACAGCCATTCCCGTTAGTGACCATGCAGAAGTATATGCATTTGGAGGTATCAGTCACCGTAACTCCCAGTTTACTGCGGTATACCGCCTCCCTGGCTGGACAGAGCGCAACAACACCTCCCTGTATCCTGACGGATTTTTACCCGCCATGGATAACGCCATCACCGATAAGTCCATTGCTATCGGACTGAAAGCGCAGGCAGGAGAATGGAAATTAGACGTATCCAATGTATACGGCAAAAATGATTTCGGCAACGTGATCAGCAATTCATTAAATGCGAGTCTGGGTGCAAAAAGCCCCACTACTTTTGATGCCGGCAAATACAATGCGTCTCAGAATACGGCCAGCCTGGATATCAGCCGTTACTTCCCCCAGGTGCTGCAGGGCCTTAACCTGGCCTTCGGCGCACAATACCGCACAGAAACTTATCAGATCATCGCAGGTGAAGAAGCGTCGTATAGTAAAGCAGACCTTCGTCCTGTTTATTCCGTAGATACCACCGTGGGGGGTGTCCCTTATCTGACCGACGGAGGACTCATTGCACTGAATGGCCTCTCGCCCGGATCACAAATCCATGCAGGGTTCCGGCCTTCCAACGAAGTGAATGTAAGCAGGGCAATTGTAGCGGGTTATGTAGACCTGGAACTCAATATCACAGAGAAGTGGTTGTTATCCGGTGCGCTGCGCGCAGAAAACTTCTCGGACTTCGGCAATGTTACCACCGGCAAAATAGCTACCCGGTATAGTTTTGCGCCCTGGCTCAGCATTCGCGGATCGGCCAACAGTGGCTTCCGCGCACCCGATCTGGCGCAGTTCTATTATACAGAAACATCTACCAGTTTTCAGCAGGGCCGTGCTATTGACCAAGTAACTGCCTCCAACAAAAATGCCGCCACAAGAGCACTGGGTATCCCTTCTCTTACCCCGGAAAAATCGACCGGATACACAGCCGGCATTACCTCTCAGCCGGCAAGAAATGTAGAACTGAGCGTAGACGCTTATCTTATCGATATCAAAAACAGGGTGGGCAATACCGGTAACTTCTCGGCCAACGATGTTAATCTGCCGGCAGATGTTCGTTCGCTGTTACTGGCCACCGGTACCACGCAGGCAAAGTTTTTCTACAATGCCTTCAGCACACGTACCAAAGGCATTGAATTTACCGGTAGTTATAAAATACCCTTGAACAAAAGCAGTCTCCAGTTGCTGGCAGGTGGCAACTTTGTGAAAAATGAAGTGACGGCTGTCAACACCCCTAAAGGATTGGAACAATACAAAAATGTTATTTTCAGTGAGTCAGAAAAAGCCAGGGTTACGACTAACATCCCTCAGCAAAAAATAACGCTGCAGGCTATACTAAATACACGCCGGTTCAACTTCCTGGCACGTACCATTTACTTCGGCTCCGTAACTACTGCTGCTGCACTCAACGCCAATTTCCCTAAACCTGATTATTATTTCCAGGAGCTGAAACCTGTCTGGGTGACTGACTTCTCCGTAGGATATCATATCAGCAAAGAAGTACAGGTAACAGTGGGCGTAAACAATGCATTTAATGTATTGGGTGATTATTCAGATGCAGCCATTTCCGGGCTGCGTAATCCTTCTATTGTAGGCATACAAAATGGCAGCGCAGGTATACAACCATTCGCCAGGTTATACGCACGTTTTTAATCCTTAAAACATTCTCTCATGAAAAACAATCTTTCTTTCTTCCTGAGCAGCTTTACTATACTGGCTTTCAGCGCCTGCAACAAAACGGACTACCTGGATGTGAATGCAGGCGACCGCCCGCCACTGTCTGCCAATATACGTTTCGTCAATGCACGCACCCAAAACACCGGCATACAATTCTGGACATTTACACAAAAGGTGACTACCACCGCAGTGCTGCCAGGTACGGCATCACCCTATGCAGCCACTACTTTTGGCAATGTACAGATCAACTTTACGGAAGGCAACGGCACTGCCTATAAAGTATCGCGGCAGTTTGGCAACAGCGCCGCATACAGTGCTACAGGAGGTCCTAACGGTCCTATTGCCGGATACTACCATACTGTGTTCGCAGCACCTGCAAAAAATGATGTTACCAAAGATACGCTGCTGCTTTTTTATGATGATCTCTCCGCCCCTGCTGCCGGTAAAGCCAAATTACGCTTTGTGCATCTGGCTCCCGGCATCGCTGGCGTGAGTGTAAAACTCCGGCAGAATGGAACGGAAACCACGCTTTACAGTAACATCCCCTACGGCAGTGCCGGAGGCAGCAACCTTAAAGGAACCGCGTATGACAGTGCGCCGTTCACTAACGTAAACGCTGGTACGATTTCCCTGGAGGTGAGTGCAGGCGAAGGTGCTGCGCCTTTGCCGGTACAGGAATCCGGGCTAAATAATATCACGCTCGGGACCGGAAAAATTTATACGGTGTTTATACGCGGAGATAGCAAGGGGTTGATCAATGCAGGGATTATAACGAATTGAGAATTACGAATTAGGAATTACGAATTACGGATTTGTGGGCAGATAGTAGCGCATCATCTTCGCGTTTACCATCTCCCCACAAATCCGTAATTCCTAATTCGTAATTCTTACAACCGCTCCCACTGTCACCCATCTGCCGGGCATCATCACGGCTCCTGCTTCTACATAAGTCACGTCCAGCAGGTTGCTGGCATCTGCGTATATCTGGTAACGTGATTGCTTATACGCAATACGCGCATCTATCAGCGTATAGTCTTTATAGTTAATACGCATGCAATAGCGTGCCGCAGCAGAAACATTGAAATGCTGCAACAACTCTGTGCGCACATTCGCGGTAAACTGATGCCTTAAACTTTCAATGACGTAACGCGAAATCTTGGTAGACAGGGCATCACCTTTGAAAGAAGGAGAAAGATAGTTATAGCCGGCATTTACACCGATACTATTAAACACGTAATGCGGTTGCAGCGCGGTATTATATCCGGCATTGAGTCTGAATCCGGTCATATCTGCCCGTTGAAAATTCTGTGGCTGCCAGTTGATAGTAGCCGGATTAGCCACACCTGCGGTATCTTTTACATAATCAATAAAGTTGCTGATCTGTCTGTAGAAAAAGGAACCGCTGTAGGAGAATTTACCACTGAATTTACGGATACCCACTTCACCATAGCTGGCCTTTTCAGGGCCCAGGTTTTCATTACCGATAATGCCCTGTCCTTTGTAATAAAGGTCGGTATAAGTAGGCAGTCGTTGTGCAGTACCGGCATTGGCATAGAGTTTCAGATCGGGGGTAATATTAAAGCCCACGTCCGCACCCGGGAAGAATTGCCAGCCATAGAAAGAATTGTAATTAAGATATCCGCCGAGGGTGAAAGTCAAACGGCGGTCTGCTATTGATTTGTATTCACCAGACAGGCCCAGGTTGGTTCTGTCGTGGTTACCCAGACTGGTACTTTTAATATGCTCATACCGTCCTTCCACGCCAGCACCAAAGGTACCGATAGCAGTGGTGAAGGTATTATTCAGTTCTGCTCCCAGCACATTGGTATTATGCAGATTGCGGTACTTATTGGGTTTTATATAGATGTAATCATCTTTAGTATACCGATAGCTGATCCGGGGCGTCATCACCCAGTTGCGGGTAATACGGGAAGTATTGCTGACGGCTGCCAGGAAGGTTTTCACCGTTTCTTCCGAGTTCAGATCTCCCGGAGGAGCATAGAATCCGTTGGCGCCGTAGTTATTGTTAATGAACCCTGCCATTACATTATACTGGTGCTGGGGATCATTGTTAAAGCCGGCCTGGTAAAGAGCACGATAGTTGTCGTATGCGGTGTTATAACGATATCCGTTTCCCTGGTTGCGGCTAATGGATAAAGACTGGCTGTTGCCGCCTTTTACCAGGGCGCCGCTGGCGCCAAGACTATAAGCGTCATACAGCTTATTATTTTCATTCTTTTTAAAACTGCTACCACCGCTACCGTTGATAATAAGGCCGCTTTCGGTGGCTTTACGGGTCACGATGTTGATAGCCCCATTAAGGGCGTTGATGCCGTAAATACGGGCCGCAGCGCCACGTAACACCTCAATATGATCAATATCTACCAACGATACCGGCAAATTCATCATATTATGGCCAGTTTGCGGATCTGTGATCTTTACGCCGTTCAGCAGGATCAGGGTCTGGTCGAAGGTGCCTCCATCGATCCCAATATCCGCCTGGATGCCCTCCGGTCCACGTTGGCGTACATCCAGCCCCGGTACATATGACAATACCTCTGTAATAGAAGATACTGGCATAGCTTCTATCTCCTTACGGGTAATGATGGTAATATTGCGGTTGATGGCCTTCACAGGCGCTGCCAGCCTGTTTTCCTGTACAATTACCTCATCAAGATGGCGGGTGATAAGGGTACTATCTGTCCACTTTTGCGCTGAAGCGCTGCCACAAAGGCCCAGGAACAGGGAAAAAAGTAATTTATTGCTCGAAACTGCTACACGCATCTTTATAAATGATTGCTAAAAGAGCGCAAAAGTAAGCAATTACGAATTAGGAATTACGAATTACGGATTTGTGAGGAGCTAATAGCGAATAATCTTCGCGTTTACCATCTACCCACAAATCCGTAATTCGTAATTCCTAATTCGTAATTCTTTACTGCAATGCGTATACATTCCCATCGGTGCTCCCGAAGAAGAGCACCCCTTCTTCCAGCCAGGGGGTGGATAAGATGCTACCCATGTCCAGGAAATCGGTGTACATCTTTTTATAGTCATCTTTATACCTGGCCATCAGGTCAGGGAATAATTCGCTGGTAGCCTGATTAAAAAAGCGGGCCTCCTGCTGTTTGCTGGCGGCGGTCTGGAAAATAGAGACGCTTTCACCAGTACGCAGACTCATCTTCTGAATTTTACCATCCAGACTTCCCATATAGCCGTAGTCGTTAGTCGATGTGATACTGCTGAAAACATTCAAACGTACAGGCGCCTGCCATTGTAGTTTACCATAGGCGGCCCCAAAGGCAAGGGCGCGGTGAGTGTCGGAGGTAGATACCAGCAGGCGCTTGCCGGCCAGACTGGGCACGCTGGTCCAGCTACCGGGTTCATGATATACCCATAATCCTTTACCCGTGCGAA
This sequence comes from Chitinophaga sp. 01L420, assembly GCF_056399985.1. Lineage (NCBI taxonomy): Bacteria > Pseudomonadati > Bacteroidota > Chitinophagia > Chitinophagales > Chitinophagaceae > Chitinophaga > Chitinophaga sp. 01L420. Next base: position 24,772 of record NZ_JBFTSK010000056.1, read on the forward strand.
GATGCAGCGCATATACATTATAATCACGCGCACAGAAATAAACACAGCTGTCTGCCACGACCGCGTGAAACTGCACTTCGCCCACCGGAAAATATCTTTCTCCCATGGTATCAAATTTCCAGCGCAGCGAACCATCTGTGTTGAGTGCATAAAAGAAGCCATCAAAGCTGCCGGCCAGGATAATATTTTCTGCTATAGTAGGTGCCGCATGTACGGCGCCACCAGTGAGATATTTCCATTGCAGCTTACCGGTGCGGGCATTTAATGCATAGATATGACCGTCTGTGCTGCCTACGTATACAATACCCTGATGTACCGTAGCGGAAGATAGAAAATAGTCCCAGGGATCGGTGGCATGCTCTCCTTTTGTTTTGAAAGTCCATTGCAGTTTACCGGTATGCATGTCGAGTGCATAAAAGTTCCCATCTTCACTCATAAAAAATACTGCAGTACTATCGCAGGCCACGGTAGCATTTACCGCTCCGTTGGTTTTAAATTTCCAGTATGGTTTCCCATTATCGCGGTCGAGCGCATACATACAGGAATCTGCTGCGCCGATAAAAAGATAATGCCCGTTGATCACCGGGGAAGACACTACTTTTCCACCGGTTTTAAACTGCCATTTGATGGCTGGTTTATCGCTGATATCTGTGCTGCTGGTATTATTGGCTCTGCTGGGGGAACGGCCCAGCTGTTGTGCTGTCAGGGAGTGGCTCAGCGTAACCAGGATGGTCACTGACCATAACAATAATTTCATAAGCAGGAATATATATTAGCCGGTTAAGATACATTTATCTAACCGAAAAATTTGTAATTTCGTTTTGTTATGACGGCAAATAATAACAGGAAAGAAAAAATTATTAAGTGGCTCAAAAGAATTGGCTTCTGGGGATTCCTTTTCTTCCTCATAAAAGGGCTCTTATGGCTGGTGCTGGGCTATTGGATATTTAAAAAGTAAAGCACGCCCCGGAGAGCGTGCCCAAAAACGTACGGGATGCGTTGACCATTTGTTAAACTACTCCTGATGCTGATGGAAACATTCTTCCTGCCCTTATTGAAACACGCCTGCAAATGATCCTGCCACGGTAATATCGTGTACTACCTTTTTAAGATGATCATTCACGGACCGGTATACACTACCGCCCATACTGATTCTTTTCACACCCGCTTCAGCCAATGCCGCAAAGGACGGCAGCTCCGGCATAGATAACACATTCACCGGTAAAGCAGTAGCGGCAGTTACCTGGCTGATATCAGATAATTCGCGGATGAAAGGCACAAAAATACTATCGGCGCCTGCTGCTTCAAATGCTTTGATGCGTGCGAAAGTTTCGTTGAGCCGGTCCGGCACATTCAGCAAAAAAGTATCTATCCTGGCATTAATAAACAGAGGAATATTTTTGCGGGAAAGTTCGTTTCTGATGAAACTGAGTTTGCGGCTGAACGCTTCTATCGGTGCTAAAACGAGGCTATCTGCCATCACAGAATCTTCCAGGTTAATGCCCACTACACCGATATCATGTAACTGCTCAATATGCTGTACCACCACTGCCGGGTCATTACTGTATCCTCTTTCTATATCTGCTGATAATGGCACCTTGATATGACGGGCTATTTTTTCGATGATAAAAAGTAATTCAGCAAAAGGAATCTGTTCTCCATCTTTATAACCCAGGGTATCGGCGATAGCTGAACTGGAAGTGCCGATAGCAGTGATGCCGTTATCCTCCAGGATCCGGGCACTGGCTACATTCCAGGCATTGCCTAACAACAATGGGGCGTTTTGGTAATGCAGGTCTTTAAATAATTCGTACTGACTCATGTGTTGGGTTTTATGATGGTCAAAAACTATATACGGAAAATTCCTTCAATCACGGTGATCGCCTCTCCCTTCAGCAATACCCTATCACCCTGCAGCACCACTTTCAGTTCACCACCACGTGCAGATGCCTGGTAGGCGAAGAAATCATTTTTATGAAGGCGTTCGGCCCAGTAGGTAGCGAGACTGCAATGTGCGGAGCCTGTCACCGGATCTTCGTCTATGCCTATGGGGCCTGCAAAAAAGCGGGAAGTAAAATCGTACGGGGAGCCTGCTGAGGCCCTGGCAGTGATGATACATTTATGTGCGAGCAATAATTGCCGGTCCGGTTTAAAATCAGCCACTGCTTTGTCGGATGCTAATTCCACAATATAACGGTCCACGCTATACGCCACATTCACGATCGTTTGTGTAAACATAGGTTGCCAAAGATCCGGCAAAACAGCTGGTTCACTGTCCCTGGCAGGAAAATCCAGTTCTATCCAGTCGCCACTGCGGCTGGCTGTCAGCACGCCACTCAGCGTATAAAATTGAATGGTTACCTCCGGCGGCACTAATCCGGCTTCCCATAATACATGCGCGCTGGCCAGGGTAGCGTGTCCGCAGAGCGGAATTTCCACCAACGGAGAAAACCAGCGCAAACGATATCCTTCCTGCTCCGGTAGCAGGAACGCGGTTTCGGCGAGGTTATTTTCTGCGGCGATGGCGGCGAGCGTAGCATCGTCCGGCATGCTTTCCAGCAGGCATACGCCCGCCTGGTTGCCTTTGAAAGGCTGATTCGTAAATGCGTCTACCTGGAAAAAACGGATATCCATATGTCTCTGGCTATTAATATCTCACAAAAGTGCAATTATTTACCTTGCAAAAACAGGTGCAAAAGTGGCTATTTCGACCATATCAGATGGAGTATATTAAAATGAGAACAGGCTCAGAGCAGCTGGTTGTAACCGCTTCCCTGAGCCTGTAAGTATCCTTGTTATTCACTATTTTTTAGGAGGCAGTGCAAATGCTACCGCATCATGCTCGAAATGACCTTTGTGAGAACCATCGCAAAAAGGTTTGTTGGCAGACAAACCGCAACGGCAGATGCCTACTGCTTCCCGACCACCCAGATCGTAGTTGTTGCCGTTTTTGTCCACGATTTCAAACTCACCTTCTATTCTAAGTGACCCATTGTTGTTAACTGTAATCTTAGTAGCCATAAATTTTCCTTATTTAGCGGACAAAAATAGGAAAAACTAAGCGAACCCACTTTTATTTCCTTATTAACTGCCGCCGGCCATCCTCATAAACCATCACCCGTGCATCCGATGCCGGTCCCCAGCCCGCCCACACATAATGTGTACGATTGTATTGTTCCATAGCTATGCTATCAATCTTTCCATCTTCTTCCAGGTTATATACATAGTAAGGATCATAACTAAATATAGTTGTATGTTGGCTATCGTCACCACCCTCTCTCTCTGATACCCCCTTACCTATCAGAAGTACCTGATGCCGTGCATTATCGTCCCCTACGGCTACGGGGAAATCTATTTCTGTCTGCAGGATCATTTCAGGCTGACTATCCTCAATGCGTATAACGACCGTTGGTTCACTAGACGAAGCATCCCTTTCTCCAAAAATCAATACCCAGGTTTGCTTCTTTTTTTTGTAGATAAAAACATCGGCAGATGCAACCGCATTATTGTTCGTCTTCTGAAAACTACTATCTACCTGGCCCCAGCAGCCATCCGAAAAAATCTTTTTCCCTCCCCGTGTCAGGGAAAAAGCAACTTCATCTACACAGTAAAAGTTTCCATTCTTTCCCGTGGTGGCCAAACGGATAGTGTCTGGTTTATGATCCTGATCCAGGTCGTAAATAATTGTTTTTGGTGAAGGTGGAGGAGCACTCATGATTTCCGCGGAGATGGCACTGTCTTTATTTTGGAGCCCTTCCTCCGTTGTAGCGGCGGACATGTTGTTCACAGAGGGATGACAGGCCATACAGCCGGATAATAACAACAGACTGGCAGTGGTATAAGTATGCATGATGCTTTAGGTAAGAGACGAGCCTTGAAATTACTAAAAAAGGTTGTACCGCCAGACGCAGTACAACCTTCTTCATAAAAAAATAACGCTTAGTTCAGCGGTAATATCTGGTAAATATTATTATCACCTTTGGTGATAGTTTTAGTCAGGTCTTCAAATTCTTTGGTATGACTTTCATCGCCGCCCCATACTTTACGACCTGCGAGCCAGTCAGCAAAATAATCATCCCATGTTTTAAAATCTTTGCGGGCCAGCGGTAAAGTAGCGCTGATATATTTCTCTGCTTCCGGTTTTCCGATATAACCCGCAGCATAACCCATGCAGGCATTGTTGACGAGACGTGCATAGTCCCAGGCGCGATGCGGATTTTTAGCATCTCCTGCTGTCAGTTCTTCCAGGCTTTTCAACAGCGTGGCTTTATCTGTGATACCCCAGGCATCTTTGAGCATGCCTTGCGCACCCGCTGCATCATCCGGTTTAAAAGGAAATTCGAGTATTTCCTTGTAGCCGTCAATGATAGCTTGTTTATCAGCACCTGTGATCCTTTTGCTTACTTCTTCCTGACCACCGTAGCCGTTAATAAAATAAATACCTCCCAGCATAAAACCACTGAGCTTATCATCTTTCAATGCTACTTTGGAAGTTGATGTCGCCGTGCTGTCATTAGCTGGTTTACTGCCACCACCACAGGCTGCAAATCCAATTGTCACCGCCATGGCCGCAGAAAATAAAATTGTCTTGTTCATTGTTTTTTGATGTTTAAAGTATGAGGTTGTAAAGAATACAGGTTATGGGCATGTCACAAACATGATACATTCACATGATAACGGCCCGAATGTAAAAAATTATATTTGAAAAAAAATAAAATAATAAAACAATAAAGCCGGTGTGGATGATAGCTTTTAGCTTTTAGCTTTTAGCTTTTAGCTTTTAGCTTTTAGCAAAATGCAGCGAAGAGGAACATTTATGTTCTTCGCTGCATTTTGCTAAAAGCTAAAAGCTAAAAGCTATCATCCACACCGGCTTTATAACACGTACTATCTTTTCTCCTCCTTACTGGCTAACAACGGAAAGTATGTTCCCAGCGGGGTCTGTAAACCAGGCAACAGTAGGATCACTATCTCCGCGGTGAATACCTTTTGCATCTGTTTTGATGGCTCCCTCATACTGTAAAAATTTAACGCCTGCCGCCGTCAGCTTATCTACTGTCTCTTCCACATTACTCACGGGAAAATTAAGGATGGTAAAAGTAGCGGGGGTATGATCCGGTTTCAGATAGATCAGTATATTATTACCACCGGCAATTTTTAAGGTCAGCATATACTCCCCGTTTCCTTCCACTTCCAATCCTAATTTTTGCTGATAAAAATCTTTTGCCTGTTGCAGATTATTTACAGAAAATCCACTGTATGCTTTTGTGTTCCTGAACATAAAAAATATTTTTCTGGTGAAGAATACAAGCCGCAGCGGCCTGTTCAATAAAGACGCTCCTGTAAATCTACCATCATTTCATCAATAGTAAAGGGTGCAAACAAGGCAAAGTAAGGGGTATTATGCGACAACAATTGTTATATGATTTGTTTCCGGCAATGGACCGCTGATTTTATCATCTTACTAAAACTCATTAACAGCGGATAAAAGAGAAATGCCTGTAAAATACCGGTAGCCTCAAACCAGAAATCACCTGGTAATTCATAAACTGGTGGCGGAAACAGCAACCGGAAAAAAGAATTGTTACCGGTTACTAAAAAAACAATATTTTTAACCAGGTGATTATATGCGCCCTCGTATAAACCAATGATCAGCAAAGGAAACAAGAGTACCGAAAGCAGATAGCACACCAAAAGCGGATTACTATCCGGATACTTCCGCAACAGCCGGTCCAGCAGGTATACCAGTAACATATCCGGTATGGCTACAAACAGGACATGCAGCCGCCAGTGAGTATGATAGATAATAGCGCCATAAACGTGATGAACAGCGGTTAGTAATAACAGCAGGGCCGTAAAAAAAGTGGTTCTTTGTAGTGGTTTCATCGTATAAATTTCTACAAAGTTGTTGCTAATCGATGGAAGCACCCATAGGTAACCAAAAACTCACTTAGCCACTTTTATAGTTACCTGCTTTAAAATGAGAGGAATATGAAAAAAGAGATTTCCCCGGTTTTAATATATCCACCGGCGTTATGCCCGATGGCACTTACACTGAATATTATAGGCGGCAAATGGAAACCGATGATCCTGCATCTGATTACACAGGGCATTAACCGGTTTAGCCTGCTGGAAAAGCAATTACCGGGTATCAGCCGCAAGATGCTGGCTAATCAGCTGCGGGAACTGGAGCAGGATGAACTACTCACCCGTGAAATATTTGCGGAGATTCCACCCAGAGTGGAATATACACTTACGGCCCAGGGGCATTCCCTGATAGCGGTGGTGATGCCCCTGTATGATTGGGGTGTACAGCACCTGGCGCATAAACAACCGCGGCACAGCGCTGTTATTTAAGGCTCAAACTGTTTAACCGCATTGCCCAGGTCATATGTTTTCACCTGGTCTTTTAATGCGGCGGCAATGATACTACTACCAGCTGCACTACGGTAGCCACCGGCACAATGTACTACTACGGGCCGGTTTACAGGAATTTCGTTGGTACGTTCCCGTAATTCATCCAATGGAATTGATATGGCGGAATCGAAAATTTTGTACTCCGCCGCTTCTGTGGCCATGCGTACGTCTACAATGGTATAATTTTCCGGATGTGCCCTGAAATCTTCCAGGGGTATAGCATCTATTTGTTCCGATCCTCCGGTATACACCGCAGCCTCTTTTATAAATGATTCATAGCCAATTTTAGCGGTCTTCCTGATTACGCTTTGCAAAGCAGCCTCCTCTCCTGCCAGCAGGTAAAAAGATTCCCCGGGAGCCACTATACTCCCCAGCCAGGTTTCGAACTTACCGCCATCCTGCAGATTCACCGCTCCGGGCAAATGTCCCTGTTTAAAAATGGCTTCCGGCCGGGTATCAATAAGTATCGTTCCTGCATCAAACACAGGCGCTCCGGAAATAACCGGCACCTTTGACAGAGATGCTTCCAGTGCCGCAGCCCCCGTTCTGTTGATGTCTACATCATAGGGGAAATATTTTGGAATAAATGGCTGCATGGATAGCAGCTCCTTCACAAATTCCGTTTCTGTCAGCTCATCGAGACTCCAATTGCTTACTTTCTCTGCTGCAATGGTGCTGCTGTCTTCCTCACTGAGCGACTTACCACAAAGTGTACCGGCGCCATGTGCAGGGTATACCAGCACATCATCGTCCAGCACCATTAATTTTTCCCGGAGAGAATGATACATCATACGCGCCAGTGCTTCCCTGCCGGCAGTGACATTACCCGCACTCTCCCGCAGATCCGGCCGGCCGCAATCACCAATAAACAAAGTATCTCCCGTAAACACCACCCTGTCTTCTCCCGCATAGGCCAGCACAATACTGATACTATCCGGCGAATGACCAGGCGTATTCAATGCTTTGAGTGTGATATCTCCCAATATAATTTTATCTCCTTCATCAAAGCCGGTATGCGGATAGGCAGCACCCACCAGCTGGGAGCAATAGATCTTCGCACCGGTAGTTTCGTGCAATTCCAGGTGGCCGCTGATAAAATCGGCATGCGGATGCGTTTCAATTACCCCGCTGATTTTTGCATTCAAGGAGGCTGCATAATCCAGGTAAGGCGCTACATCCCGGGAGGGATCTATCAAAATGATTTCATTGACTTTTTCGCTGTAAATAGCATAAGAGTAATGCGCCAGTCCTTTATCTTCAAACTGTTGGATGTCCATTTTTTCTGCCTTTTAATGATGCTGAAATGTATGATGCCTGTGTGCCGGAGTATGCTTATCTCCGGTGTACTGCCTTATAACGGTTTCAGAGAGGAAAAGTTTGATGGCAGCACAGGATATTTAAAAAACAGTATCCCTATATGCTGTTGGCAGAAGAAGCGGGCGCGCCTGTGGGAGTAGGTTGGGAATGGTGGTGGAATGCCGGGAACGTTTGAAACGGGTTAACCGGCTTTGTCAGGATGGGCCGTACAAACAGGCATGATACTGTCTATACGGCTTATCATCCTTATTTTATTTCGCTTGCACAAATCGTTCTTCCAGGTAAGGTGCTAATCCGGGGAGCTTCACTTTGTACCGGTATATGCCACCAAAACTATCTTCTTCTTTCAACAGCTCATGACCGGACTTGCTGATCCAGAAAATCTGGGTATAATGCCCCCTTGGAGAGTCTCCTTCTGTAAATAATTTCCAACAATCTGTTTGCTGACCATTCAGCGTTTGTAATACCTCACTACCGGTTACCTTATACGTCACGTATTTTGGAGGCTCCAGGCCCGCATCGTAAAAGTTGATCAGGAAGGTTTTGCCGGCAGCCAGGGGCAACATTTCAAATGTTTCTATGTCCAGGTGCCAGTTGTAATTAGGGCGTTCAAAACTGAGTTTAAAATCTGCCGCCTTATTATCGGGGGTATTATCACCTGTAATGCCGGTTTGGGACCAGTTATAGGCCTTCTGCATCGTCCCCCTGGTTTCTGCATGGTATAAGGGAGAAAAGTCCGCCACGGTGTTAAGGGAGCTGAATACTGCATACCGGGCTGTATCTTCACCGTACCAGTGCTGCGTAATCCGGAATACGGGTTCATTATTTCTGCTGGTCTTTTCAATTTCACGCACCCACAAACTTACGTTCAGCTTATTGGCATGTGCAGGGCTTTGGAAATACACCAGGTATTGTTTTACGCCTGGCTTCAGGAAGCTGGTGTTCAGCCGATGATGCTGCTGATCTATCGTATCCGTTTGGGCTGTAACGGAAGAGGTGATCAGCAAACACACAATAACTGCCGGTAAAAATATTTGTTTACAGGACTTGAGATACATACTTGTTGGGATTTTAAGTTGAATAATGAAGAATGATCCGTAGCCGGATGCATAGGCGATGAACCAGTATCAAAGTTTTCCTGTTTTCGGGACATTTGAAAATACATTCAATGTCCCCTGCTATATTTTAAATGGTTGCATTTTCCGGGCACCACCTGGTAATGGTTGAAAATATCCCTGAAGCGGTTGAACCTCCATCGCCATTCGTTGAATAATGAGGACCGGGCGATTATTTAAAAGTGCTACCCTGCCGGATAAGTTCAAAACCTTCGTAAATTGAGGCATGCAATTTTTCAGGGAGATGACAACGAGTACCCGTCTGCAATGGCTACTATGGCTGATTGTACTTTTAATGATGTTCTTTTCGATGTTACCGGAAGACGGCTTTAAACAAGCCGCCGTTTTTTCCTCCATGAATGGGCTCTTTTATGTAGTCATCATCTATGGCAACATTAGCTGGCTGTATCCGAAGTTATATTTGAAGGGTCGCATAGTGGGGTATATTTTTGCGGTATTACTATTTTTACTGGTAACAGGATTAATTCGCGCATACCTGTCGAGCTGGATCTATAACACCTGGTTTACCACCATGCCCAAGCCGATAACACTCCCCATACTGCTGCGGTACCTGGCAGGAATACCACTACTGTTTTTGCTCAGCTTTATYTTCAGGATGGCCATCGTATATTTTTCGCTGAAACAACAGGCAGCTGCGCTGGTACTGCAAAATGCAAAAACGGAATTGAACCTCCTGAAATCACAGGTGCAGCCACATTTCCTGTTTAATACGTTAAATAACATCTATTACGAAGCTTACCGGGAAGCACCCCGCACAGCGGTGTTGATAGAACGTTTGTCTGAAATTATGCGATATTTTGTAGATGAAAGCCCGAAAGACCTGGTATTTTTATCTGCCGAAATAAATTTCCTGGAGAACTATATTGCCCTGGAGAAGATCCGCATCCGGCATGAAATAACCCTTAACTTCACCCGTGAGGTGGCAGAAGGCTGCAGTATTCCTCCTATGTTGCTGATGACCTTTGTAGAAAATATTTTCAAGCACGGCATTGATAAAACCAGTATGCATAATGTCATCAATATTTCGCTGACACAACAGGATAACCGCTTGCTTTTCTCTACACAGAATGGTTTGCCGGAAGATACGGCTGCCCATAGCCGTGGTTCCGGTATTGATAATCTGCGGAAGCGGTTAACACTGTTATACGGTAACAACTATACGTTGCAGACGGACAAGTCAGCGACTCATTTCACCGCCTTTTTATCTGTTCCCATATGAGTTTGAAATGTATCATAGTAGATGATGAACCCAATGCAGTCAACCTGCTGGAGCTGCATATACAGCAAACGACCGACTGGCAGCTGCTGGCAAAATGCTATAACGCATTGGAGGCCCTGGCTTTTCTGAAAACCAGTAAAGCCGACCTGATCTTCCTGGATATCAACATGCCCAAACTGGATGGCATGGAGCTGGCGGGCTTATTGCCACCGGATTTAAAAATTGTATTTACTACTGCATATACAGAGCATGCCGCCGCCAGCTATAATTTCCAGACCATCGACTACCTGCTGAAACCCATTACACTGAAGCGTTTCCTGGCTGCCCGGCAAAAAATAGAAACAGCGTTGAGCCATCCCCGTTTGCCGGATATGGCGGCGCAACAAACAGATGCCGATTACTTTTTTGTAAAATCCGGTAAAACATTGCAACAAATCCGTCTACCGGAGTTATTATACTTTGAAGGAGAAAAGGAGTATGTACGGGTGGTGACCATTAAGGGAGAAACGCTGGTATATAAACGCCTGAAAGATATTGCAGAACAACTGGGTCCTCCTTTTATCAGGGTACATAATTCCTACATCGTGAACACTGGCCGGATTGATAAGATCCAGGACAATCACGTATTTATTGCAGGTAAAAGTATCCCGCTGAGTGACAAGTTCAGGGCTGCTTTCATGGAGTTGATCCAACAACGTTTTCTGTGACCGTTGTTTAATTAAAGTGCTGATACGGCCTGTCAGGCATTCCCCGGGGATGTCTCCCTGCGATATTGAATTAGTATTCCGTGATGAAAAATAGCTTAATTTAAGGGGAATACTCATCAATAGCCAATACTATGAAAACCATTCTTTTTACCTGCATGATAGCGCTGTGCTGCTTCGCCTGCAAACAGCCCGGGCATTCAAACGAAACAGTTGTTTCACTCACTTACCAGCAAACGGATATCCAGAAACAGTTTGACACCCTATATAATCATCAGCAAACGACGGCTGGTGTATACAATGGATTTATAGAACAGGCGCTGGCCATCTGTCATGGGAGCGACAGCAGCCGTTCCATTACCCAGGATGTATTTTCCAGCATGTATCTAAACGGTCATAGTGGCCAGTACGATTGTGTAACAACCACCGTCTTCCAGTTTCCTGATGGCAGCATTGCTGCTACCGGTGTATTTAATTTAACTCCCGGCGACACCATTGCTCCGGATCATGATTTCCCGATTACCGGTGGCTCAGCGGCTTACCATCATATTACCGGTACCTACACCCGTAAATACCGGAATGGCGTGTATCATGTACAGTTACGCTATCATGCTGCGCCATAGTGGGAAAAGTATAAAGGACAATCTGGCCTAAATTGTATAATTTATGTCAGTCTACCGGCAGCGGTATTACGCGGATGGAAGAAAATACCATCCATGGCAGATGGGGCAATTAAACGATCCTCACGGATGCCGGGGAACAGTTGCCAATAACAGTGCTGCCCTGGCTTCCATACCATCAGCCTGGTGATTGAGCTTATCTGCTTTCACGGCGTTGGCACAGGCCCATTGCAGTAATGTGGTATCTTTTTTCGCGGCGGCCAATTGTGCTATCCGGTAATACGTATAGGCCAATAGTTCCGGTGCGCGCGACACGCATTGCAGGGAGCGTTGGTAATAAGCCAGGGCTTCATCCGGCTTATTTTGCACTGCAGTCATACGTCCCAGCTGATACAACAGTGTGAACTCTACTCCGGCGCTATCATCCGGAATACCTTCCTTCAGGTAGGATTGCGCCAGGCTGATGGCTTCCGCACTTTTGTCCTGCATGCGTAAATTCTGCACCTTTATCACTTTGGCCTGCGACTTTGCAATCGGCACCAATGCTTCTTCCCAATGTAATACCTTAAAGTAAGGATCTAACTGAACAGCTGTTACGGAGCCATTTACAGGCAGTTGTAAGGTATGACTGCGATCACGGATCGTAATATGTTGCAAAGAGGTAGTACCATTGCTGTACCTGATCATTACCTCCAGCGGCAGCTGGTAAATACTGTCTTTTTGTGTCACCGTCAGCTGCAATTTATTTTGCTGCTGCTGCCAGCTGCTTTGCCATTCGGGTGCACCTGTTCTTTCGAACCATTGGTCAAAAAACCACTGCAACCGATGCCCGTATGCCTTTTCTATCTCCCCTTGAAAATCCTCCCAGCTAACGCCCCTGCTGCTATATTCTTCGCCGATCACCTGCATGGCCTTATTAAATACCGGTTTGCCCACTGTGGCTGATAACAGTTCCAGCGCCAGGAAACCTTTACTGTCAGCAAGGATATGATCATTGGCGCCAGTCAACGCTACCAGCGGCTCGTCATTTCCGGCAGCCACATTCTTCAGATAGCCCAGTCCGCATTGATCTCTGATATAGCCTGGATAGCCCGTTCTGCGGTAATCTACCGCATGGGCGCTATCGAAATGATATACCACCTGCAATGAGCTGTATTGGGCCAGGGCTTCAGAAATGATAGATGCACCCCGCTCTCCTCTTGACCTCACTTTATTCCCCCACCACTGATGTCCTATTTCATGACCAAAGAGCGCATAATTGAATTGCCGGAGGGCGGCAGTGGGCATCACTACCCCACCCAGGATACTGGCTCCGCCAATGCCGGTCAGCTCCGACACATACTCCGGGAATTCAATAATGGAAAAGTTTGGAATAGTTAGCGGACCAAATTGAGCGGACAGGAAATCCAATACGGCAGCGGATTTGCGTGATAAATCTTTGCCATCAATGGCTGTACTTAAACTATAAGTATAAAAAGAACGATTGCCTTTATACTCCTGTCGGGAATAATTTCCGATATAGAGAGAGAAGATATCCGGCTGGGTATAATGGAAAGTGTACGTGCGCTTATCTGCCACAGTAGTCGTGTTCAGCGTACCAGCCGCCATCACGGCCATGATATTGGCCGGTGTAGTAACAGCAATGGTGCCGGTTCCCCGGGTATAACTGCCGGTACTATCTTCCTCCCGGGAAATCACCTGTGGATACCATGCCGATCCGTAACCACCAGCCATACAGAAGATGCTATCCAGGTAGTATTGAAAAGTGGGTGCGCTGCCCCGCTCATAAGCGTAGGTGAATCGCAACCCGGTACCTGCAGGCAGCGCATGACTAAAATACCAGCGATATACCTTATCGCCGTTTGCATTGACACTGGTATCCATGCGGCCCGTWGTCCCCTCCAATTGCAGCTTCACCTCTCCTACGCCTCTGCTGATGGTAATATCAACAGAGTCTGCACTGGTCTTCGTTGTTTCAAAAGAAAGACTTCCCTGCACCGCAAATGTTTTCTGCAACAGATCTACCTGTACCTGCAACTGGTAATCCAGCTTATGCTGGGCAGATAAACACAACGGCAATAACAGACAAATAACGGCAATAACGGAACGCATACTTTTTTTTTACAAAGTAACAGCACCGGGCACAATTAAAATGGTACCAGATTAACTTTTCAGGAGTGACCTGAACCTGCGGGGAGTAGCCAGGTAAAAGAAACGAAAAGATCTGACCAGGTGGGAGGCGTCAGAAAAGCCCGCGGCGAAGGCAATATCTGTCACCGGCAACGTGGTGGTAAAAATAAGTGCCATGGCTTTTCTTACCCGCATTTTGAGCTGGTATTCACCGATGGTCATCCCCTCTCTTTCCTTAAAAGCGCGGGCCAGGTAAATGGGATGTACAAAAACCCTGGCAGCAATAGATTTAATCGTATGATGAGTGTCGAATTCATTTTCCAGGATCGCTTTCACCTTGGGTAACCAGGGCAAACGTACAGGAATGTGATCGGTAGTATATGCTGATAGCCAGCTTAAAATGTATTCTTCCGGCAGGGAGATACCGGGATCCTGGGAAAAGAAATACAAAAGCCGGTATAAATAATCAAATGTGCCGGCCTTATATACGGTCATTTTATCCGGCAAAGGCCCCCTCCATTCCAGCTCCTGCAAACCGTTTTGTTTAAATTCAATATTCAGGCATCGGCCACCTGTGTCGTGGAAATGATTCGCATGATTGTATCCGGCAGGTCTGAACAACACTTCACCGGGAGTAATTCCGCTGCTGGTCTTTTTGTTTACTTCCTCATAACTGCCGTTGATCAGTAAGCTCAGGTAGGCATTTTCATGATAATGTTCATGGATCTCCACTTGCGGCTGATAAGCCGTAATATTCAGTTTAAAGGAAGCATTCTCATTAAACTGCTGCTCTTTTCCAAAGTAATGACCCGGTGATAGAATAATGCCCATACAATAGCTAGCAATAGTAATCAAATATACTTTTTTAAAGAGATCTTACATAAAGCAAAAATGCCGGCAGATCATTGCCGGCATCTTTGCTTTCGTCTTCATGATTTATTAGTTAGCAGTACCTGTAAAAGTAATGACGCTGCTGGCGGGAACGGTTAATACAAAGCTACCATTTGTTTGCGGTGCAATAGCGGCACTCTGCTGCCAGTGTGTGCCGGAAGCTGCTGACGTTACATAGGAAGTAACGCTGCCTGCAGCGAAACCAGACAGATTCAGCCGGCAGTGTGTTTCATTGCCGCCCGGGTTAACAATTACCAGGCTGAACTTACCGGTAGCCGGATCTTTAAAGGCCGATATTTTCAGGGTAGAATTATTAGCCAGCATACTGTTGAAGCGATAGTAACCTGCATGTACAAAACGGGAATACTGCCCCATTACATCATATGTTTTAGGGTAAGAAATAGAGCCATCACCATTGGTACCCAAAAGGGATTCGTTGTTATTAAAACTCAACATTCCGAGCCAGTACACATAGGCGTTCACGTTACACTCCGCAAGGAACTTATGCATGTTGATGGCCAGCTTCAAACCTCCTGTCATGGTGGCATCGTAGGTCCCACTATCATCAGAAGCTTCTGTCATCCATACCGGTCTGTTGCCGGTGGCATAATTCCAGGTAACCGGGTTCTGATTCAGGCCTCTCTTGCCTAAAATCAGGTCCCCTATTTCTACATAACCATGACCTGCGAGAATGTCTACATTACTTTTATCCATGCCGGAGAGGAAGCTGTTAGCGGTTCCCCAGGCAGCATTTTCAGAAGAGATGATCTTCGTGGTATTCAGTGACTGTGCATTTAACGCCGGACGGAGATTATTGGTAATAAATTGTCCCAGGTGTGAGGCTGTCCAGTAGGAAGAAGCCCAGTCGGAGAAAACGTTTTCAGGTTCGTTGGTGGGCGAAATACCATAGAAGCTGAGTCCTTCATTCTGGTATGATTTTACAAATCCTGCCAGGTAGTTGGCAAAATCGGTGGAACAGCAACTGTAATTAAGTCCGTTGAAATTTTTTGCGCTCTCACTGCTGGTGTTTGTTTTCATATACAACGGCGGCGTCCAGGTGCTGGCAAACATGATCGGTACCTGATAGCGTTCTTTCACTTTCTTAAGAATCCAGAGTTGTGCCAGCTGCTCTTTCTGATCGGCCGTCAGTGCCAGGTAAGCGGCGCTATTGGCAGCATCATCGATACTTACGCCTGCAGGCTTGATCGTTACCACACCAGATGGCTTGTCAAACGGATAAGTATGCAATACTTCGCCACGGATCATATTCAGCTGCAAGCCCGGTTCTCCCCAGAGCAACTGCATGAAACTATCACGCTTGGCGGCTTCAAAGAAAGGGACGGCACGGCCGGCAAACGATCCGAAGCCATCTATTTTCTGATACACCGTACCCCAGTTCAGCGTGATGGTAGCGGTGTCAATGGTGAGCGCAGCAGCGGTAACTCCGCTGGCTAATTTGTTCACGTCTGACTGGAGCGGGTTACTTGTCAGATTTTTTGTGCAGCTGCTGGCTAATAAAACAGCTAATGCGGGCAAGGCAATTCCTTTCAGATTTTTTTTCATTGTCTTTGGATAGATTTGGGTTTATAAATCATTCATTCGAATGGGCAAAAGGATCGTGACTGAATCATTTTTATTCAGCAAAAACATGCATTCAAAAGCCGGTAATCTATCCAGGCATACTTCACAAAATCCTGGTTTGGAAACAGGTTAAATCATACGGCAGATAATAAAAAAATGGATACATAAGGGTTTAGTGCGACTACACTTTCATTTTTCATGCTCACTAACGGATGGAAACTGGCATCCTTCTTCAAACCTCCATTTAACGACTATCACTCATTCTACAGGTTATCTATTCAAATATAGGAAATTTTATGTTTAGAATATATATACTCTGGTTCACAAAATACGAGGTAACTTAAATTTAATACCTGGGAGTGAAAAAATATCGCAGTGGGAGTAAAATGCAGTATAGCTTACATATAACGGGGCCGGGTATCGTATACCCGGCCCCGTTATATGCAGCCACTAATAATTATGTTCTTCTAACGTATGATACAATTAAAAAGCTGACCCGGAAATTTTATCCTGCCGCGCTATCCGGATCCAGATCATCTTTGGGTTCCCAAAGCTCAATAACGTTCCCTTCCGGATCGAGCACATGGACGAATTTGCCATAGTCATATTCCGCAATCTCATCAACAATGGTCACGTTTTCCTTTTTCAGTTCTTCTACCAGCTCAACAATATTTTCCACCCGGTAGTTAATCATAAACGGCTTGGTAGACGGATCAAAATATTTAGTATCCTTCGGAAACGTACACCAGGCGGTAGTTCCTTTTTTCGACGAATCATCGGCATGCCGCCACTCAAACGTTGCTCCATACTCACTGGTAGCCAACCCAAGATTTTTGGCGTACCATTCGTTCATACTTTGCGGATTGTCGCATTTAAAAAATACGCCGCCAAGGCCCGTTACTTTTTTCATATTTAAACGTGTTGTACGATTAAAGAAGTGATATAAAAAGGAAAGAAAAAGCTGCGTATTGTATTGAGACTAAATATAGCAAAAAATATTAAATACCTGCTAAAACCGGGTCCTGGTTAGGCCCCGACAAAGAACAAACAAAAAACTAAAAACGAAGTGGGATATTAAGATCGCCAGTCCCATGCCACTACATCCCATTCGGTGGTAGCATCTCTGTGGGTATGTATCTTCTGAAAACCTACCCTGGCATGGGCTGCCTGGGAGCGAAGATTATCTACCGCAATTTCTGTGATCATACAATCAAAGTCGGGAGAGAACAATGTTTTATGAGCGGCATATAATGTATCGAATAAACCATTTCCGCGCCAGCCTTCCCGGATGCATATCTGCCCCATAAAATAATGCCGCAGCTGCGACACCGGGCTGCCATTCAGGGTCAGTTCATTGGCCATCTTTACCAGGGGCCGCATTAATTCAATTTCTTCTCCTGCCCGGATGGATGTCGCCAGCGCATAGCCTACCAGGGTTTCTTCAGATATGATTACTGGCTGCGACATATCTGTCATCATTCTTTCCAGTACGTCCCTGGTATATTCAAATGTCAGGAAACCCTGTGTTTTAGCGGTTTGGGAAGAGACATGCTGCACCAGGTTATTCCGTTGCAGTTGCAATAAACTATCTATATCAGCAGGAGATAATACCGTTGCTTCAAATACTTTCATGTTAGTCAGATTGTTCAGATACTTCCGGCTAAGTTGCGTTTTTTTGATAAAAAAACAAGCAGGATTTATTTTTGAATGATCGTCTTCAATCCCCTGATGCCCATGTCCACCACTTTCTCCCCTTCTATCGGATCGAACTTACCATTTGCATTTTTATCCTTCCATTCAAAACTGCGGTTCACCGATAACGAAACCGTAATCACGATATCCTTTGTTTCATTACCGGTAATCTCAAATGAATTGCCTAATGTACCCGTCACCACACAGGAACCTRCTGGAACCGGAGAAGTGGCGGCCAGCGGGTTTGGGACAGTGGTGGCGCCGGCAGGTGCCTGACCGGTGAGCACTCTTCCGGCTACCTCGAGTCCCCAATAGCCCTGTGGCCTGTTCCCTTTAACGGTAATGGTGCTGTCTTTGATCTTATAATGATCTATATAGCTCTTATACCCGATGAAAGAAGCCAGTCTGCCCGTAACTTCCCGTTTAAGGGCGGCGATATTGATTTGAATATCGTAAGACTGATAAGCCAATGATACCCGGAGGTATTGGTATTTTCCCGGTTTCACATCTTTCAGCGGCATTTCAAAAAAAACACTGTTATCTGTTCCTATCACCGCCTTACTGAAATCAATGGCTGCGGAGCCACCAGCATTTGTTTCTTCATTTTTATACAACACGGTTCCTCTCCCCAGCATGGTCACCGGCAGAGGCGCCAGTTCAATGTAATGTGCACTGAGTCCTCTCATCACGGGCGACTGGGCGGCATTACCGGCAGCAATAGTAGCAGGTTTACCCAGATTATTCAACCGTTCCTGGGATGCATCAAACTTGTATTTAAAGATGAGTTGGGGGCTGGCAGCGGGTTTGTCATCTTTAGAACAGGAAAATAAAAGGACGCTGAAGGCAGAGAATAACAGGATCGTTGCTTTCATAGAGCGGGATGTTTGCCGGTTTATTAAATCTTCCTGCAAACATATATCAAAAAACAGATAACTTACATCATCCTAAAAATTCTATGCGTAATGAAAAGAACTGCCTGGTTTGAAAGAGTATTCCCCTCCATTGAAGACAATGGGCTGATGCCTTCCATTATTGAACGTTTAAGTGGTACCCCTGCCCGGGCCGAAGAAATGGCCGGTAAACTGGCCCCTGCTTTACTCACCCATAAGTTAACCGATCGATGGTCCATTAAAGAAGAAATAGGCCATCTTTCTGATCTGGAGCCCCTGTGGTCTGGCCGGGTGGATGATTTTATCAAAGGACTGCCTGAGTTAAGGGTAGCCGATTTATCGAATCAAACCACTCATAAAGCCAATCATAATGCTACTGAGATCAGGGTATTACTGAAGCGGTTCAGGGAACACAGAAGACAATTCGTCGCCAAACTCTCGAACCTGGATGAAACACAGTTAGTCAAAACTGCGCTACATCCCCGTCTGAAAACACCGATGCGGGTAATTGATCTGGCACATTTTGTAGCAGAACACGATGATCATCACCTGGCCAGCATCAGAGAAATACTGGCGGAGATAAGCTGATGTATGTAGTCGTCATTATTACCCCTTGCTTATATCCTCATCCCCATGAAAGAAAAAACCCAACAACAAAATGCTGTACTGCTTTGGAAAATATTTCGTGACAGATACTCCATGACATTCAAAAAATACCTGAAGTAAATCGCGTATAAATACAAAAGCCCGGTCAGCCGATATTATCAGCTGCCGGGCTTTGACATTAACAACACCCCTCTATTCTGCCAGTTCGCTCAGTTTAGTAATCTCAATACAAATAATACAATAACAAAAACCATTTACACAGGCACAATCGTATACCTTTCCGTTGCATTCCCTGGTGGTACAATCAGTACAGCCTGCAGGCCGGTTAGCAGATTGTAATATCTCTACAATGCGCTGCTGATCTCCCAAATACTTATATACTTTATGATCCTTTTTGAAAGAAACTTTCATTCCTTTTAATTCACTGTCTGATGTGACCAGCTTAAACAATTTGGGGTCTAATACTTTTTCGTTGCCGTTATTTACAAATAGGGTGTTTAAAAATTCAACATCTTCTTTGTATGGACGGGAAACGCCTTTTTCTGAAATACCTTTCGCCGCCGGCTGGTCTTCGTTTTTACGACCACCGGTGTAGGTACGTTTGTCTTCTGCAATAGCCGTAGCAGCATTGGTAGCACTATTTTCCACAGGTGAAGTCTCCAGGTTAAGCGTACCCGGTTTGGTGACTTTACCTCTTAAGCGATGCCTTTGTACGGCGCTGCCACCGTTCACATGACCTGTCCTGAAAGTATAGCGGAGTCCAACTCCGGCACTCATGTATTTATCTGGTCCTTTGGTAGTGCTGATAATGTAGGGTTGATTGGAAAGCTGTGCGCTCAGCTCCTTGCCATTTCCGGTAAAATCAACGTGACTAAGATCTCTGTAGGAGATGGTAGTTTCCTGTTGCCCGGGCTGCAGCAAGTACTGCACATTGGCCACCACTGCCCAGCGACCGGAGATATTACAAGCGAGACTTATTCCCGGCTTCAGCGTAAAAACATTATTGGCGTCATCGGCTGGCGGCTGATAAGCCATAACGTTGGTACCGGAAATATTATCTACGATCGCGAATTCCGGAGCAGTACGGTGGGTGATCCCTCCTTTCAGAGAGAGCGTAAGTGCCAGCGCACGCTTACGAAAAGTATATTGCGGCCCGGCGAGCACGTAGGTACTGGTCCATTTGTTGCTGCCGTTATGAATGCTGAAAGCATCCATTCCTTTTAATGCTTCACTGTATTGATGGAACGCGTTGTCCATTTTACTGGTAAAAATGCCTGCATCTGCTCCGATTCCAAATCCGCCCCAAAACAATTCCAGGCCTATATTAGGATTAAAGCTCCAGCCATTAGATACGCCAGTGGAAGAAGAAGTACCTCCGTTGGCCGATAATGAAATATTTCCTCCGGGATTTTTGCCTCCCTTTACGATAACACCTTTTATGGGTTGTCCTGGCTTGTTTTCCTGTGCCAGCAGGTGTATACTACTGTAAATTATAAGTGCAATGGCAATAGTAATTGTTTTCATGATCGGGTGTTTTGTTGTTATGTACAGGTATATCAACAAACCGGACAAATTGTTACCCCCATCACGAAAAACGGGCATAGCAGACGCTATACCCGTTGTAGTAATGGTGTATGATGCTGATGGTTGGTTACAATTCTTCCAATACCTTATCCAGGTGCCATAAAAAAGTATCAGCATTCTCTTTATTAAACACCATGGGTGGTTTTATTTTTAATACATTATGTAATGGTCCATCTGTGCTGATCAGGAATCCGCGGTCTTTCATCTTTTCTACTATTACATCTATTTCCGGCACAGCAGGTTCCTGGGTATCCCTGTTGCGTACGAGTTCAGCCCCAATAAATAAGCCATGCCCGCGTACATCACCGATAATAGGATGTTTATCCATCAACAGCCGCAGTCCATGTAAAAAATGTTCTCCTGTTTCCAGTGCATGTTGCTGCATCCCTTCTTCCTGTATCACCTGCAATACTGCTCTGCCGCAGGCCATAGATACAGGATTGCCACCGAAGGTGTTGAAGTACTCCATGCCATTATTGAAGGCATCTGCAATGGCTTGTGTAGTAACAACTGCTGCCAGCGGATGACCGTTGCCAATAGGTTTACCCAATACAACGATGTCAGGTACCACGTCCTGCAGCTGGAAGCCCCAGAATTGATTACCAACACGGCCAAAGCCTACCTGTACTTCATCTGCGATACAAAGACCACCAGCGGCCCGCACATGTTGATATACCTTTTCCAGGTATCCCGGGGGCAGCGGAATTTGTCCGCCCACACCCAGCAGCGTTTCGCAGATAAAGGCGGCAACACCTTTTCCTTCGCCCGATAATCTTTCAATGATGTCTGCTATATCCTGTGCATAGGCGGCGCCGGCATTTTCGTGTCCATACCGGTAAGGCCCCCTGTACAGATCCGGGTTGACGGCTTTATGCGTATGGGCAGGTTTACCAAAACCACCTTTGCCGTCGAACTTATAGGGACTCAACTCCATGGCTACCGTAGAGGTGCCATGATACGCGTGGTCCAGGACAATCACATCCTTTTGTTTGGTAAAATGACGGCTCATGCGGATGGCCAGGTCATTGGCTTCACTACCGGAGTTGGTAAAATAGCAAACTTGCAATGTTTCCGGCAAGGTAGCGGTAAGCTCACGGCCATAGGCTACGAGGTCATCGTGCAGGTAGCGGGTATTAGTATTGAGCCGGGCAGCCTGTTGCTGGATGGCCTGCACTACGCTGGGGTGGCAATGGCCTACATGGCTTACATTATTTACACAGTCGATATACGTACGGCCTTTATCATCATACAGGTACTGCAGCGCACCTTTCCATATCTTGAGTGGCTGCTGATAGCTGATGCTGAGGTTACGCCCGATATGTTGTTTTCTTTCCGCCAACAGGGAGGTGTACTTGTCTTCGGGGATAATTTCAGGAGAAAGACCGGCGGCTACACGGAACGCATCTGTGGCGGCCATTGGGTTTATCTTTATCAGCTGATATAATAATCTCCAGGCAGCCTTTTCCGTGATAAAATGAAAAGGGTTACTGCTTCCTTCTGCGGTATGTTTGGCTGAATTGGTAACGCTGATGCATAAACGCGCAGCGATCAGGTAATACAGACTGGCAATTTCGGGTGCTGTTAACGGCCATTCCTGATGGTAGCCTTTCACTACCATTGCGGCGGCAGCCAGCGGATCTTGCTGATGCAACATAGCATAGGTGCAGGCAATAGCCAGGTTATTCACCAGCTGTGTATATACCATGTCGCCAAAATCTATCAGGCCGGTGACAGCTTCGTTTTTCACCAGCACGTTATAATCATTGGCATCATTATGTATCACAGCCATCCGCAAATGCGGCAGCTGCGGCACTATTTCCGTTTCAAACTGCAGGAGGAAGTAAGCGGCCATCCGGCGGCGTTCATGGTCTTTAATGGCGCTTAAATGCTCCTTTGCCGCCATGGTATTACGAAGGTCCCAGCTGCAGATACGGTAGGCTGCCGGATGCGCAAATCCTTCCAATGCACGATCCATGCTACCCATAAATTGCCCCAGGCTATTTAAAAGCGATGGGGTATGCGCTATTTCTTCTGCCCATATCTTCCCTTCCAGGAAAGTAAGTATCCGCATGTAGCCTGCAGTCGTAACCGTTATCGCCTCACCACTACGGTTTAACTGCACCTGTTGAAAACCTTCAACAACCGGTGTATCTGCCAGGTGCTGCAATATCTTCACCTGGGCATCCAGCAGATACCAGTTACTGTCCATACCTGCTACCTTGCAAATGTAGCGACGACCGGTATTATCTGTCAGGAGGTAGTTGCTTTCTTCATAGCCGTCCAACGGTTGTACACTTACCTCCATTCCGTAGTGCTCCTGCACCAGGACTTTCATTTCTGCTATATCCATGATGTTTAATTTACTCGCGCAATAACAATAAAGTATGTGCTGCCGACCAGCTAAAATTCGGTGCATTCAACCCTTTGCCGGTCAACGGATGATAGTTTTCATACAGTGGCAACTGATCATTCATCCCGGTGGCATGCTGCCATAGCTTACCTAAAAATTCATCTGCCAGCTGATCGTATCCATATGCCTTCAATCCCGCCACCGCAAAATAAAACTGGTCCAGCCACACAGGACCGCGCCAGTATCCTTTCAAAGGATCAAAGTTGGGATGGTCAGCACTTAACACCGGCAAAGGAACGGTGGTATTAAATTTCTTTTCCTGTTTCAGCACTGCCGCTACTGATGCTGCCTGCTGCGGATTGGCGATGCCTGCCCACAGTGGTATCCAGCCTTCTGCGCCGGCAACTTTTACCAGGGATGTATGACGATCGTAGTAAAATCCAGTCTCAGCATCATAATACTGCTGATTGATTTTTTCTTTTAACGAAGTCGCCTGTAATGTCCACTGATCCTGCAAATGCAGTAGCGCAGCCATTTTACCAAGATACAATTTTTCTGCATAGAGGTACGCGTTCAGGTCTACAGACGACTGATCGAGTGACCACGCATGCGCATTATTCTGTTGCATCCGGGCATGATCAAAACGCACGGCATTGTCCATGCCGCTTTCCCAGGCGGCGGCAATGCGGGTACCATCAGTGGCGCCGTATTCACAAAGACTATCCCCATCATGATCTCTGTTGGCATACCACCAATGATGATATCGTACCAATGGTGCATACATCTCTTTGATAAAAGCAGTATCCTTTGTTTGCCGGAACACTTCCCACACCGCCCATGCAGCAAGCGGTGGTTTGGTATCCCGTGCATTATTTTCTTTACTGTTGGTATAAATACAATCCACTACCATCCCATCTGCCTGCTGATAATCAAACATGGCGCGGATATTATCTTTTGCCAGCGCAGGATTAAACACACATACTGCAGCGGCCTGTTTCCAGCTATCCCATGCCCAGAAGCCATAGAATCCCTGGTAGCTGGCGGAAGGAAAAATGCCGTCATGTTTCAGATCACCGGCAGCGCTGCGCCAGTTGGTGATCAGCGTCATGATACATTTCACCATAAGGCGGCGCTGTGTGGTATCACCTGTAAAACATGCCTGCAGGTAATTATTCCAGCGTTGCCTGTTTTGTTGCAAAGCCGTGGCGAAATCTTTTGTACCCGACTGTTCCCGATAGCTCTGCAACTGTGTTTCCTGCCAGGTTCCCTTTGCCGGCAGGCCGATGGTTTTGACGGCGGAATAACTACTACCCGCTGATTTTATTTTCCATTTATCCGCCGACAAATACGTCATATAAAACGTATGTCCGTTGCCGTTAATCTCCAACTGCTGGTCCTGCTGCTGCCATACCTGGTTGCGCAGCGCTACCGTCCCCTCCCACTCCAATGATAATTCCCTGCGCCGGTTAGCCTGATTGGTAATGGTAGCCTGAATCATTGCCGTATTGGCACTGCTGAAAATCAGTTGTAAACGGATATCCATCTCCGTTAGCTGATAGCTTTGTGCTATCAGCCCCGGATAGTAATGAGGTGTTCCTTTCTCCGGCAGCAACTCTTTCCCTGCTTCAAACACATGGAGCTTAGCAATAGCATTGCTGAGCCAGCGACCGTCCATATCCATGAGCAGCGGACCGATGAAAGCGCCGTAGTCCTTTGTTCTGGCAGGCAGTGCATAGGCATGCCATGCACCCATATCTGAAAAAAAACTAACCCCTACCTTGGAAGTATCTGCTACAAAATGTTTGATGTCCAGTACGTCTGTAAACTGCTGCCTGTCTGCCTGCTGCGCTTTTACCCCGAGGGTGCTGCAACACAATAACCACCACCATTTCCTCATATTATTCGAATCTTTGTTTAGCTTGTTGTACCGGTTCAGTGCCGGGCATTAATCGTCTTAATGTAAAAGTGTATTGATAAGTACGGCAGGGCAACTGGTATTCCGGATGTGCTTTGGCACCCCAGCTGTTATCGCCGCCCACGCCTTGTTGCAGATAATCGATATTCCACCAGATCAGGTTTTCATTCAATATAGAATGCCCGTGTTTATTCTGCCTACGATCGAAATCCAGGTTATCCATATTAAAATGTAATACCCCTGCGCTGAGTAAAGTGTCGGAGAAAAACAGCCATCCGGACTTGTCTTTATCCTGCAGCGCCATCCAGCTGATATCCGTGCGGTGACCACTTTCCTGCGCACGTGGATAAGGATGGAACAGTTCATCTGCCGGCAGATGGTATACATCTACATCGGCGGCATATTTCCGGTCCTGGTAATTATCGAAAGGTCCACGACCCAGCCAGCTAACCTGGTCATATGCTGCCGGCAATATCATGCGCATACCCATGCGGGGAATTTCCGGCAGGGTGGTATCGGCCGGTGTAAACTGTACGGCTACGGTAATGTCTCCATTCACCGCAATGGTATAAGTGGTGGCGTAGGTAACTTTTACTTTCGGGAGATAGTGAACTGTTTTCACCTGCGTACGCGTAGTACTCAGGGGCGTGACTTCAAACTGCTTTAACGTTGCACCTTCCAGCGCATGTTGCCAGATGCCGCAGCGCACCTGCAGGCTGTTGCCGATATCATTGTCGGTAGCAGCACGCCAGAAGTGTGGCAACAAAGGCCCCTGCATCAGCGGCTTGTTATTGGACGTATATGTTTCCAGCCAGCCGGTGCTTTTATTAAATCCGGCGCTGAATAAAACATTGCCAATACTGCCGTCTGCTTTTACTTCCAGTGGTGGACCGGCAAGGGCACTTTTCGCCATCGGCAGATACGCCGGCAGCTTATACTGCTCCGTGGCGACGATGGCATTTTTCTGATCTGCTACTTCAAAATGAAGGTAGTACACCGTTCCTGCGGTTGGTGTGATATCAGGCAGGGCGATGCTCATCAGTGTATCTTTACCGGGATCCAGCGATAACTGCGGACAATCCCCTGCTGCTATAATAGCTCCGTCTCCTTTAATTTTCCAGCGAATCGTATATGCCTGCAGGTTAGTAAAGTCAAAGCGGTTGCTGACCCGCCATTTACCTGCTTCGGGTTTCACCTGTACATTCTGATAAACTTTCTTTACTTCAAATGCCTGCGGATGCGGAGTACGATCCGCGGCCAGCATGCCGTCTGCGCAAAAGCTGGTATCGCTGGTAGCCCCTACAGTACCCATATCACCGCCATAGGCCCATATCTGCCGGCCGTTGGCATCTCTCTTTAAAAAAGTCTGGTCGGCAAAGTCCCAGATAAAGCCTCCCTGTAACCGGGGGTGCTGATACATCATTTCCCAGTCGTCCTGCAAATTACCGCCGCTGTTGCCCATCATATGCGCATACTCACATTGAATAACCGGGCGATTATCTTTCGCCTGCAGGTATTTTTGTAAGACGTAAACAGATTTGTACATCGGGCATATAATGTCCGTCCACTCGTTACTGCCGGCAGCTTCATACTGTACCGGTCTTGTATTGTCTTTTGCTTTGATGTATTTATAGGTGGAGATAAAATTCTGTCCGAAGCCACTTTCATTGCCCAGCGACCAGGTAACGATGCTGCAATAATTCTTATCTCTTTCCACCATACGTTTGGTGCGATGCAGGTAGGCCTGCTCCCATTCCGGTTTATCAGAGAGTGTTTGCCATGGATGAAAAGACATGCCATCACACTCTATGTTGGCTTCATCTATCACGTAAATGCCATACTCATTGCAGAGGTCATACCATTCTTCCGTATCAGGATAGTGGCTGTTGCGCACTGCATTAATATTGTATTGTTTCATCACCTCCAGGTCTCTGCGCATGCCTGCGGATGAAACTACGCGGGCACGATACATATCATGTTCATGGCGGTTCACACCTTTGAAACGAATGGCTACTCCGTTGAGTAAAAACAAACCACCCTTTATTTCAACAGTGCGGAAACCAATCCGCTGTGCCATACTTTCTACCACAGCACCTTGCTGATCGAGGTGTGTGATCACCATGGTATACAGCGCCGGATGCTCTGCGTTCCACGGTTTCACGTCTTTCAACAAGGCTTCCATCTCCCAGGTACTATCTTTCCCTATTGTCCATTCTTTGGTCAACAGCGCCTTTCCTTCATCCAATAACTGCACCTGCATCCGCTGCCCTGCTTCCTTAGCCAGGGGCAGTCTGTTCAATGTCAGAGCCAGACTGAACTGCCCATCTTTATATTGATTTACCAGTAATGGCTTTGCGAAGAAATCGTACAAACATAGCTTTGGCCTCGCCACGAGGTATACACTGCGTTCTATGCCGCTCAGCTTCCACATGTCCTGCCCTTCCAGGTAGGAGCCGTCATTAAAACGGAATACCTGGATCGCAACACTGTTGGTGCCGGATTGCAGGTATGGAGAGATATCAAATTCAGACGGGGTTTTACTGTCTTTACTAAGACCTACATATTGTCCGTTTATCCATAAGTAGAAAAATGAATTCACGCCGCCCAGGTGTATCCATACCTGTTTATTTTTCCAGTTGGCTGGTACCGTAAAATCCCGGCGATAGGAACCTACCGGGTTAAAGTCTGCCGGCACTCTTGGCGGATCTGGCGGAAAAGGATATTCAACATCTGTAAAAATGTAACTATCATATCCTGCTGTTTGCCAGTTTTCCGGTACCCGTATTTTTTTCCATTGGGAGACATCAAAATGCTTCTTATAAAAGTCTCCGGGGCGTGCAGCGGGATTGCGGGCAATATGAAACTGCCAGGTGCCATCCAGCAACAACACAGCTGCACGCGCGGAATCCCGGCGTACAGCTGCTGCTGTGTTGATATAGGGTATGAAATGGGCATGCGGTGGCAATACATTTTCGGCTACCTTCTGCGGGTTCTCCCAGTCATTCGTTTGTGCGCAAATGGGAGTAATGCCCGGTAGCAGCGCCAGTAACAACAGTAATTTATAGTACATACATCCGCTTATTGAGCCATAGGATTATTAACCGTTTCTTTCAGCGGAAGTGGATAAAAAGCTTTGTCTGCCGGGAACGAGCGGCCGGCTTCTTTCATCTTTGCCTCCAGCAAACCCCATCTGCGCAAGTCATAGTAGCGGCTACCTTCCATGGTAAACTCCATCACTCTTTCATGCACTATCTGGTTAAACACAGCAGCTTTGCCGGTGATGTTCAAAGCAGGCATTTTCGCCCTGTCCCGCACAGCATTCACGAGGTCCATAGCGCCGGACTTACCTAATTCGTTCAATACCTCTGCCTGCATCAGCATCACATCTGCCAGGCGGATCAGCGGCACGTTGATGGCATTGTCATTACCCAAACGATCGAGCGAAGCAGGTACCCATTTCCGGAAAGCGATCACACTGGTGCCAGCCCCGAAAATATCATCGTAAGTATAGCCATAAGCCCTTGGCGTAGTACCATCATTAAAATAAGGATCGTTGAAAACGATGCTGGCATATACGCGGTGATCATACAACTGATCGCTGGCGGTTCTGCCTTCTTTCAGCATTTCTGTCAGCAACCGCGGTGTGCCATAAATCTCTCCATAACCACCCATTTGAGAAGCGGCTACCCAATCACCCAGGTAAGAACCATAGGCTGCACCATTATTAACATCAGAGGACTGCTGTAATTCAAAAACGGATTCCTGGGTGTTCTTGGCAGCACCATTGAACATGCTCATAAAATTGCTCTCCAGGTGATACTGGTTAGAACTGATCACTTTACTCAGCCATTCTCCTGATTCAGTGAGCAAAGCGGTGGCTGTTCCTTTATCCTCTCCTGCACGATACAAATATGCCTTTCCTAACAGGGCCTGTGCAGTTCCTTTGGTCACACGACCCAATTCCGCATCCGGACGCTCGCTTCTCAGCGGCAGTACTTTCTCTGCAGCCTTCAGCTCATTACAGATAAAGTCCCACGTTTCTTTTCGCTCAGATAATCCTTTGGGCAGGTCTGCTTCTTTCAAAGGCACTTTATCCCTGATAATGATTTTCTCAAAATCGACAAGCAGCTTGTAATGATAGTAAGCACGGAGAAAATGTGCTTCTCCGAGGATCATGTTGCGGGACGCATCATCTATCATTTCCGGCTTCATCGCCGTTACATTTTCCAGTACCTGGTTGGTATAATAAATGCCACGGTAGTTTTCCCGCCATAACAAATCGATGGCGTAGTTACCGGA
>NZ_JBFTSK010000057.1:0-53087 GCF_056399985.1 Chitinophaga sp. 01L420
TTTTAGTGACATTTTAGTGACACGGTATTCCAGAATATACGCATCAACGGAACATTCTCAGATGAATCGATTCAGGAGATCATTCCTGCATTACAACAAACTATTCCATTTCATTATACAAGTTCGGGTAATAAAATTTATATCAGCCAATAGATCACTGCTGTAGGTAATCATACAGCGCAAAGACTAACATTTAAACTACAACAACTTTTCATAAAAGAGATATTGTGGACGTCATAACGTCCGCTGGTACCTGCTTTTGCCTGGAATCTTCATTTTATAAACCAAAATTTACATGAACGTGAAAAAATGCTGCAAGCTACTGCTGTATCTTACCATCATACTATGCCTGAGCCCATGCTTTGGGGCGTATTCACAACAGGTGAGCATTCCTGCGGGTAAAAAACCGATCCGGGAAGTACTTGAATACATTGAAAAAACCACCCCATACAGATTTCTTTATACGGAAGATCCGATGTTTGACCGGCTTGCTGCAAACTATGACGGTAAAGTTGCCGACATCTCCACCGTATTAACTGCCATCCTGAAAGAAACGGATATCTCCTTCCGTGTCAATTCAAATAAACTGGTAACACTCCACACACCTCGTTCTGCACTGCTGGCAGCAAGAGATACCACAGGAGCAAACATTACCATTTCAGGTAACATTGGCAATCTTCAGCAACAACCATTAAGCAGTGTCAGTATTTACCTGAAAGCAAATCCACTGGTGGGTACAGTTTCCGATAAGAATGGATACTTTATCCTCAGTAATATTCCACGGTATTCCACACTGGTAGTATCATCTGTCGGATATAAATCCCAGGAGATTGATATCAAAACAATCCCGAATGGTAGTCTACGCAAATTCCCCATTTTAATGGAATCAGAAAGTCTTACCAAAGACGAAGTTGTGGTAACAGCCATGGGCGTACAAAAGAAAGTCAGCGTGGTAGGCGCCATTACTACTGTCAATCCCAGCGAGCTAAAAGGACCTACCCGTTCTCTTACCACACAACTCGCGGGCAGAGTAGCAGGCGTCACATTCGTACAACAATCAGGACAGCCGGGGCAAGACGGCGCCTCATTCATCATCAGGGGCATCAACTCCGTTACCGGTAATACGGCGCCACTGATATTGATTGATGGGCTGAGGAGAAATATTGATGATGTAGATCCAAACGACATCGCAACTTTTTCGATATTGAAAGATGCATCCGCCACGGCGGTGTATGGACTGGAAGGATCCAACGGGATCATCGTCATCACTACTAAAACCGGTAAAATCGCCTCACGGCCAACCATCCGTGTTTCTGCTTCCCACTCCATTAACAACGCATCCTACAAACCTCAATGGATAGATGCACCGACCTATGCAAAGATGAAGAACGAGGCCCTTGTGGTACGGGGTAAGCGTCCCTATTATTCTGATGCAGAAATTGCAAAATTTTCTGACAGCGACATGGATTTCTATCCGAATGTAGACTGGTATAAAACCATGGTGAAGCAGAACAACCCCTCCACCAAAGCCAATTTTAACATCAGCGGTGGTGGCAACGCCGTAACATATTATATGTCTGGTGGCTTTTACAACGAGAAAGGCATGTTCAACAGTACAAGTGCATCTAATGCCAACTACAACCAGTTCAACTTCCGCTCTAACCTGAAAGCAGATCTTACCTCCACCACAACGCTGGGAATTGGATTCGATGGCCGGTACAACACCACCACAGAGCCCGGCCAGGGTGTAGACAGGTTGCTCGACATCATGAATATGATTAATCCCACACTATTCCCTGCAGAATATTCCAATGGTACTGCACCGGAAGAACCGATCGGGATTGTTAATCCATATTCACTGCTGAACAAAACCGGTTTCATTAAGCGGTACGCCAACTACATGTCTACCAACTTAAACCTGACACAGAAACTGGACTGGATTACCAAGGGACTATTTCTCAACGGCATTGCCTCTTTTACAAAAAGCAATTTCTACGCTCACCAATATATCAAAGACTATCAGCGTAACGCACCTGATTTTGCGAACAGCTACATGGGTTCCGGCAGAGATGAAAAAGGTAACCTCGTTACCATCAACAAAACGCCGGATCTCGATGATAAAATGCGCTTCAACTACATATCTCCCACCGGCAACCGGGTGATAGAACTGCAGGGTAGTCTGAATTATGTTCAAACATTTTTTAAAGACCTGTCTGTAACAGGCTTACTATTATACAAACAACGCGAATTTCTCACAGATGCTCCTGACGGAAGTGGCGCCACATTGCTGATCAATGCGCTGCCTGCACGTGAGCAATCTGTTGCAGGAAGATTGACATTAGGCTGGGCCAACAAATATTTCACAGATGTCAACTTCGGTGCCTCCGGCTCACAGATGTTTACACCGGATAAACGATGGTCTACTTTTCCCTCCATCGGATTTGGCTGGGTGCCTTCATCAGAAAAATTCTGGGGCAGCATTTCAGAAGTGGTGGACTTCCTCAAGTTCAGGGTATCGTATGGTACAGTAGGCGCTCCCGGCGCCGCCACCCGCTTCGGCTACATGGCTACCACGGGCCCTGTTCGTGGTTACACTTTCGGATTCGGACAGGCGGCCGGCAGCGGCACTTACATCCCGGGTGTAGGAGAATCGAGGCTGGAGCAATTGAACCTCACCTGGGAACGTAACCAGAAACTGAACTTAGGTGCGGAGATAGGTTTTTTCAGAGAAGTAAAACTGGTGATCGATGCCTACCAATATGTGAACAACGATCAGCTCATCGATCTTAACAGGTTGCCAGCTACACTGGGCCTGCCCGCCGCTCCAAAGGCTAACCTGGGTAGAACAAAATCCAGGGGTATTGACTTCGATCTTACCTATACCAAATCATGGAATAATTTCAAGATCAATTATATCAAAGGAATCATCAGCTACAATGCAAATACCATCCTGGAAAACGGACAACTGGATCCTAAAGTGGCCTACCAGAGCGGTATCGGTCTCGACTGGGGACGCGACCTGAATTATATCGCGTTAGGACTGTTTAAAGACCAGAAAGATATTGATAACAGTCCGGTGCAAACCTGGAATAAGGTGATGCCCGGCGACATCAAATACAAAGATATCGATGGTGATGGTGTGATCACACCTAACGACAGAATCTGGACCGGGAATATATATCCGAAATGGAGCTACTCGCTGGCCATTGACCTGCGATACAAAAAATGGACGTTTGCCACCCGCGTCATTGGCAAGTTAAACATGTACAGAAGCATCAGCGGAGGAAGAATTCCATTCAATCCCTATAACTCCGGAGGGAATGAAAATGGCGCCGTTTACATGGCAGCTGTCAAAAATCACTGGACACCAGCTTCTTATTCCGGTAATGCCGCTACTGAAAATTTTGATGCCACCTATCCACGACTGGGCTTCGGTACCGACAACCAGAACAACGCTCAAACTTCCACCTTCTGGTTAAGAGAAGCATCTTACCTCAGAATCGCAGATGCTGAATTAGGTTACAACTGGACACCCAGATCGAAAAAGTCACCGTTCAGAAGTATTTACTACTATGGAAGATGCGACAATGTGATCACCTTCTCCAAATTTAAGGACTGGAATCCCGAGCAATATTCGTCGTATGCCTATCCCTTAAAAAGAACCATATCACTGGGATTGGAAATTGGATTTGACCTTTAAAAAGACGTTCATGAAAAATAGTATATCAAAATTACTTGTAGTCCTGTTATTCCTCCTTCCATCTTTCAGTTGTCATTACCTGGAAGCAGATGAATATCTGCACGAAGTGAATAATCTCAACAATATCTGGACGCAGCGAATAGATATCCGTAAAGCCTGGGCAGCCTGTTATGGCAATATCCCCAACTATACCGATATGATTAATTCGTGGCCGTTTAATACCAACTACGATGAAGGCCATGCAGGATTGGATAATTACTCCAATCTCATTTTTGCCCAGGGCAAATTCAGTTCCGATAATCCTATCTATGGCTTCTGGGGAAGTTATTACAGAGCTATCCGAACCTGCAATCTTTTCCTGGAGAATTACCACAAAGCAAGCGACAAACTGCTGGTAACGGGCGAAGTGGAAGGATATGCCGCCGATGCCAGGTTCCTGCGCGCATTTTACTACTCGCAAATGCTGGAGTTATACGGGCCTTTTCCCATTGTCAGCAAAACAGTAGATTATTCCAACACAGAGCTGTTGCCCACTAACAGAAATACCGAGGAAGAATGTGTCAACTTCATTGTGTCAGAACTGGACTCCTGTATTAAATTGTTGCCGGTGAAAGAAGATGTGCTGACCTCTGAAATGGGCCGTCCCTCCCGTGAAGCAGCCATGGCCATCAAAGCCAGGGTATTGTTATGGGACGCCAGTCCACTGGTCAATGGTAACCCGGATTACAGCAACTTCAAGGATCCCAAAGGGAAAGCATACTTCTCTACTACTACTGACCCACTGAAATGGAAGAAAGCAGCTGATGCCGCCAAAGCAATTATTGACCTGGGAAAATTCGAGCTGTACACCGTTCCCGCCAACAGTGGTAATATTACCGTTCCTCTTGGCAACTTCCCCGGAAACAATGTAGCATGGCCTAATGGACCAGCCGGCATTGATCCCTATCGCTCCTTTAAAGGACTGTTTAGTGGTGGCAAATCATACTGGAATAAAGAAGCGATCTGGATGGTTAACTTACCCGACCAAACCTTCAATCTTTCTGTTCTTGGATTCCCCAGGAATTATAATAATGGCGAAGGTGCGCAGTACACAGCCAGGGTAGCCGCTACACAAAAACTGGTAGATGCCTTCTTCATGAACAACGGTGCTACTATTGATGAGGAAAACAGGAAATTGTATAACGACATCGGCGTTGCTGAAAGCGGTGATAATTTGTATATCACCGGGTCTGGCAAAGATGCCAATACCCCCATCATTACCGGCTTTAATCTGTCAAATACAAATGCGAAAGTGCCTAACCGCTGCCTGAACCGGGAAGCGCGTTTTTATGCTACCATCGGATTTATCGGACGCGGATACCAACAGAATAATGGCACCTTATACTACGCCGATTACAAAGCCAATGCACTGGATGGCTTCCTGCAATCAGACAGGCCTTCTACCCGATCCGGTTATCCGATCGTAAAATGGGTATCGGATGATGACCAGAAAGCAGGTGGCAGCTATGACAAACCTTATCATGTAGTACGTCTGGCTGAAATCTATCTTTCCTACGCAGAAGCACTGAACGAATTCACTCCCGGAGATGCAGATGTGATAAAATACCTGAACCTGGTAAGGTTCCGCGCCGGATTGCCAGGATATGCTCCTGCCAGCCGCGAAGTGATGCGGGAACGGATTAAACGGGAAAGGTATGTAGAACTTGCATTTGAAGCGAAACGGTATTTTGATTCACGCCGTTGGAAGGATGCAGGTAAAACAACCCGTGACTCCTGGGGCAATAGTCTGGGTATGAGCGGACTTGTTTACGGATGCAATTTTATGGCTGCAGATGGCAGCTTCTACGACAGGGCAGTAATCGATGGATATGTCTTCAGACCCAAAAACTATTTTTTACCCATTCCTTTCCAGGAGGTGGCAAACTATTGGGGTACACTTTCACAAAATCCGGGATGGTAGGTCATTTAAAATCAAATATCATGAAACGCAATTATAGTATATTTTTCATCACACTTGCTATTACAGCATTGGGCAGCTGCGGTAAACCAGACTACGAAAACAAAGAGTTCTACAGGCAGGAAGCCTACATCATTTCTGCTGCGTCCACATCCGCTACAGAAAGGGAAATATCCGATCTGCCGGCACATACCTTCGTAGATACTCTAAAGTATAAAAATGCCCAGTATGATTCAGATACCATCATTGACACAAAAACTTTTGTTGCACAGGTAAAATTCAAAGTGGGCATTGGCGGATCACTGCCTGCCTCCCAGGATTACCAGATTGTCGTTGATTTTGATCAGGAAATATTGGAAGACTATAATATCCTGAAAAATACAACGAAGAAGATTCCTGATCCTTCCGCCTTTACACCCAACATTCCTTATAACGAAAAAGAAAAAGGCTTTGTAGTCGATATCAAAAAAGGGACTTCTTCTGCCTCCCTGATTTTTGATGTACCCATCGAAAGAGCGAAAATGAAAGACTACGAGGACTTTGCCTTTCCGTTGAAGATAGTGCGCGCCGACAAGATACCACTGAGCAGACAATATACGCAGTTCATGATTGCAGGTCTCCTGGTTACACAAGACAAAACCGTTAACTGGTCAGGATTTCCAATTCCCAAAATCCCTATGGGAAGATACTTCTCTGTACAGCTGGCCAGCAATGTGGCAGAGAACAATCCGGATGGAAGAACCAGGAAATATAAATTCATTACACCGATGAGCATCACAGATGATCCCCTGCTCAAAGATAAATACATCATCTGGGGCACAAGTGCCTGGAGCTTTGAGGTGTTCGGTTTGCACGGCGCCGGCTGGATGTATAATGTGCTCAGTCTTGTTGACAAGGACTTCGGAATTTACAGGGTGGAACCTGTCCTCTCCGGTAACACCAACTTCCCCTCACAAACATTTGCGTATTCAACAGTGCAACAGGCAAGTGACGATAATTTTTATGATCCCCGGCTCAAAACGTTGACGGTTCATTATAAGAATGTAATCGGTCAGGACTATACAGATGTACTGACCTTTGAAAGCGCTGATTTCACACTGGATGTAGTACGTGGCGGACAATTCTCTCCGCTCAGCTGGGCCCAGGTAAAGAGTAAAGGATTTAATTACTGGCTACCTAAAGATTAATTACGAATGACGGAAGCCAATATGGATTCCGCTAATATTTATACATTATGGAAAGGAGGCAATTTATTCGCCAAACAGGTCTGGTGGCCGCGGGCATATTCAGTCTGCGGTTATCCGGGCTGGCCGGAGACAAGAAAACGTATTCCGGTGTACTGCTGCCACAACACAATATTCCGGCAGACAAGCAACTCGATCCCTCCTTGGTTCAGACCCTTTATGAACGCGGCCAGCCTACGTTATATACCAAGGCGAAGAATGAGCTGCGTTACATCGGTATGCCCGCAGGCGGATTGCATACCGGTACGGTGTACCTCGGCGGCGATGGCCGCTTATGGCTCTGGAGCATCTTCAACGATGAACGGGAAGGCATTGATCCGAAAACAGTTCTCTGGAATGATGGAGTTTCTGAAAGACAGATACACAACAGAGATGGCGCCAGCTACGTAGAGCCCGCACTGGCAGCCAATCACCGGGTGCTGGACCAGGGCTTTGCTATTCTCGTGGAAACCGGGGGTAAAACGCAGGTGCTTCAGCTGAAGGAAGATGATTGGGAAGAAGTGAGTTTTGAGGCCACCTATCCGGTAGCCACTGTGCGTTATCGTCACCACAGTTTTCCGGTGGAAGTAACGCTACGGGCAGGCGGCATTTTCATTCCACTGGATGCGGATAACAGCGGTATGCCTGCCACCGTATTCGATATCAGTATAAAGAATATTTCCGGACAACCCGTTGTTGCCGCGGTTGCTGGCTGGTTAGAAAACGGCGCCAGGAAAATCACTGCAAAAAAAGGCGAAGGCGAAAAGTTGAATACCGCATATAACGGCATAGGTTATACGAAGATTCTTTCCTCCTTCCAGCCTGTTGATGAAAAAGTTGACCACCCGGACCAAGGCAGCACGGGTATTTTATACCTTGGCAACGGTGCCATCGCCAATGCCAACGCAAGCCCCTGGCCCGTACAGAAGCCTTTCTTCACTGCGCGCAACGAAAACGCAACAGCGAAGGCAGAAGAAAAGCTGGTGGCCTCCCTGGCAAGTCCTCAACAACAACTGGCTGCAGGCGAAACATTACAGGCGCAATTTGTATTGACCTGGCATTTTAACCATCCGTTAAAGAAAGTAGGAAGGCTGAAAGAAGCTGCTGCCGGTTATCATTACGCCAGCCGCTTCGCTGATGCTGCAGCCGTAGCAGATTACATTGCACCTCAATTTAAAGCACTCTGGGGGCATACGCTACGCTGGCATGAAACCTATTATGACGCTTCTCTTCCCTATTGGTTCCTGGAGCGTACGTTCCTGAATATCGGCACACTCGCTACCGCCAATACCTACCGTTTTGCAAACGGTCGTTTCTGGGGATGGGAAGGCGTTAATGCCTGCGAAGGTACCTGCACACATGTGTGGCAATATGCACAGGCAATGGGCCGCATATTCCCCTCACTGGAAAGCGATACGCGACAACGCACCGATCTCGGTATCGCCATGCAGGAAGATGGCGGCATCATTTTCCGCGCCGAATATGAATCCCGCCCCGCCATTGACGGACAGGCTGGCACCATCCTCCGGATCTACCGCGAACACCAGATGAGCGCGAACGATCAGTTTCTTCGCCAAAACTGGACACAGATAAAAAAAGCAGTAACCTTTATGCTGGCACAGGATAAAAATGGTGATGGCATGACGGATACCCCAATGGAAAATACACTCGACGCAGTATGGGAAGGAGAAATCGCCTGGATCGTTGGTCTGTGTATCGCTGCCGCACGCGCCGGAGAATATATGGCCAGGGAAATGAAAGATAACGACTTCGCCGCACGCTGTAAGGAATACGTAGCAAAGGGATGCAGCAACATGTCAAAACATCTTTTCAACGGCGAATATTTTATTCACCGTCCCGATCAGATACAGGGCCGGACAAAACTGGGCTCCTATAACACTTGCCATATTGACCAGGTATATGGACAAAGCTGGGCATTCCAGGCAGGACTCGGCAGACTATGGGACCAGGAGCAGACACGCACAGCACTGTGCTCCTTGTGGAAATATAATTTCACCACAGATGTAGGCCCGTATATCAAAACGCACCTTGGCGGCCGTCCTTATGCATTGGAAGGAGAAGGGGGCATGATCATGAACTCTAACCCCCACAACGAACCGAAACCATATGGAGAAAATGCTTCCTGGCAATTGGGATATTTCCATGAGTGCATGTCGGGATTCGAACACCAGGTGGCCAGTCATATGATGGCAGAAGAAATGACAGATGAGGCACTGGTACTCACTCATGCCATCCACGACCGCTACCACGCCGCTAAACGAAATCCTTTTAATGAAATAGAATGCAGTGACCACTATGCGCGTGCTATGGCCAGTTACGGCACATTCATCACCGCATGTGGTTTTGAATATCATGGACCCAAAGGCTACCTGCGATTTGCCCCTGCCTGGGGAAGAGCGCAGTTCAAAGCACCTTTCACTGCGGCAGAAGGCTGGGGCACCTTTCAGCAACAAGCAGATAAAGGTGGTACCCGTTGTAGTATTACGCTGCGTTATGGATCATTACAGCTTAAGACACTGAGTCTCGCTGCCGTGGGTACTACCCTCACCGCTACGCTTGCCGGAAAGAAGCTCAAAGCCTCACTACAATCATCCGGCAAAGACATCAGCATCATCTTCTCCCAACCTATACGTTTGCAGGAAGGAGAAACCTTAGAAATTCAACTCGTATGATCATGATAAATAATTAACGCTTCATTGTTTCTTTGTACTTCTCTCCCGGGAGCCAGCAGCGCGAAAGCGCTGCCAGGCACCGGCAAAAAGCAATATTATTCCTGTTACCTCGCAAATTTCTTTGACCCGGCCACACATAGAATAACACCCACCGTAACACCCAGCATCCCAATGCTTACCTGTTCATGAAGTAAAGTAGCCGCCAGGGTTAATCCAAAAAATGGTTGCAATAGTTGTAACTGGCTCACAGCAGCAATGCCACCCTGTACCAGCCCGCGATACCAGAATATAAAACCAATCAGCATACTGAATACAGAAATATATCCCATACAAATCCAGATCGGCACACCAATTCCAGCGAATGACAATGGAAGAAAGTAATACGTTAATGGAGCCATAAAAGGCAACGACAGCACCAAGGCCCAGCAGATCACCTGCCATCCTCCCAATGTTTTTGAAAGCTTTGCTCCTTCTGCATAGCCAAGGCCCGCCATGATAACAGCCATCAACATCAGGATATCACCAACAGGCGATGCGGAAAGCCCCTGGGCAATCGCGTAACCAATAACAAGCAGACTTCCTAAAATGGAAAACAACCAGAATGCCGGACGAGGACGTTCTCCTCCACGTATTACCCCAAATATGGCAGTGCAAAGTGGTAACATGCCGAGAAACACGATGGAATGTGCAGATGTTACATATCGCAGGGCCAGCGCTGTCAGCAGCGGGAATCCCACTACTACTCCCATTGCTACGGTAACCAAGGGAAAAATTTGTCTTCTGCCCGGTCGCTTTTCTTTTAAAATCAGTAGCATGCAAAGCGCAATCAAGCCCGCAATAGCAGCCCGGGCTACTGTTACAAATACCGGGGAAAGTACGAGTACCGCCATTCTTGTAGCTGGCAAAGAACCACTGAATATCAGTACCCCTATGAATCCATTTATCCAACCACTACGACTGTTTCCCGTTGATTTATCCGGGAATGATTGATGCCTGCCCATTATGTTGTGATGCCTTTTAATTTATATGCAAAAGAAGCGCAAAAGACCCAATAAGCACAGTCCCAGTTTTATGTATTTCGATGGACACAGTTATATTTGCAACATGGGTAAAGATTTTCTGTATAATGAAATAGCAAACGGAATTGCCGGCCAGATCAGAAGAGGTGTTTTAAAATCCGGTGACAGGCTGCCTTCTGTAAGAATGCTATGCGATAAACATGCTATCAGCATGAACACCGCCAGGAGAGTATTCCRGGAACTGGAAGCGCAATCACTCATTGACGCAAAACCGCAGTCGGGCTATTTTGTAAGCCGGCTACCCTACCTGAAACTGCCCCTCCCGGAAGTCAGCCGGCCATCATCGTCAGCTAAAAACAATGAACCGGATGAATTAATCAGTAAGGTGTATGCTAATATGGGAAACAATGACCTCACCCTTTTTTCCGTTGGAGTTGCCTCCGGAGATTTACTCCCCCTGGCAAAATTGAAAAAAGAAATCATACAGGCTACACGGGAGCTCAGAGATGGTGGCACTGCATATGAGCCTTTGCAGGGCAATGCAAAATTGCGGAGAATGATTGCTGTCCGCTCCCTGACATGGGGAGGCAACCTCCATGAAAACGATCTGGTCACTACCAACGGAGGAATGAATGCACTCTCTTTTTGCCTGATGGCAGTGGGCAAGCCGGGAGACACCATTGCAGTAGAAAGTCCTGCTTATCCCGGCACACTCCGGCTGGCCATAAGCCTCGGATTTAAAGTACTGGAATTACCCACACACCCGATTACAGGCATAGA
Source organism: Chitinophaga sp. 01L420 (assembly GCF_056399985.1). NCBI lineage: Bacteria > Pseudomonadati > Bacteroidota > Chitinophagia > Chitinophagales > Chitinophagaceae > Chitinophaga > Chitinophaga sp. 01L420. The sequence continues at coordinate 11,373 of NZ_JBFTSK010000057.1, forward strand.
GATAGATGCCTTAAAAAAAGCGATTCCAAAAATCAATCTTTGCCTATTGGTCCCCAACTTCAATACTCCGCTGGGGGGCTGTATTCCAGACGAAAGCAAAAAAGAGATAGTTGCGCTTTTGTCGAAACATAATATTCCGCTCATTGAAGATGATATATATGGCGACCTCTATTTCGGTCCGCTACGTCCGAAATGCTGTAAATCATTTGACGAAGAAGGAAATGTTTTATGGTGCAGTTCTATCTCCAAAACCCTGGCACCAGGCTATCGTGTAGGATGGACAGCTCCCGGCAAATACAAGGAAAAGTTGCTGAAACTAAAACTGATGCATTCCATATCCTCCCCTTCCATCATGCAGGAAGCAGTAGCCAATTTCCTTGCCACAGGTAAGTATGACAATCATCTCCGTCACCTTCGGCGAACTTTACAGGATAATTATCAAAATTATGTTCATACAATAGCCCAGTATTTTCCGGAAGGAACCAAAACAAGCAGACCTCAGGGCGGCCTTTCTATCTGGGTGGAATTTAACAAGGGAATTGATACGGCAGAACTATACGATCTGGCCATTAAACAACGTATCAGCATTTCACCCGGACGAATGTTTACCCTGCAAAATCAATTTGAGAATTGTATGCGACTCTGCATCGGCCTACCCTGGTCAACAGAAATAAAGTCGAAATTAAAACAACTTGGAAACCTGGTAAAGATGCTTTGATTTTTTTTAAATAATTTGAAAAGCGAAAGATATCTTTACTTTTCTAAAACCCGGATATGAGACGAATAATTTTAGACCTCGCCACCACCCTTGACGGATTTATCGAAGGACCAAACGGCGAAATTGATTGGTGCATCATGGATGATGATATGGACTTGGCAGGATTCATTGAAACAGTTGATACTATATTCTATGGGAGAATAAGCTACGATGCATGGGGCAATTTCCAACCCGATGCAGGCGCAGACGAAACAGAAAAAGCGATTTGGAAAGGTGTTCATTCAAAGAGAAAAGTTGTTTTTTCCGGCCAGCACAGACAAGATAACAATGCTGAATTCATTAGTACAGATATTATCAATAGCATTCATAACATCAGGCAACAGGCAGGAAAAGATATCTGGCTGTATGGCGGCGCCAGACTGATTGAAACATTCATCCAATTTGATCTGATTGATATTTACAGGATATCTGTACATCCTGTCGCCCTGGGAAAAGGAAAGCCACTATTTGAAAATCTGCAAGATCGGCTTCAGCTGAAATTAACAGCAACAAATGTATTTAAGTCCGGCGTGGTACAGCTTATTTATGAAAAATAAGTGGTAGTGCTTCCTCCCTGCATCATCTCATCTTCCCATCAATGTAACGCATATATGAATATTTGCACATTCATGCACCGCTAATCCAATCAAACTGGTATGAATAGCTTATCACCAACCCGGAAACAATTTATTGACGAAAATTTCTATGAGGGAATTGGGAATCAAATCAGTAAAGAAAAATTCAACCAGCTTACAACACCGGAAGAGCTTCACTACTTAGCGGAACAGCATAACTGGGATGATGGCGTGGACGTGCTGCAATGGGTGGCTGAAAGTGAACAATGCAGCGAAGCAACTGCCTTAATGCTTTTCTGGTTGGCACAACCCCGCGAGTTTACCAGGTATAAATTAACGTTCACATTTGGAAATATACACGAAAATCAGGCGTTCCAATTAATCAAAACAATCCTCGAATATTTCACAAAGGGTGTTTACAAAAAGACTGATATACATTTTGACCCGGTAACGGTCAATGGATTTCCTGCACTTCAGGTACCTGCATTCATGAAGCTGGCAACAAAAGGTGAAGAAACTTATATTTACTACGAGAAGAAGGAAGTAGATAGTTGGTTGCTTCAGCAGCTGGAAAATAAGATTAAACGATGCGATAATACTTTAGAACTATTCAATATTGCATCATTCATTAAAACCCCTGACAAAGCAAAACTAATACTTAACAGCCGGCTATGTGACAAAGGAATTGCGGTAATGCTTTTTTGGAAACTTATGACCTACGCCTATATGTGGTATGAAACAAGTGATCTGCTTGCAGAAATTATTGAAAAAGTAAACACTAATGAGTACCCCGAAGTATTAAGCTATGACCCAACAACAGATACCCAAATTACGATGAACATCCCTAAACCCAGGTGGGCAATACCGGAAATGATGACACGTCCGGTTTAAGCCAGCATGCCGGCTAGCCTAACACTTTCTCAAAAGCCTTTCGGGCAGCACCCCTGAAATATACTTCACCACAATAGGTGTAATTCAGTTTGTCCAATATTCGTAGCATGGGAACATTATCAAAATTGGTATCTACCTTAATACTATACACATTTTGCTCCATGCTCAAAGTTTCTATCATTTCAAATAACTTTGTAGCAATCCCTTTTCCCTTTGCCAAACCCGATGTAGCTACCCGGTGTACTACAACGTAATCACCGTCCGTCAGCCATTTCCCTTCAATATCCTGGTAGGCGGGTTCTATATCAAAAATAATAGCTGCGTAGGCGAGAATAGAGTCATTATCAACCACCACATAACCATAGCCATTTTTTATATCATCTCTTACGGTTTGTTCATTAGGGTAACCATCCTGCCATTGGGTACTACCGTCTTCCTTTCTTTGTGCTATTGCCTGCTGTAAAATATCCCAGATAACAGGAACTTCTGAAATGTCTGCCTTTCTTAAAATCATTTACTAAAATTTGGGGGATTTCATAAGAAATCACCGTGTGAAGAGGTAAAGGTATAAATTTGTCTCATTCAAATATACTAAAACAACCACGCAAACATCATCAATATACTTACCACATCTTTATCAGGAAATGAAAATTACATACCTTTATTTTACCTGAAAATTGAAACCCAAAAGAAATGAAAAATCTCATAGACAATAAAGACTACAAAGGCATTGAAGCCGCACTGTCAAACAATCCACAGCTTGCCAATGAAGGTATTCCTTATGATGAGGTGAACACCACAAAAGCTCATCCTTTGCACCGGCTTTGTGACGGCGTTTTTTCCGGAAAATTTTCAGACGAAGAAGCCATTGAAATGGCTAAAATATTTTTAAAATATGGCGCAAACATTAATGGGGATGGCCTGATAGAAAAAAACGATACACCACTTACTGCCGCAGCGAGCCTGAATGCCGACCAGGTGGCCATTTTTTATATAGATAACGGAGCCAATATACATCATGCAGGCTGTCATGGAGGCACTGCATTACATTGGGCAGCATGGTGCGGAAGAAGTAAAGTTGTCAGGAAATTAATAGACCAGGGCGCAGAAGCAGAAATTAATAAGAAATGTATAGACTTTAAATCGACACCTCTCTTCTGGGCCGTTCATGGACTAAAAAATGGCGGCTCCAATAGTATACCTGCCACTTTGGAATGCATCAACATCTTACTTCAATCTGGCGCAGACAAAAATATTCCAAATGGTGATGGAACAACAGTTTTTGATTTGCTGACAAAAGAAGATGTGGAATTAAAAAAAGCATTACAGGAAGACTAAATTGCCAGTTGATCTTCTTCCACCTTTGTGGGTGCAAAGGCGGAGGTAAATAATATCGTTAATGCACTCAGCAAAGCAATAACGGTGACGATGATAAAAATCACGGCTTTGTTACCTGTTGCGTCAATAAATTTCCCCATAAGAGGCTCTCCTACGGCAGCAAATACATATGCTACCATGTTCATGATACCAGTACCAGTGCCTACATATGCCTGACCCAGTAACTCCGGCGCCAGCGGCCAGAAATTAGCCTGCGGACCATATGCAAAGAAGCCTGCAAGAAACACCAGTAGGGCTATCGTGATACCGCTTTTTACATTGACGAAATAAATAGCGGCAGACAGCACACTGCAGACGGCCATACCAAAGCTGATGGACACAACACGGTTGGACCGGAACAACCAGTCAGACAGGAAGCCAAATGAAATAGCGCCGGTAGCCATGCCAATAGGTAGTAACAGGCTTATCCAAACCTGGGAATTGGCGGTTTCAACTCCGGTGCCCAGGAAGTAAAGCGGTAACCAGAATATAAGTGCATACCTGGCCATGCTTTGAAATCCAAGTGCGAGACATACTACCAGGAATCGCCGGTTACTCAATACTTTACGGTAAGCTTCTTTCCAGCCTGGCTTTTGCGTTGATACGTTTCCGGGAGAACTTACGGTATCAGGTCCATTTTTCACTATCAGAAAAAATATGATCACGGCTACTGCAAGAAAAAGTACCGGGATACGGAACAGGTTACGCCAACTTTCGTGTACCAGTAAAATGGACATCAGGTAGGTGAGCACGGAAGATAGTCCTGCTGCCATGGTGTAAAGACCAAAGGCCAGGCCTCTGTTACCACTACTCCACCAGTTTGAAATAATCCTGCTGCCGGAAGCCCAGGCCATAGACTGAAAATACCCGTTCAGGCTCCATAAAATCAGGATCACCACAAAAGAGTTCGACCAGCTGATCAGCACATTGGCGGCCACAGACAATAATCCTCCTGCAGTAATCATGTGTTTGGGACTAAACCGGTCGGCCAGGTTGCCGTTTATCAATTGTCCCAGCGCATAGCTCACCAACATGGCGAAACTGATCCAACCTACCCTTTCGTAGGAAATATGGAGGGTATCCGCGAGCTGGTGGGCTGCCCAGCCGAAATTGTGCCGGCCCGTATAAAAGAAAAGATAACAGAACATGGTAACCAGCAACATTTTCCAACGCTGCCTTTTTATTTCCTGAGCAACACCTGTAATCATTATCTGAGCAGATTTAAAGCACCCCCTACAATTTAAGCGGGCTTAATGAGGAATTATCTAACTTTCGTTTTTCGTTTATGTAGGGAATAATTTATTTCCTTACACGAAATTAAATTTCTTATTAGTTAATTTACAGTATCTAGTTTTAATAAATCGTTAAGTTCATGAACCAGGAACCAGTTAGTGGCGGCCAGTTGGTTTACCATAGAATCGGAGGCCTTATCAGAAAGTATCGCAAGGAAAAAGGCTTGAAATTACTGGACCTTTCCGGTGTTACTGGCATAAAATCGGCATTGTTGTCCAAAATCGAGAATGGGCGTATGTTGCCAACCATCCCTACCCTGTTTACGATCATCCAGAAGCTCGGCATTACCCCCGAAATTTTCTTTTCCGAGCTGAGTGCAGAAAGCGACTTTCCCGGATACGTATACCTGCCGAAAGATGGTTTCTCTACTTATGAAAAAGAGGAAGGCGCCATTGGATTTCAGTACCAGTCGGTATTGGAATCTACTTTTGACGGCGGTGCTTTTCAAATTTCATTGCTCACTTTAAGTCCGGGTTCCCAGCGTGGCCCGGTAACCACGGCAGCCTATGAGTTTGTGTATGTACTCAACGGCCCCCTGCAGTACCAGCTGGAAGATAAAACGTTTGACCTGTCGGAAGGAGATGCCCTGTTTTTTGACGGTAGTATCGGCCATGTCCCCATCAATCAGCAAAACATTACCTGCAGGTTGCTGGTGATGTACTTCTTTGGAGAACTCCGGAAATAATTTCAAATATATTTACTTTAAGGAAATTATTTTTCCTTAAAGTAAATATATTTGAAGAAACTTTGCAGATGTCTCTTCTTCGTATCAGTAAAACAATGATGCTTTTATGTGCTTTACTCTTTATCCAGTATGCACAGGCGCAAAAAAAGCCGCAACACATCATTTTAATCGGCACAGATGGATTTGGTGCCTATGCCTTTCAGCAAGCTAAAGTGCCAACGCTCAGGGCCCTGATGCAGCAAGGATCCTGGAGTTTACATGCCAGAACCGTATTACCATCCTCCAGTGCCCCCAACTGGGCCTCTATGGTAATGGGCGCGGGACCTGAATTACATGGCTACACCACCTGGGGCAGCAAAAAACCCGACTTACCCGCACGCATACTGGATGAATACAATATGTTTCCCAGTGTTTACAGTCTTTTAAGAAAAGCCCAGCCTCACAGTGAAATAGGCGTGATCTACGAATGGGAAGGCATCGGTTACCTTTTCCCAAAGGCAGCCGTGAACAAAGATCAAAACTGCGATGGAGATTCCGCGGTAAGCGCTGCTGCCACTTCCTATATCAAACAGGCAAAACCTGACTTTCTGTTTATCCACTTTCATGACGTAGACAGTGTAGGCCATACTGTAGGGCATGGCACCCCCGCCTATTACGCAGCTATAGAACGTACAGATGCACATGTGGCAGAAATCCTGCAAAGCATCCGGGAGGCAGGCATGGAAAAGAACACCGTAGTGATCTTTACTGCTGACCATGGAGGCATCAATAAAGGACACGGCTCCATATCCATGAATGAAATGGAGATCCCCTGGATCGTGAAAGGCCCGGGCATCCGGCAAAACCATGAAGTAAAGAGCAGCATTATGACATTCGATACAGCAGCCACTATTGCACGTTTATTCAGACTCGTTATTCCGCAGGTATGGATCGGCAAACCTGTTACGGAGATTTTTAAATAATGATGATTCAGGTAAAAGCCGCATGACCTGCAAGCAGGCCAGCGGCTTTTTTTCATGGAATAGGTTAAGAGTTGATGACAGGCATTAGTGCTTTCAGATGAGCATTTTGTAATGGCCGCTATGCTATAATTTAATACCTACCCTTAAAGGCTTTTGTACAATGGCATATTCGAATGCTTCCTCTACCTTTTCAAGGGAAAACTCTTTTTCTACGACTGTACTGAAAGGATATTTTTCCCAGTTACGTTCCATAAAATCAAAAGCGTATTTGAAATCGTCAAAGTTATAATTATGCAATCCTTTAATCGTGAGCAGATGCCGGATCACTCTTTCCGGATCAATGTGTAGAGGCCTGGTGTTAAATACCGCGCCTATTAATACGGCACACCCGCCTATTCCAAGACTGTTAATACCAAACTCCATGGCAGCCGGAGAGCCACTCATATCAAACACCACATCAATACCTTTCCCGTTTGTTCTTTCCTGCAGTACCGACAGCAGCTTTGAATTATCACCGTTCATATTAAATACTTCATCGGCGCCAAAGCCCAATGCTTCATCCAGTCTTCTTGCAGCAATATCGGCAGCGCCGATCCATTCTGCTCCTGCCTCACGACACATGGCAGCGCAGGTAATACCCAGATGCCCCATGCCCGTAATCAGCACATGTTTATCCTTGATATCGCCGGCCATTCTCAACGCACCGGCCACTGTGGACACCGAACAGTTCAATGTAGCGGCAATTGACAAAGGAATGCTCTCCGGTAGCTTAATAATGCCGGTATTTGCCTTAATAATACAATAGGTCCCTAATCCTCCGTGAAATACTTCCGGTTCTTCCACCAGCACATGCCCGTATTTAAAAAGGTCATCCCCTTTTTGCGGGATCCCCCGTAACGAGTTGGTAGATTGAGGATTACTTGAGAAAACAGTCCAGGTAATACGATCACCCCGCTGTATTTGTTTACCACGCAGGTCAAAACCGGCATGCGCCGGATGCAGCGCTATTACTTCCCCCACTATTTCATGTCCGAGTACAGTAGGAGAAGGCTCATTTCTTAAGCCGCAAAAGGTATGCAGGTCGCTACCACAAATAGTGGTATATACATTCTTTACTAACAACTCCCCGGGTTGCAATGGCCTCACCTTAAACTCCTTCAGCTCGAATGCCTGTCCCGGGCCATTAAATAAAGCCAATTGCCCTTTAAATATTTCTCCTTTGATATCCGTATCTATTCGTTTTCCTTCCATAAATATGGCAATTAAATTTCCCTAAACGAAATTAATGTTTCCTTAAAGGAAATTTAAAGGTATTTAAAAGAAATAATATTTCCTTAACAGAAAGTAAATTATCCATCAGATAAACATTATTTCTTATATCAAATACTGTAGGAGAGATCTGAGCACATAACTTTCGATAGTCTGGCTTTTGGATTGAATCTGGAATATAAATACAAGTGAAAGAGTGACTACGCCCCAATAAACAGTCAGTTCATTGATGCCGAAAATCTTCTATCAGTAAAAAGTTTCAATATTGCCGTAAAAGTGCACCTATCGTATTGTATGCATCTTTCTCCCTGGCTCAATAATATAAAAACAAGCACATACACCGCACTGAAATGTGCGGCGTATGTGCTTGCCTGTGAGAACATAAAGCATATCTCTGATGTACAGAATCAATTTAACCGCAAATATTGCAAGGCTGGCGTGGAGACGGGCTGGTAGCCAGGCAGTCTGTGATCAACCGCGTTCCTCCGGGGCAATTTGTTCCGGTAGCGCCGCCGGCACCACCTCTTAACTGATGTTGCTCCATTCCATTTAACTCAACGATAGAAGATTTTTGAAGGAAGAGCTTTCTGTCTAAATTGATTTTTTTTCTTTTCATAATGAGGAGTTTTAGATGAGATACAGATTATAACGTTTTCATTTAAAAACAGGGAGGCTAACAGCACCCGCTGATGTTACAGGCCGTAATTTGTTTTGTACACAACAAAGTAGCCATCGCTCCTTTCGCCTCCAGTTGTACTGGCTGTTGAAGGGTGGCAATTCTGATGGCGGAAAGATTTAATCTTTTGGGAATTCTCTTTTTCATAAATAGTAATATTGGGTTATCAAAAGAGCAGCACCTGCTCCTGTTTCATTGACGTGGATGATGAAATTAACTGATGTCACTGCCATACATCAGCACCACATCAGTAAACATCTAACGATCAGGAAACGCTTTCAAACTGACCAATACACTGCCGGGTTACACTGATTACAAAATAATGAATTGTTCCCCATTGCACCAATACCTTGAAACAGGTTATTTTTTATACCTGCAAACAGGTAGACGTTGGTCTCATTCAATAAAATCTTATAAAACAGCTACTATTAAGCGGGATAATTGGCTTCGTCATTTTGGCTACAACTATCTGCATTATGGCAACGTGGCATAGTTATATCCGGCCGACTTTTGTATTGTAAAACATGAAACAATATGAAGACAATTTTTATAACCGGTGCCTCTACCGGTTTAGGCAAAGCCACCGCTAAATTATTCCAGGAAAAAGGTTGGGCAGTAATTGCCACTATGCGTAATCCGGAAAAAGAAACAGAACTCTCGCAACTGAAGAATGTCACCTTGTTACCATTGGATGTTACCAATCCGGAGCAGATCGGCACTACCGTGCAACAAGCCATTCAGCAAGGCGTGGATGTAGTATTCAACAATGCCGGTTATGGTCTCGTAGGGGCTATGGAAGCCATTAATGATGAACAACTTGTAAAGCAATTAAATACGAACCTGTTGGGAGTACTTCGGGTAACCCAGGCGTTCATCCCTTATTTCAGACAAAGAAAAAGCGGTATGTTTATTACCACCACCTCCATGGGCGGCTTATTTGCCTTCCCGCTCGGTTCGGTATATCACGCTACAAAGTTTGCCCTGGAAGGCTGGAGTGAAAGCCTCTCCTTTGAAATGGGCCTGTTTAATGTTGCGGTAAAAACAGTAGCGCCAGGAGGCATTGCGACCGACTTCATGGGCAGATCTATTGATGCACCTTCCCACCCTGCGTATGAAGACGCTAATAAGAAACTTTGGGCAGTTTTTAAACCGGAGGAATTTTCATCGGCAGCACAAATAGCAGCCGTAGTGTACGAAGCTGCCACCGATGGTAAAAACCAGGTCCGTTATGTGGCCGGTGAAGATGCCAAATCCCTGTATACAAGACGGCTCGAAGTAGGAAGTGAAGCTTTCAGAATAGAGATGGGTCAAAATGTATTAGGTTTGTAAACACATAAATCCGGAAGATGAAAAAAACCACACCTCCTCCATTTAAAATTGATGCTATCAGCACGCTACACCGGATGTTAGGTTTGCCCAGCCCGCTGCATCCGTTGATCAGTATCGTTGACAATACAAAAATAGCCGTGGAGATACAACAGTTGCCGGAAACGTTTTTACTCAGTTTTTTCAAAATATCATTTAAAAAATTATTGAAGGGCAGAATCGGATATGGACAAGGTTATTACGACTACGATGAGGGCGGTCTGGTGTTCACTGCCCCTCATCAGGTTATTTCCATTGTAAGCGATACCGAATTTTATGGCGTTACCCTGCTCATCCATCCCGATTTTATTCGTAATTATCCGTTAGGAAAAAACATCAAAAACTACGGCTTCTTTTCTTACGAAGCCAATGAAGCCCTTCACCTTTCTGAAAAGGAGAAAGTCTCCATCCTGGCTATACTTGGGCATATCTCTGCGGAACTCGAAAATCCGATTGATGATTTTAGCCAGGACGTAATCATATCTTACATTGAGGTGTTGCTCAATTATAGCAATCGTTTTTACAAGCGACAATTTATTACCAGGAAAGCCGTGAACAGTGATTTGCTGGCAAAAATGGAAGATTTGCTGAATAATTATTTCGAAACGGCCCATGCGTTAAAAAATGGACTTCCCACAGTGGAATATCTTGCGGAACAACTCCATCTTTCTCCCCGTTACTTAAGTGACATGCTCCGCTCACTTACAGGTCAGAATGCACAGCAACACATCCATGAAAAATTAATTGAAAAAGCAAAGGAAATGCTTTCCACAACTGGTTTACCTGTAAGTCAGATCGCTTATGAGCTGGGCTTTGAGCATCCGCAATCTTTCAGTAAATTATTTAAAATAAAAACCAGCCAATCTCCGTTGGAATTCCGACAGTCATTTAACTGAGCTAACCGCGAAGTGGATCAATAAATATATCAATGACGAAGCCTTCAAATCCTGCGGTTGGAAGGCTTCGTCATTTCCTACAGGCATCATAAAATCGCACACCTGGTGTAACGTTTCCGTACAGTATACATAAATAATAAAACCATAATACATTAATTATCAGTAACTAATTTATATGGCATGACTTTTAAATCATATGCTAACATCTATCAATAAAAATAGCAAAACGTGTTAAAAACATATTTTAAACTGGCTTACAGAAATATAATAAAGGATAAAGCCTATTCTGCTATTAACATAACAGGTTTAGCGATTGGCCTGGCATCAAGTATCCTCATTTTACTTTGGGTACAAAATGAATTAAGCTATGACCGGTTCCATAAAAATGCCAACCAGATATATCGCATCACTTGTGATTTTGATGGTTCCAAAAGTGCGGCAAGTTCGGCAGGCATGCCCGCCGGATTAAAAGCAGTAATGCCGGTCGTTAAAAATACGGTTCGCTTAGCCCCTACCATCTCTGCTACCTTACTGGAAACAAAAGACAAAAAATTTGAAGAAAAACGTGTGTTTTACGCCGACCCCAGTTTCATGGATGTATTTTCCTTTCCCCTGCTGCAAGGCGATCGTACCACAGCGTTAAATCAGGTAGATGGCGTTTTAATCACGCGGGAAATGGCAGCCAAATACTTTGGAAACGAAGATCCTGTTGGTAAAGTAATACGAAAAGACAATAAAGAAAATGTAGTAGTAACGGGCGTGCTGGCTAATATTCCTGCTAACTCCGACCTGCAGTTTGACTTTATTTTTCCAATGGCGGCTTTAGCCAGAACAAATAATGATTTAAAAAATAATACCTGGAACAACTATAGTTTTTACGACTATGTTCAATTAGATAAAAGTTTTGACCCTTCTGCTCCCAATTTATTAAGGCTGGAAAAACAAATTGATCAAATTGCACTGCAGCATAGCCCCGACGTCAAGGCCTCGTTTCAGTTACAGTCCTTCACCGCCATCCATTTGGCACCTGAACGACTGGGGGATTTGCCAGGACACGGTAATGCGCAATATGTAAACATCTTCTTTATTATCGCTATTTTAATATTGGTAGTAGCCTGTATCAATTTTATGAATCTGGCTACCGCACGTTCAGCCCGGAGAGCCAAAGAAATTGGCTTACGTAAAGTGGCGGGTGCTGTACGTGGACAACTGATCCTTCAATTCTTAAGTGAGTCTGTCTTAATCTCGCTTATTTCACTGGCCATTGCACTCGGGATCGTCTTTTTATTCCTTCCGGTATTTAATGAAATAGCCGATAGAAAACTGGCCATTGCTGCGGTGAGTGCTAAATTCTGGTTAAGCCTTTTTGGCATTGCATTGTTGACGGGATTAATCTCCGGCAGCTATCCGGCTTTATTTCTTTCCGGCTTCAATCCTATTAAAGTACTCAAGGGAAATGTAAAATCAATGGGCAGCAATTTGTTATTCCGCAATGCTTTGGTAGTAACTCAATTCACTGTTTCTATCGTTTTGCTGGTAGGTACAGTTGTCATTTACAATCAGCTTAAATTCATCAAAGACCGGAACCCCGGCTTCGAGAAGACCGATCTCTTATATGTGCAGATGAAAGGGGATATATGGAACAAGCAGGAGGCCTTTAAAAATGAATTAAAACAAAACCCGCTTACCAGCGATTTTGCCATTACCTCCGACCTGCCTGCCAACCCGGGAGGCTGGACACTTGACGTAGACTGGCAGGGCAAAGATCCCCACTCGCAAATGGCTATCCCGGTAATGGCTGTCAATGAAGATTTTATCCATACATTCAGGATGCCACTATTGGCAGGCCGGAGTTTCTCAAGTGCATTTAAAACTGATTCCAGCAACTATATAGTGAACGAAAAAATGCTGAGTCTAATGGGCCTAAATGCCAGTACAGCAGTAGGTAAGCCATTAACGCTATGGGATAGCAAAGGGACAATTATTGGTGTTGTAAAAGACTTTAACTTTAAAACGATTCATCAGGCCATAGAACCATTGGTACTGTTCTATAATAAGTTTGGCGGGTATGTGGTGATAAGAACACTACCCGGTAAAACCAACGCAACCATACAGGCATTGGCAACAATAAGCAAAGAGCTCAACCCTGCCTATCCCTTCAAATTTGAATTTCTTGATCAGGATATAGCTAACCTCTATAAAGGTGAACAACAGATGGGCAACATTTTCAATCTTTTTGCTATCCTGGGCCTCTTTATATCCTGCCTGGGCCTGTATGGCTTATCCGCTTTCATGGCTGAGCAGCGTACCAAAGAAATTGGTGTACGTAAAGTATTAGGAGCATCCGTTCTTAACCTGGTTTATTTATTGTCCATTAATATTACATGGCTCATTCTCATCGCCATAGTGATTGCCGTACCGCTTTCCTGGTACGCGGTGAACAGTTGGTTGGCTAACTTTGCCTATCATATACATGTTAGCTGGCTGGTATTCTTCACAGCGTCCCTGACGGCTTTGAGTATTGCATGGCTTACGGTTAGTTATGAATCTGTAAAAGCAGCGATTGTTAATCCTATAAAGAGCCTGAGAACGGAATGATGATTTATCCGGTACGAAACATCATCTTATAGCTCCCATAAAACAATGTAAATTTAGACCAGCCTTCCAATCGCAGGATTTGAAGGCTGCTTCATTTTTGTATGATCCCCAGACAAATAAGTCCCTTTTATTCCTTTCTTTTGTAGAAATCTTTAACCAGATTCAATATAAAAGTATCCACAACATGAAAAGCAATAAAAAGAAGTTGTCACCTGAACAAAGTCAAGCACTACTCAACGTGTTGAAGACCCGCTTTGAGAAAAACACGAACCGTCATAAAGGTATTGACTGGTCTAAAGTACAGGCAAAGCTGGAAGCGCATCCGGAAAAACTGTGGTCACTCGATGAAATGGAAATAACCGGTGGTGAACCAGATGTAGTGGGTTATGATAAAAAGACAGATGAATACATTTTTTACGATTGTTCTGCCGAAAGTCCAAAAGGCCGCAGAAGTGTTTGTTACGACCATGAAGCACTGGAGTCAAGAAAAGAACATAAACCGGAAAATAGTGCTGTTGAGATGGCAGCCGATATGGGCATTGAACTTTTAACAGAAGTACAATACCAGGAATTGCAGCAATTAGGAAAATTCGATACAAAAACCTCCAGCTGGATAATAACACCTCCTGCCATTAGAAAACTCGGGGGCGCCCTGTTCTCGGATCGCCGCTATGACCACGTTTTTGTGTATCATAACGGAGCAGAATCTTACTATGCCGCCCGAGGTTTCCGTGGCTGGCTAAGGGTGTAGTGACCAACATCCCGAAAAATGGTTTGATAGCACGACGCTAGTTCACATGATCAATCTTCCCATCCACCAGGTGAATGATCTGATCTGATCTGCCGGCAATATCTTCATCGTGTGTTACCATCAGAACAGTTTGTCCTTTCTCTGCCGACAGTTTTTTAAACAAGTCAAATACTACGGCCGAATTATAGCTGTCGAGATTACCGGTAGGTTCATCACCCATAATAATCAGCGGCTCATTGATGAGCGCCCGGGCAATGGCTACCCGTTGCTGCTGACCACCGGAAAGCAGCGAGGCCCGTTTATGCCCCTGATCTGCTACTCCCAGCAGCTTCAGCAAATCATTGGCATGATCTGCTATTTCCTCCCGGCTGTATTTAGCCAGTTTAAGTGCCGGGAGCATCACATTCTTTAGTACGGTAAACTCAGGCAACAGGTAATGAAACTGGAATACAAAGCCAATATGATGGTTCCTGAAATCGGCCAGCCAGGGATTGCTTTTTCCGCGCATCTCATCCTGGTTGATCCGGATACTTCCTTCGAAATCTGTATCCATAGTAGATAACAGGTATAGTAAGGTAGATTTCCCACTGCCTGATTTGCCGGTGATGGTAATCAATTTTCCTTTTTCAATATCAAAACTTACATCGTTCAGCACCTGCATTTTTGCCGGTTGCTGAAAATATTTATTAATATTTCTTACTTCTATCAGGTTCATGGTTTAGCCTCTTAAAATGGTGATTGGATCCAGGCGGGATGCTTTGCGGGAGGGCAGGTAGCCAGCGAGTGTGGTGGTGATGATCCCGAAAGAAAAACCGCTAATGTAGTAAACAATAGAATAGTTGACCGGGAAATGATCCATCGTAATCATCACATCACTTTTGTAGGGCATTTGTGAGATGGCATAAGTGGCCAGAAAGCCGGATACAAGTCCCAGCAATGCACCGATAGTGCCAATAATGACTGCCTGGATCAGGAAAACCCGGCGGATATCTCCATTGGAAAAACCCATGGCTTTGAGGATGGCAATATCTTTCATCTTCTCATAGATCATCATCGTAAGAATATTGAAGATGCCAAACCCAGCTACCAGCAGTATGGTGATAGAAACGCCATATACCATAAAGTTGCGGAACCCTTCTCCATCAACGATTGCCGCGTTGTCCTGTCTCCAGTCAGACCCCTGAAATCCGTATTTCGTTTGCAGTTCCTGGCAGAAGGCCGGCGCCAGCTCCATATCATGCAACTTGATTTTGATGTCCGTGATATACGCGGCGGGTACTTCCATGAAACGCTGCACGGTATTGATACTGGCATAGCTTTCCTGTTTATCAATGTCCGACATACCGGTTTTAAAAATGCCCGCAACGGTGACATAAAAGTTGTTGCCTTTTTCGGTGGTGAGTAATAGTTGATCCCCTGTTTTGACGTTGAGTCTTTTAGCAAGATTAACACCCATTACAATGCTATTGGGCGTAGTGGCGAGTTCCTGAAAACTGCCTTCCAGCAGTTTGGCCTGAAGATTAAACAATGCATTTTCGTTTTCAAATACAATCCCGTTAATCGTGCCGTTGATAGTACTCGATCCCAGCCGGTAAAATACCTGGGATTTGACAGAGCCGGACACGGCCAGCACGCGTGGATCGTCCTGCAGCAACTGAATCACCTGTTTACCGTCTTTCAGGTTGAGTGAAACATCTTTAGGCTTGGTGTGGTCCACGATGTTAACGGCACTGGATTGTACTTTGTCCAGTATGGTAGCCGAGGCGGCCTGCATTTCGTTGTACAATCGCAGGTGGGGCGATTGCTCGAAGGCAATATTTCTCAGGAAATCATTGATGCCCTGGATCATGCTCACCATAAATACAAACATGGTAATGCCGAAGGTAACCCCTACAGTAGCAATGATGGTTTGTTTAAGGCGGGTGCGCATATGCGTTAGCGCAATGGATCCCGCCAGCTGTATGTTGGTGAATATTTTCATGGCTTATTCTTTTTTAGCGATGATATCTCCGGCATGTAAACCGGATTTTATTTCAATCCAGTTGCCATTTTTAGCGCCGCTAACGATGCCTGTCTTCTGCAACGCTTTACCTTGCTGCAGGTACACACTATCGCCTTTCAGCAGGAAGTCAGAAGGGATCATCAGGGCGCTTACATTTTCCCGGATAATGATATTGGCTTCTACAGACGACTGTGGATAAAAGGTATCATTGTCTGTGACGGCGGCTTCTACCTGGAAACTTCTGCTTTCTTTCTGTAGCAGCGGTACAATTTTGTTGATAGTAGCAGTGAATTGTTTGCCGGCATATACATCTGTTTCAAAGTATACTTTCTGCCCTATATTGACTTTACTGATATCGCGTTCATCTACCAGCAGCTCCAGTTTAAATTTTCCGGGCTGACCTATCATAACTACCGGATCATTGAGTTGGGCCAGTTCTCCTTCTTTGAGGTATACTTTAAAAATGTTACCATTTACCGGGCTTCTCAGCACCTTTCCTTCCCGGACCTGGCTGGTGGCAGCGTATTGCTGACGGGTTTGCAGCAACTGGCCGGTGAGTTCATTTTGTTGTGCGAGGTATTGTTGTTGTAAAGATTTGTAAGCAGTGAGACTATTAGATGCATCGAGTCTTTTTTGTTCTGCATCTTTTTCTGAAACGGCTTTATCTTTTGCCAGATCGGTATACCGGGATGCATTCCGCGCATCAACATCATATTTTTGTTTGGACTGTTCAATCTTTTCCTGCAGTTCGCGTAAGATGGCGGAACCATCGCCTGCATTTTTACCGGCCAATGTTACCTGGCTGTGGAGTATATCCAGTTGTGTAAGCTGGCTGGGAGTGCCCAGAACTGCCAATACCTGATTTCTGCTGACGGAGTCACCTTCCTTTACATTCATTTGCAGGAGGAGGTCTGTGCTGTTGGATTTCAGGAAATAGTAAGCTTGCGGCATCACTGCACCGGAGGCATATACGGCCTCGTTCATATTGCGTGACTGTACCGTCCAGGTGATATTTTTTTTCTTACAGGCAATAGCCAGTAAAGCTATTGTTGCTATGATTAAAAGCTTTTTCATGCAGGGCTATTTATTTTGTAAGTAATTTATTTCCGTATAATGTCTGAAGAAGTCCATCCTGGCTTCATTCAGCTTTTCCTGTGCTTCATACAGGTCTTTCTGCACTTCTTTCAGCTGGATCATATCAATGATGCCTTTATCGATTTTCTTCGTGCTGAGTAGTTCGTTTTCTTCTGAGAGCCGGATATTATCCTGTTGCAGGCGAATGTTTTGAGTTGACTGTTCCAGTGCTGCTTTTTCCTGCTGGTACTTTTTCTCCTGTTCAGCGGTGTAGCTTTTGAACTGTTGATCAGCAGCCTGCCAGCGGGCTTTCTGTGCACGCGGCTTATACGCGATCCTGCTAAGTGATAGCGGCATGGAAAGTTGTATCCCCACGAAACCTACGCTGAACCAGGGCGAGCGGGTGATGAAATCAGGCTTTTCTCCGAAGCCCAGTTGTTCCCAGGTACTTTTCAGATGCAGGCTGGGATACCCTTCTGCCCGGGAAAGCTGGTACTCCTGTTTGGCGAGGGTTACTTTTGATTGTTCCGCCTCGTAGCCAGGAAGAAGGGCGTTATTGAAACCGGCGACAGCCAGTGCCGGCAATTCCCCGCTGGGCGACAGCGGCAGGGAATCCGCCAGCGGATACCCCATCCAGAATTTCAGGTCCAGGTAACCCTGTTGCAAATCGGTAGCCGCTTTAATAGCGTCTATTTCACGGTTTTTCAGCAGGGTAGCCGACTGATTGAGTGTTATTTTATCAGCGAGTCCTTTTTCGAACTGGAGAATAATAAGCTCATGGATATGCTGGTAGTTCCCGTATAGTTTGGCAGTAACGGCCACGTATTCCTGTTGTTGCTGCACGCTGTAATAAGCGATGCGCGTATTTTTCAGTAATGTTTGCAACAGGGAGTTGTATTCGTTTTTTTCTGCCTGTTGTTGCAGCCGGGCAAGTTTAATCTGTTGCCAGGTTTGTACATCTATGAGGGGAAGGTCCGCTTCCACGCCATAGTTGCCCATCCAGGGAGTACCCATTCTTACCGGAACAGAGCCGCTGGAAGATGGGTTCAATAGTTGTCCGGGAAAAATCTGCACCGGAATTTTCCAGTAATGATTTATTTCCGCTTTCACTGTGAAGGAGGGCGCCAGGCTGGAAGCCGCTGCTTTGCTGCTTTGTGTGGCTGCCTGCAGCGACTGGTTTTTTGACAGCAGATCATGATTATGCGTGGTAGTATATTCCAGGCATTTCGCGATTGTCCACGGCTGGCTATTGTTATTTTCGGGCATAGATTGCCCGCCTGCTGTACGGGCATAGATTGCCAGTAACAGCAGTAGGATAGCTGTTTTCATCTTTTGTAGTTAARTTCCTTAAGTTCTGTGTTAATTATACCGGGGAATTTTGCTGACATTTTGCACTAATGCAGCAAAGACAATTGCTTACACCCGTTTTTTATACACGCTCATCGCGAGGATATAAGCCACCAGCATAATTCCAATACACCAGGCAAGTGCAATCCATATTTCATTGCCTACCGGCTGGTTGGAAAGTAGTGCGCGGAGGGTTTCCACGATAGAGGTCACGGGCTGATTGTCTGCAAAGGCACGAACAGGCCCCGGCATGGACTTCGTAGGCACAAACGCCGAGCTGATAAATGGCAGAAAGATGATGGGATAGGAAAAGGCGCTTACACCATCCACAGATTTCGCGGATAATCCGGCAATCACCGCAATCCAGGTTAACGCCAGCGTAAACAACGCCAGTATGCCAGCTACGGCAAGCCATGACAGTACTCCCGCCGATGAGCGAAAGCCCATGAGGAGCGCTACGAGAATGATTACCGCAACAGAAATGGCGTTGGATACCAGTGAAGTCAGCACGTGTCCCCACAGCACCGTTGAACGTGCAATCGGCATGGAGTGGAATCGCTCTAATATGCCCCGTTGCAGATCCAGAAACAGGCGGTAAGCCGTATAAGATATACCACTTCCAATGGTAATCAGCAGAATGCCCGGCAGCAGGTAATTCACGTATTTGTCCGTGCCGGTTTGAATGGCGCCGCCAAACACATATACGAACAGCAGCAACATTGCTATTGGCATAATAGTCACCGTGATAATGGTATCCATGCTGCGAAGAATATGACGCATGGAACGTCCAAGCATAACACCCATATCCCTGAAAAAATAGTGTTTTATCGTTTCCATTTATTTTTCCATTTTTTCGCCGATGATGGCAAGAAATATCTCTTCCAACGTAGGCTGTTTTTCAATATATTCTACTTTCGCGGGCGGGAACAGCTCTTTCAGCTCTGCAAGCGTGCCGCTCACGATAATTTTACCCTTATGAAGAATCGCTATTCTGTCGGCCAGCTGTTCCGCCTCGTCCAGGTACTGGGTGGTCAGGAAAACCGTTGTGCCATTATCAGCAAGTTCTTTGACGATCTTCCAAACCTCGATCCGTGCTTCCGGGTCAAGCCCGGTGGTCGGTTCGTCCAGGAAAATGAGCTGCGGGTTTCCCACAAGACTCATGGCGATGTCGAGCCTGCGACGCATACCTCCCGAGTAAGTAGATGCCCTGCGATCGGCTGCATCGGTTAAACCGAAACGTTTCAGCAAATTGTCCGCAATAGGATGCGGATCTTTCAGGTGCCGCAGCCTGGCAATCATGACAAGATTTTCACGCCCGGTTAAAATCTCATCCACCGCGGCAAACTGTCCGGTCAGACTGATCGACTCCCGCACATTGCCGGGCTTTGACGCCACATCGAATCCGTTTACTGAAACCGTTCCGCTGTCTTGCTTCAGCAGCGTACTGAGGATTTTAACAATCGTTGTCTTGCCTGAACCATTGGAGCCGAGCAGGGCGAAAATACTGCCTGCCTCTACCTGAAAATCTACTCCTGTCAGCACCGGTATGTTTTTATAGGACTTTTCGAGTCCCCGCACCGAGATGGCGATGTCATGATGTATCATATCTATTTCCTCCTTCATGATGTTAATAATGTGATACCAGTTAAATCCGCTTTTCCGTTTTTCAAAAAAGCATAGGTCAGATTATCCGCTTTGCAGTCAATAAACCGAAGCCCCTTCAGGCTTTTACTCCTACCCTTGAAGAAAGTGTTCGTAAGCGTTACATGCTGGAATGTCACCCTGGTAAATGCACAATTTTCAAAAGAGCAGTCCTCCAATGTGCCATCGAAAACCATATCATCAATCGACGTGTCATTAAAAGAAGTACGGCTCAACACGGCATTTACCATGCTGCCTTTCACGAGGGCACAGGTCTTAAACACCGCATCAGTAAAATCTGCCCCGGAGAAATCACAACCTTTGAAGTAGCTCCCCGTAAATTCGGTTTCCTGCAGGGAACAGTCCTTGTATATATTGCTGATTAAATGAGAATTCTGCATGTGGCTGCCACTGATGTCAGAACCGGAGAAGTCACAGTTCTCTACATTATTACCTTTTAGCAGAAGCCCCGACATATCTGAACCCACAAACAGGCAATGCTGCATGTTGGCGCCGCTGAACTTCTCATGCAGATTTTTCAACCCTGAAAAGTCTGCGTCTACCCAGCTCCCGCCCGACATATTCCAGCTAAGCTTTTTCTCGGACTTTCCGGATGGCAATTCCACGGATTGTTTCACCAAAGGCTCAACAGGTACCACCTCAGTAGTCTCTGACGGGAAGCTTTCTGAAAAATAATTAAGATCAACACCCAGAATTTCCGCGAGACGGTTAAAAGTAGTGATGTCTGGCATTGATTCTCCCCGCTCCCACTTTCCGACTGCCTGGGAACTAATAAATAACCGCTGGGCGAGCTGGGCTTGGGAAATATCTATTCTCTTTCGTGCTTCGGCTATTTTGTTACCGATCGTCTTCGTGTTTAACATAAGTCACTGTTTTTTTTTGACACTACAAAGATATTCAGATTCATTCCTGGAATCAGCAAAGAAGCCAGCACTCTTAGTTGTAATCCCACAACTTGTAGTTGTATTCAACAACTACGGGTGGTATATGGCTGTTAGATATTACACATTTCTATAACTTAACATCAATCTTACAATAGACTCCAATAAAAAAGCCGCATACATTCCTGTATGCGGCTCCATTTAATTATTTATCCTCAGGCGCGGGTTTTCTTGAGTTTTACTTCCACCTTTTCGCCGGGTTTGCTCACCCTTACTACCTTTTTCACCACAGCACCAGCGCCGGTACTGTAGTCCCTGTTAACCGTATTTGTACTGGTATTCTGGAACATGCCATTGATATAGTGGTCGGTATAACCTACCACTTCTGTCTGAGTATAGGAATGATCGTATCCGAATTCTGTATATAACAGGTATTCGCCGGGCATGAGGTTTACAAATTCGAAATGTCCCTGCTCATCGTACACCTGGGTAGTTTTGATGCACTGGGCAGCTTCGTCCAGCAATGCAATACCTTCCCGGCCTTTTTTACGTTGGGATTCGTTTGTTTTGATCCATTCTTTGAAATAATCGTTGTAAGGGATGAGGACCACCTTTGTACCACGGGGCGCTACCTGCTTGGCCTGGATATTCATCACCTGCATTTTGGCGAAGATAGTACCGTTGTCATTGAAATCGCGGGCAAACACCTGTCCGCTAATAATGGAGTTGCCGCCTTTCACCATTTTCATAGTTTCATCTTTATCGAAAGGGGCCTTCACAGAGTTGAAATCTGTTTCTATATCCACCATCCTGATCTGCTGGCCATTGGCCCAGCTGTCTATCTGCCACAGCCGGCGGGTCTTCTTATCGATGTAAGAAATAGATTTTTCATTGGTAGACGGCTCCACCACAGTTACTTCCCATACATCGTGCTTACCGGTGTATTTACTAACCCAGGTGCTGTTCTTCACTTCTTCCACAACGGCTTTTTTCAGATTATCACCATTGGCGGGTTTGTATTCATACACGGGTAAATCAGTGCTGTAGCCGGAAGTCAGCGGCAGCAGCGACAGGATAAACGGATAGGTATAACTGTCTATGAAATACTTGTCGCCTGCTTCTTTGACCAGGGTCTTCTTACCCGTTTTCTTATCAATATGATACCCTGTAACGTTGTTTCCGAAGTGCAGCACCATATCTTTCAGGGTGCTGTGCGACGCACGGTAAATGGGTTTGAAATCGTTCAGGTTGGATATGGAAGTATCTTTCCACTCTTCCAGTCCCACAAGGGCAGTGATAGTCGTTAATGCCAGTTTATCATTGGAGGCATTGATACCAATGGTAAAGGTACCGATCGCCGACTCGTCACTGCCATTTACGGCATAACAGGCAAGCGTATATTTACCGTTCTTCAGCAGTTTGCTGTCGAATTTTTCCTGGGCCTGACTCTCGCCTCCTATGGCTGTTAGGAGCACCGAAGCGGAAGAGATCAGGATCGATTTACGAAATTGAGAAAGCATGGTTCTGATAGTTTATCTGACAATACAAAAATAGGTAATTCAACAGGCTCAGTATATACCCGAATAAAGGGAGGCAAATATACCTGTTTTCAGGTATACACAATTGGCGTAAGGCAGATGACTAAATAACCTATATTTATTCAGATACTGGATTTAACTGCTTTAGACAAAACCTCAAGCGGATAAATTGGAAGCCAGCATCTTTTAACCGTAGAAAGATTATATAAAAATGATCAAAGACGACATAATAGCTTTCGGCAAGTACAACTGGCAGGTGCTTAGTGTTAAAGACGACAGGGCACTGATTATTACGGAACATATCATAGCGCTGCGTTGGTATCACACAAAGTTTACAGACATCACCTGGGCAGATTGTGATGTAAGAAAATATCTTAACAACGAATTTTATAATGAATTCAGCCAGGATGAAAAGGAAAAAATCAGTACCGTCACAAACAAAAATACCGACAACCAATGGTTTAAAACAAAAGGCGGTAAAGATACCGTCGACAGAATATTTTTGCTAAGTCTTGAAGAGGTTTGCGAGTACTTCGGCGACAGCAAAGAAAAATTGCATCATAAAGGTAGTCAGACATGGTTTACAGATGACGAAAACAATGCAAAAAGACAAGCAAAATATGGTAATGATTATCACTGGTGGCGGCTTCGTTCGCCCGGCTATTATGGCCGCACTGGTGCAAGCGTAAGCTATAACGGCTATGTTTACGTGCGCGGCAATGGCGTCCATGGCAGGCCCAGAGATGGCGGTGGTCTTCGGCCCGCTTTGTGGCTTAAGCGGTAAGATCAGACCTTTAGCAAAATCAATCTGACGTAGTCAATTTTTGTTATTAAATTATTTAACTTCATTTAAAACTATGCTATGATACTTCAATACCTGACAGGAGAATTCGAACATGAAGTAGAGAACACGCGTAAGTTATTACAGGCGGTACCCGAAAAAGACCTTAGTTATAAACCGTCAGAGATTTCGTGGACAATGGGGGAACTCGCCCAGCATATTGCTACCATTTACTATTGGTACGTGGGTGCGCTTACTAAAGAGGTGTACGACCTGGCCGCTGATCATCTTGAACGGGGAGATACAAATGACATCAAGGCTACGCTGGCCCTTTTTGAAAGCAATGTTGAAAAAGCCAGAGCTGCATTAAAATCGCTCACCGAGGAAAAACTGAAAGACAACTGGACAATGAAAGCCGGTGAAAAGGTTATCCTTGGGCCCATGCCAAGGGGCATTGTATCACGTGGACTTCTTTTTAATCATATTTACCACCACCGCGGCGAATTGATTGTTTATCTTCGCGCTACAGGAAATAAAGTACCTGGTTTGTATGGCCCAACCTATGAAGAAAAACGGAAAAGCTAACTCAAATGACAAACCCACCCGTATGAAGCCACTTATAGAGAAACTAACGCTGGCTGAAAACAACTCTTTTGTAGCCAGAACCTATCGTACGCCTTTGTTTGAAGTTCCCTGGCACCAGCACATAGAATACGAATTAATCCTGTTTACAGAAGGAGAAGGAAAAAGCTTTATCGGTAATTATATCGGCGAATTTCAAACCGATGACGTTTTTCTTCTTGGCAGTAATCTTCCACATACCTTTCAAAAAGCACAAAGTAATCTTGTTACAAGTGCAGTAGTAGTACAGTTCAAAGAAGACTTCTGGGGACCCGCATTTCTGCAACKTCCTGAATCCCGGAACATCTATCGGCTTCTCCACCTGTCAGCCGGTGGGCTGAAAATCCGGTCCGAATGTCGGGCGAGTCTTGGGCCGCTTATCAGGGAGCTGGAACATCTCACCGGATTTTCCCGTATCATACGGCTCTGTGAATGCCTTGAACTAATCGCACAAAGAGAAGAATATGAAATACTATCCACGCAGGAAATAAAAGAACAGGACATTAAAAGTAAGGAACGCCTTGATGCGATCTTTCAGTTCACCCATCAAAATTTCCATGCTCCCATCCAGTTAACTGATGTAGCAAAACTGGTCAATATGAGCGTACCCGCCTTCTGTAGCTATTTCCGGCGCAGTACAAAAAAGACCTATGTTGGTTATCTGAATGAAATACGGATCGGGCATGCCTGCAAACTGCTTAAAGATACACATCAACATGTGGCGGCTATTTGCTACGAAAGTGGTTTCAGTACATTGGCTAATTTCAACAACCGTTTTTTGATCGTTACCGGAACAACGCCCTCTCAATACAGGAAAAAGTTCTCCATGGCTGCTGACAGCAACAATGCTGTCCAGCAAATTAACCGCACCACCAGTATTGCCTGAAGTAAGACGCAAACGGGGTATTGGCATCATCATGCCGGCAATTGAAATTCAGGAGATCTAGATAGTATCATCTTCCGTACAGGCCTGTGCAGGTAACAAAAAATCATCTTTCGCCACATAGTAGCACCTGATTGCCCCTAATTAAGCAGGTAGCCACACGGGTTACAACGAAAGATGATTCACTTTACTGTAATTGATCTTGTGGAATTTTAGCACTAATGCTATTATTTACTATAAACCGAGGCAAGTTACTACTAACAATACGATTAAGCTTCCACTATATTATTCATTTAGTAAATAATATTAATCAGCCAGTGAGCGCATATTCACGCACACTTGTCTGTCAAATTATGGCAATCGCTGATTGCAATAATTTTTATTTAAAACCTCTAATGGTGTCAGTACTTTGATCAGATATTTGTTCCGCCACTTATGCAGCGCTTGCATCTCAAAGGCAAAACCATAGTCAGGAGTAATGATGGACAAGTATAAAAATAAGTTTATGGCTCCCTTTATAAATTTTCTTAATTTATTAGACATCTCTAATTAACTAATACATARAACCTCAATGCCTGGTACTATTTCCATCCAAACGATTGTTTGTTATTAACTGGTTAATCTCATTTCTATAAGATAGTCAATGCAAGAGCCATTATTATTCTTCCGTCATTTGCCCCCGGCTAATCACAGCATTACATAACAACTATCAATATGATATCACCTGCAGTGCTATCCAGGTTCGTTATTGCCAAATGTGTAAAAAACAAAAAAATACATTTAAATGATTTCAGTTATTATTATCCACCTCATACTAGCTATTATTCTTTTCTTTACCATTAACCTGCTGGGACAGTATACACCCTCCTCGTTAGGTTATTGCCAGCTCAGCATCTTTCGGGAAACAAATGAGGCCCCGGCATTTAATTTTGTCATCCGAGTGCTTACTCCAGCTATCTACATTACTATATTAAGTACAATATTCTATACGCTTGGGTTGGATTACCTTACTAAAAATATTTACCTGATAGGCGTATATTATGTATTGTTCAGAGGCATATTTAACATAGTTATCAACCGCGCGAAGTTAATAAACTGGCCCAAATACTTCCTTTATGCGCTCTCAATTGTGTTGCTAAGCTACTTTGTATATACAAAGTTCATCGTAACAAAAACTAACATTCTTCCTGATTTCAACAATATGGCCAATGAACTGTGGATTATCATTATACTCTTCCTTTACAATTTGCTCAATAAAGTTGAACTATCAGACAAAAGATTTGAAAAAAGGAAAAATAATTACCTAAAAATACAATTTGAAAGAGTAGACAGTAAATACAGCAGCATTATAAATAAAGAAACCGAGCACCCACGGCTCAGACAGTTAGCATTGGCTATCATCATTTATGAGGACTTTAACAGACCTAAACTATTTAGAATAATTGAGTACGTAAATTATTTTCTTACCAGAAAACCTCACACATTAGGGATAATGCAGGTGAACACTTCAAGATACATTGACGATAAAAAAAGTGTCACACTTGGAACAAGAAAACTTGTCCGGGACTATCAGACCTTAAAACCCGATTATCAGACAAGTGTCTCTTCTCTTAATTTCTATCAATATGGAGATGAATTATTTCAACAAAAATTAATTGAAAAATACAATCCAGATATGTCTTATGTCTATGAAATACTACAACTGACTAATGAAATAAACAGTAAATATGGAAATAATGGCCCAATATATCTATTTCATGAAAACTAATGGTCATCCTTAAATGCGAATGAAACCAGCCCACCAACAAACGTTTCAACAAAATTACTAAAAGGATACACGATATCGCTATCGTGTCACGCTAATGCACAATCTATAAAAAAAACTCTGACAGAGATTGTTAACAGCTCGTTATTACATTTCCTTTATGTTGTAACCTGGTCGAACAACATCTGCTGTTATCGTTATAATATTGACAATTAAGATTAAAAATCAAAAACTCATCAACGACATGTTAACTTCAATAATCATTTTGCATGACCAACAATTAAAGTTTACCCATTTCCATTTGTAAAAAACCATTGGTATTCACATCCAATTAAACCATTCAATTTAAATTATGAATAATTAACAGCAGTATTGATATTTTTTGTACAAGCATGCATAACCCTTTTCATAATTAGAAGAGGATAGAATTAAAATTCATACACCAAAATATGATAAAAGACATATACTTGGTCCTCAACCGGCCGCCCACCTCGTAATTTCCGGCACTTAACAGCCACTCCATACCTGCGTATCAATTCAAGCCTGTTTTCAAATCTATTGATAACTGACGGGGAAATTATGCTCCTACTGGTTATCGGCAAAAGCTCCATTTAATTATTAATTAATTTAAAAATTATGTCTAAGCTCCGTTCTGAAACATCCGCATCTGAAAATCGCCTCTCTGACTACTTTCAACTATTCACACAAGGCAATCAAAGAGCTTTTGCTCACATACACCAGGCATTATACAAATCAATTTTCACCTTTGCCCGCAGAATAATGCGGAATGAATTTGAAATTGAAAGTATTATTCAGGATGCATTCGTGTTCATCTGGGATCACCGGAAGAGGATGAAAAATGTAAATCACCTCAAAGGATACATCCGTCGCCGGGTGCGTTGGGATTGCCTGAGCTATCTCAAGAATGGAACAGGGCGCACCATATCGCTGGATCTTTATGATGATATGGGTACTACACTCGCTGTTTATGATCCGGAAAAAGAAAGAGCAATGCAGGAAGTAGCAAGAGCAGAGGAAGAAAAGCGACAACTGATTGAGCAGGCCATTGCCTATCTGTCTCCAACCAAAAAAACGATAATGGAATTACGCATTCGTGGATTCAAGTACAAAATGATTGCCGAAAAAACAGGTATGTCCTACCAAAAAATCTCCGGGCAAGAAAAGGCTGCCATCAAGAAATTGAAAGCGGATACCACCCGGTTGATAGTATTGACTGCCGCCTCTAAACAAAGAAAGATAATATCAGTCGCTGATTATGAAATATACCTGACCCCTCGGCAAATCGAGATATTCAGACTTCAGTACGAAAAGGGGCTGACCCTAATCCAGATCAGTGAGGCATTAGGGCTTACACAATGGCAGGTATTGCAACACCACATTGAAGGTCGCCAGAAACTCAAAAAAGTTAACAAACCAGGATGGAGAGGCTTTCCCGCCAACTAAACTATCCTTCATATCAACCCCTACAATAGGCCTGATATACCACCTAGATCATACCAAACAATTCACTTCTTAAATTAATATAATGAAAAAAATCTCTCTTGCCGTTGAGACACTTGAACTGTTCAAAAACATTATCATCAACAACAGCCTAAGATCTATCCGCTCTATTTTTCAATTAAACAATGAACAAGGACATTACCTCGATTATAAACCACCTTATCAACGCAAATATGTTTGGACCGATGTAAAAGCCACCTACCTTATTGAAACACTCTTGTTACATGGGGAAATCCCACCCATCGTTATCTATGTAAAGGGAAAGACCTGGGAAGTAATTGATGGCAGGCAACGGTGCGAAACAATTCACCGGTTTATTAAGGATGAATTCTCTCTAAAACCACGCGGGCTGGACAAATTATGGAACCTGGCGGGGAAAAAATGCTCACAGATAGAAGAAAAATTAAGAGATCGTATTCTCGATACCCCTCTCCGGCTCATCATTATAACGGCTGCTGGTGATAATGTCAATTCCCGCACCGAGGAGCTGGTGAAGCGTGAAATATTCAAACGGTATAATTCGGGTATATCGCCGTTAAAGAAGGAAGAAGTATTTAAAGCACAATACATACAGGATGATATCAACATCTATTTTAAAGACCAGTTTGAAAAAGATGTGCCACTATATCATCAAATAATGGATCTATTTGACCATAGACGAAAAAATCTGGAAACGATGATGCAACATATCCGGCAAGTGCTGGTATTGCATAATATTCCCATCAACAAATTCATATATGAGCGGGACGATATCGTCAACAAGTATTATGACTATCTTTCCTACAACATGATTACCAAAGGAGTCCAGGAAAATGTTGCGCTCATTTTCGATGACTTTAAGAAAAAATGTGCCTTTCTGATGGAAATTAAGGTGCAACTGAGTAAGCATGGTGTCCCTTCAAAAGGCATGATTTACGAATCCCTGTTTTGGGCGCTATCCGTGTGCGAAAAGGAAAAAGTGATGTCTGAGACCCTCAATACGGTCGCTTTCAAAGATAAATTGGTGGATCATTTCGTAAAACAGATGCAAAATTATCCTATTGAGCAATACAACCACTCTTCAAAATTGATGAAAAGATATGAACTGATTGCTTTCTTCTTTGCTTCTCATACAGACATTTATTTTTTACCATATCTGAAAAGTAACGAAGAATTCCTGGTCGCACATAAAGAAAGAATGGACAAATATATGGCGGAACGATTCATGCCAGGGAGTGAAGAAAAACATTTCTCCAAAACACTACCAACGTCGAATYCTGTCAGCGATATCTTCGATAAAATGAAAAGAGGGAAGTTCAACCTTAAACCAGCCTACCAGCGTACCGAAGTAATGGACGTCGCAAAAGCTTCCTCATTAATAGAAAGTATCCTGTTAGGGCTTAAAATTCACCCCTTATATATTTACCTGACAAAAGACAGCATCTCAGAGGTTATCGATGGTCAACAGCGGCTGTTGGCGATAATTGGCTTCCTGGGAGAAGAGTACAAAAATGAACATGGCAATATGGTAACTTCCAGGAAAAATAACTTTTCACTCAACTTGCAGTCAGGACTATTACCACATTTGCATGGAAAGAAGTTCAGCCAGCTTTCAGAAGAGGAGCAACTAGCTATAAAAAATTATGATCTGGAAATTATAGAGATCAGGGAGGAAAATAATAAACATTTTATTCCGGAAGAATTATTCAAGCGGCTTAACCATAAACCGATTCCTATCGATGAGCATACTTTTGAATTCTGGAATGCTTATGTTGATAGCGACATCGTTCATGCCATCAAAGGTGTTTGTCAAAGAAACAGTTGGCTGTATTTGAGAATCATAGACAGGAGAATGGTTAACGAAGAACTTGTTACCTGCTTATCCTATATACACTATATGACGAAAGGCCCAGCCAACATGAAAAACATTAAAGAAATTCTCTTCATCAACAGACTCTCCTCCACAATCGCTATCAGGTTTAAGAATAGACCATGCATTACCCATATACTAGAAAGCCAAACTTTTAAGGCGGAATTCTTACTAGCAATTAATGACTTTGAATTGGACTTTATCGAAAAAGCTAAGCTACTTATAGCCTGTTCCACCGGCAAAAAAACCGCGTTTTTAAGCAACCGTCAAATGGACAGCATTCTTCAAACCAATTGTGTAAGAGTTCCCATGCGCCTTTATCTATTATGGATCATATTAAAAGGCATTCCCATCGAATATATAGAAGATTCAAGATCAACTGTTTTACAAAAAATCAGTAAAATATTCTCGATGCTAAGGACATCCCATTCAGAGAAGGCAATCGAAAAGGCTATTATGGAGACGTGGATGCTACCAATAGCTACAGGGGAGTAAAAGACATGGAACGGAGATGATGTGAGTAACTATTCTGCCAATAATCACAATCCAAGGGAACGACCGGTATAGGTAATGTATCCTATCTGGCAAGTAGATGTTTTACACATTTAACCATTGATTAATATTATCATAAAAAATGGAAAGATCTGAGGAACGCAAGCGTAGCATAAAAGGTCCCATTTATTGCAATAGAAGCAAAGACAACTTTACCGTTAATTTTTAACTTTTATAAACTTCGGTCAAAATTATGTCGGATAACAGAACTCCTTCGAATTTTATCACACCAAAATCAATTGACAATCTATCCATCGCCGGTATATGTGTTTGGATACTTTGTTTAACAGCGTCTAGTTTCAGTACTGATCTTAATTCCTTTTGCATTAGAATCATCGCATTCAGCTTCTCCTTTCTTTGGTCAATATCTTTATTCATCCGGAAAAAGGATTTTAAATCTATTCCAAACTATATCATCCTTTTTGTCAATGCAGCGCTTATTTATGTAAATGCAGCAGGCATGAACACCGTCACAAGACAATCCCCTTTTGAGGGCTTCGGTGTAAAACCCAATCCGAATGAACATTCCGAGGCCCTAAAGCAAGTTAATGCCGGCGTCTTGGATTTATCATCCCAAAAAAACTGGTACCCAGATTATAAAATGCTAAGGCAAATCGATACCTTAAAGGAGGAGGTTATAGTATTAAATGATCAAAAGCAAAGACTATTAAACGAGTTCTCCTATATTAAAGATAAAATATACAACGTATCAAAAGATTCACTTACATCCTCCCAAATTAAAAGCTTCCTGAAAGATTTTGGGCATTACGTAGATGACACTACTAGTTACGCAATTATGAAGTCGGAGTATATATTTCTAATCGACTCAATCAAATCAGCTCTGGATTTCAGAGAAAAACATCCTATCACGCAAACAACATACTATACAATTGGAGGTCGACAAATATCAGCGGAACAATATGTAAAACTTCTTCTGGATGAAAATGTCAACACAACAAACGCATTGAATGTCTTGTTAAACAACAGTAGGTATTCTAATCAACAGGTTGATTCCATTGCGCGGGTATATAACTTGAAACTCGAACGACCAACAAATCCCAGATAAATTGGGAATAAAAAAGTTCAGGTTCGTGAAAAACAATTAGACAATATAATCAGAATTACACATGATAGATAAGATAGTTTTAAGTTTGAAAGTAATTCAGATCTACCAAAACTGGAATTATAATACTTTTTAAATACCAGTAAAATATATTTAACTTACTATACCCACACATTAGTACGAGACTACATTTTTTTAAAATGCCCCAATTATGGTTTCAGATACGCAAAAAGAAAAAGCCGGGATGCTTCTAAAATATCACCATGACGAAGAAATTTTGGTACTCTTAAATTCATGGGATAGTGGAAGCTCTAAATTAATAGAAGCATGTGGCTATAAAGCGATCGCCACAACAAGTATGGGAATAGCCGCCTCTTTAGGTTATCCTGACTGCCAGGTAATACAATTGCCGGAGATGATTGAAGTGATTACGAGGATTGTAAAGAGCGTGCAAGTTCCTGTAACGGTAGACATAGAAGCCGGCTATGGAAACAATCTGAATGAAATAATTGACGCCGTTAAAAAGATAATTGCTACAGGAATTGCAGGAATAAATATTGAGGACAGCATTGATTTAAATCCGGTATTAATTGATGAGATGGAATTTTGTGAAAGAATATCCGCTATTCGCGCTTTGTCAGATTCACTGGGTTTTCATTTAGTAATTAATGCAAGAACTGATTCATTTTATACTTCATCAGGTTCATCACAGGAGAAATTATCGGAATCAATAAAGCGTGGCAACAAATACCGTGAAGCCGGTGCAGACTGCATATTTGTTCAGCCCGTATGGGAAAAAGAAACTATCGCAACTTTAGTTAAAGAAATTAATGCGCCGATTAATATTCTTTCCAATCCTACAATTGCAGCGGGCCTATCACCATCTGTCCGTGAATTGCAGGATTTAGGCGTTGCCCGTTTAAGCCTGGGTTCAAGTTTAATGAAGGCTACTTTAGCCTTAATTAAAAAAGTGGCCGACGAATTATCTGAACAAGGAACCTCCAATATTCTATTAGATACAATGACACCACTTCCCGACGCTGCGTCCGCCTACAAAATGGCGATAGGATTAAATAAATAGCGCGGAGCCGATTACAACTAAAGCGATGGATGTATTACAGCAAAAAAGTTCGGGTGTCTCAATAAGCTATACAATAAAAGCCGCTATAATAGCGGCTTTTTTTATGCAGAAATGACGCGCCTACCCAAACTCGGATAGTTGAACAAATTAATTATTCACCTTTTGTATGTATAATAAAGTCTTTTTACATACATTTACGTAATTAATATCAGAGATGAAAGGTACAAACCTCGGAGAATTCGAAGAACTGGTGCTACTCACCGTTGCAGCGTTGATGAACGAAGCATATAGCGTAGCGATATGCGACGAACTCTCGAACCATACCGGCCGTTCAGCGAAACTCGGCGTGGTACATGCGGTGCTCAACCGTCTTGAAGAAAAGGGACTTGTGAAAAGTGAGCTCGGCGAAGCAACGAAGGCTCGTGGCGGTAAACGCAAAAGGTTCTATCAACTCACTATGCTGGGAAAGGCGTCATTGGTCAGCGCCAAATCAATGCGTGATGAACTGTGGGCCAGGATACCGTCGCTTGTCTGGCAAAAAATGTAGCATGAAAGAACAACGGCAACACCATCCGCCCGCCTGGGCGCAGCGATTTGTAGAATGGTATTGTAAACCCGGACTCGTAGAGGACCTTACAGGAGACCTCAGCGAATGCTTCGAACGGAATGTACAATCCATGGGGCCACGCCGTGCAAAGCTGATCTACATCATTGATACCTTCAAATTCTTCAGAAGTTATACGGTACGAAGTTCAATATTTGTCAACCTTTTTATGAACCGGATCATGATTGGAAGCTACGTCAAAACATCGGGGCGCAACATCATGCGCAACAAGCTGTTCTCATTCATCAATATCCTTGGCCTTGCCATCAGCATGTCTGTTGGGTTACTGTTGATCGCATTTCTACTCGACCTCCGTTCGTACGACAGGTTCAACAAAAATGGCGAGCGGATATATCGCATCACCAACATATTGACCTCCAACAGCGAAGAAAACGGCAAGTTTGCCTCCACATCCGTAAAGACAGGAAAGCTTATCCGCGAGAAGGTGGCCGGCATTGAAGAAGTGACTACTATGCGCAACAACTTCTCAGGCGACGCGAAGGTAGGCGACAATACTCTCCCCATTAAGGGCTTCTGGGCGGAGCCATCGCTGTTCAGGGTCTTTACATTCCCGATGGTGGAAGGCAACCCTGAAACGGCGCTTAAAGATCCTTATTCGGTTGTTCTCACGGAAACGGCAGCAAAGAAGCTGTTCGGCAACCAGGCGGCACTCGGCAAGGCAATCAAAATCGATACACTCGTTTACCAGGTGACCGGCATCATGAAGGACGTTCCCTTCTTTTCGCACATCAGCTTCGAAGCGCTGATATCATTGTCCACCGCTGAACAAACCAATAAAGGCGATAAAAATTATAACGCATGGACAAACATGTGGTCCAACTCCGTCTACCTCCTGCCCTCGAAAAATGCCGACATGACGGCCATCCGGTCGCAGCTCAATGCGCTTGCCAGAACGGAAAACCTTGCCGACGAAAATACCAAGATCCAACTCGAACTGCTTCCCTTATATAATATCGTGGTTGGAGAAAGCCTCCATCAATCCGAGGGTGGCCCTGGCCTCGTTGGCCCACACATCCCTCCTATTGTGCTTTGGATCCTCTGCGGGCTGGCATTAGTGGTGATATTGTCTGCATGTTTCAATTATACCAACCTCTCGATAGCACGCGCTATGCGCCGCATTAAGGAAATAGGTCTTCGCAAAGCTATCGGCGCCGAAAAGAACCAGGTACGGCTACAATTCCTGGCCGAGGCGGTCATGATCTCGCTGGCAGCGCTGCTGCTTTCATTCCTCCTGTTTCTCATATTGCGGCCGTTACTGATCAACATGGCGCCTGAGATGCAGCACACGGTGAAGCTCGATCTAACACCATCCATGGTGGCAGCCTTCATCATCTTTTCGGTCACGGTAGGTGTGATTGCCGGCTTCATGCCCGCTATATACTTTTCAAAAATCAGTCCCCTCAATGCGTTCGGGAATGCTTCATCGGTGAAAATGTTCAAACACCTGACACTCAGGCGTACGCTGGTGGTGATTCAATACACGGTTACACTGATCTTTATCACCACTACCGCCGTCGGCTATGTGCAGTATAAAAACATACTGGCATTCGACCTGGGATTCAGCACAACAAATATCCTGAACATTAATATGCAGGATAATAAGCCCGACGTACTGCTCAGGGAACTCAGTGAGATGCCGGAAGTAACTGCACTTTCCCGGTCGCTGATTACCACCGGCGTAGGAAACGCCTGGGGCGGCAATATGAAATACAAAGATTCGCGGGATTCTGTGCTGATTATGACCAATCACATCGACGAAAACTATTTACCACTGCATGACTATAAACTCGTTGCCGGTGGAAACTTTATTGCCCGACCCGCCACAGCCCAGGCCGTTGGAGAGGTGATCGTCAACCAGCAGGTTTTAAAGCGATTCAACATAGGCGCCAACAACCCCCAGAAAGCAATCGGGGAACAGATCACATTGAACGGACGCAAAATGACCATTGTTGGCGTAATGCAGGACTTTCACTATGGCAAAGTGGAGAACCTCATCGGCCCCGTAGCATTCACCTTCTGGACACCCGAAGACAGGGCCATCATCAGCGCCAAAATACAAAGCGCCGACATGCCGGCCACAGTAGCCAAGATCGAGTCCATATGGAAGAAGATCGATCGTGTACATCCGTTTATGGCTGAATTCTACGACAAAGCAATAGAAGATGCATACAGCGAATTTTCCACCATGATCAAGATCATTGGCTTCCTTTCATTTTTGGCCATTTCCATCGCATCAATGGGATTGTTCGGAATGGTGGTATTCACCACCGAAACAAGACTAAAGGAGATCGGCATCCGAAAAGTAATGGGTGCCAGCGCCGGCAACCTGATATACTTGCTGAGCCGCGGTTTTCTATTCCTCCTGTCAGTATCGGCACTCATTGCCTTGCCGGCAACTTACGTCTTCTTCCAAACCGTTGTACTCCCCAATTTTCCTTATCATGCCCCCGTGCAAATCACCGAGCTATTCGCAGGCTTACTGGCGGTATTGCTGATCGCGTTCATTATGATCGGGTCACAAACGTTAAAGGCAGCGAGGACCAATCCGGTGGCGGTCCTGAAAAGCGAATAATTATGGATACTTATCAACTCACCCAACAACAAAAAAGAGAGCATCCAATATGGTTAGCAGAAGTGAAACAGAAATGATGCAGTTAATACTGGAAGTGGCAGAGAGAGAGCCACGGGTACTGGCTGTATTACAAGATGGATCACGATCCAATCCCAATGTAACAAAAGATATATTCCAGGATTACGATATTATCTTCGTAGTAGAAAACCTGGAACCGTTCCTGCAGGATCATAGTTGGGTAGATGTTTTTGGCGAAAGAATGATCATGCAGATGCCGGAAGACATGGAACTGTATCCTCCTTCGCCGGAACTGGCAGGCGCATTCTCCTACCTGTTGCAGTTTAAGGATGGAAACCGTATCGATCTGATGATGGTCCCACTGGAAACACTGGATCACTTCACCAGTGATAGTCTTTGTAAAGTGATATGGGATAAAAGCGGGGTATTAAATGCCAATCCTCTTCCTCCTGCAAGTGACGCAAGTTATATAGTACAAAAGCCATCAGAACGTTCGTTCAATGATTGCTGTAACGAATTCTGGTATACGAATGCCGCCCTGGCAAAAGGATTGTGGCGTGAAGAAGTGATACTGGTCAAGGAATTAATAAATCAGGTGATCCGTGGCGCATTGATACAAATGATGGATTGGTACATCGGCTGCCGTCATGGATTTACAGTAAACCCCGGCAAGTTTGGAAAGTTTTACCAGCGTTACTTAGAACCGGAGATGTACGAAAAAATGCTGGCCACTTATTCAGATGCTAACCTGCAACATATATGGCAGGCAGTGTATGTTACGATGGACCTCTTCAGGAATTCTGCCAGGTTTGTTGCAGCGCAGTTAGGCTATGAGTATCCGGAAAGTTGGGATAAAAATGTAACGACCTATATGTTGCATGTACAGCAGTTACCGAAGGATGCGGCAATGATTTATGCGCCGGAAATAAAGTGATGAACGAAGTGAAACCCTTCCTGTTTGATCTTCGAAAACTACCAACATAGCAATGCCTTAAAATGACTGTCGCCAGACCGAAGTTCAACTTCAGCCTGGCGACAGACGATATATATTTCGCGGATGATTTCAATTAATCTCTTCATCCTGCTTAGCAGATATTAGAAGAAGAATCTTGCTCCCACCTGCACCTGGTACGGATCTCCACCTGGATTAGCAATTCCGCTGGTGTTAACAGAATAGTTATACGTGCTGGTTTCTTTACTGAATGCAGAAGCACGGTACAGGGAGGTATTACCAAAGTTATGGCTTGCTCCCCATTTCTTATTGAGCATATTCGCGAAGTTGAAAACATCTACAGAAAGCTCAAAACCGCTCTTTTTGGAAACCTTGAATGTTTTAGCCAGTCTTAAGTCTATTGTACCATAGAAACCATTGATGCCACCATTTCTTTCAGCAATCTTACCTTCTGATTTCTCCACATATTTTTTGAAGCTGCTACCTGCGGCTGAATTCAAAAGCTTATTCAAACCGTCTCTAACTGCTGCAGATGTACCCGGATCACTCGGATTAAATACATATGCCAGGTCGTTGGTACCACTTACAAAATCCTGGTTGCTGTTTACACCAGACAACAGGCTGTAACGGGTGCCACCAATACCAGAAAAGCGCACACCAAACACAAATCCTGCAAAGGAGGGTGATGTACCATAGAATACTACCTTATGACGGAACTGTAAATCAGAGTAAGTCATTTTACTCAAATCACGTGGATCATATGCCACCGGTAAACCTAAAGTAGCACTATTGGCAACGTTACCGTTGTAGGAGGTATTATCTTTGGAATCGTTCCAGGTATAGCTGGCGGTGATGCTACCATCTTTATAATAACGATAGTTAACATCATACACAAAAGTATAGGTATTGTTTTTACCCTTGCTGGTCAGTTCCAGTACCCTGCCAAACGCCTTGCTGATTCTACCATCCAGGTAGTTACCACTACCACCGCTGGTATTCATCTTATCTAAAGGAATATATACTCCCCTGTTGGCCTCATTAGACAAAGTGAAGTAGGGAGTTTGGACCATGTTTTTGTCTATATAGAAGTAGTTATTACGGCCGTAAGTCAGGTAAGCAGAAACACCCATTCTCAGGCGGCTGGTAATATATTTGGTATAGTTGATATTAGCTTTGTAAACGACAGGTATTTTAGCATCCGGACCTGTGTAATTGATGAGCGGCAACTGGTACTGTGCAAAAGCAGGCACTGTAGAAAGATCTTTCCTGTATGCTGCAAAATCAGGAGAAGGTATACTTACAGAACTGGTGTTCAGGTTAGCGGTCCCGAAATGTTTGCCATCAAATGTCAGGTTGTTGATGAGCATATAGTTATTAATATCGGAGCTAAACACACCTGCACCCACTTTGATATAATCTGTATGCTTTTGGTTAACATCCCATGTCAGTTGAACTCTTGGCTGCGGCACAAAAGACTTAATGCTGTTATTGGTGCTTAAGCCCAGTGCATTATACAGATCCTGGTTAAATGGCGCTTTAGGATAAGTAGCCATATCCAAACGTATACCGGCAGTAAGGCTTACTCCACTACCCAGGTCTGTTTGCAACTGACCGTAAATACCACCATTAAAAATACTGGAAGTTACGCTTGGGTCAGCCACCAATGGCACTTCACGATAGAATGCATAGGGTGTATTATTGCGGAAAGCATCCATACCTCTGTACACATATCTACCGTTTACTTCACTACCATACAATGATTTAGCGTGTGTATACATCAGATCGATACCGAAGGTATAGTTAACTTTTTCCGTGTTGTAATACAGGTTATCAGTCAGCTGGATAACGTTGTTGGTAAATCCTTCCTGACCAAAGCGGTGACCACCGATCTGAACATTGGTAGACTTGGTAGTTCCGTCA
This sequence comes from Chitinophaga sp. 01L420, assembly GCF_056399985.1. Taxonomy (NCBI): domain Bacteria; kingdom Pseudomonadati; phylum Bacteroidota; class Chitinophagia; order Chitinophagales; family Chitinophagaceae; genus Chitinophaga; species Chitinophaga sp. 01L420. Next base: position 50,175 of record NZ_JBFTSK010000057.1, read on the forward strand.
GACACTACAGAAGTTACGTTTTCAACGATCGCTCTTGGCAGCGCGCCTGGCAGCTCATCATTTTGTCTGCTGGCTTGCCAGGTATACAAATGCTGCACCTTCAATTCGTTGGTAACTTTAGTGCTGATAGTAGATCTCAGTGTTACCAACAGGCTGTTATCCTTGTTAAAGTCATTACCGGTTGACTCATACAGGTCAATGGCCGTATTATCAATCAAACCCAGTTTGTTGACATCATTGGTATAGTTATCTCTGATGGTCAACAGGTTCTTATCGTTAATCTGCCAATCTAAGCGCAGGAAGCCGGCATCAGACTGACGTGTTTTTCCAAAAGAGCCATATTGCGCATGGTTGGAAACACCATACTTTGCTCTGGCAATATTCACAAATGTATCTAATACATTCCTGGTGATGTTATATACCAACTCATCTGAAGGAGATTGTATGTCTGCAATTACCAGGGAACGGTTATCTGTCTGGTGATCCCATGCAAAGAAGTAGTGAAGTTTATCTTTGATGATCGGGCCGCCGATAGATCCTCCGAACTGATAAGTGGAATAGTCGTTATTTCTTTTGTTACCACGGATATCATAAGGGCTGGATAACCAGTTAGCACGACCAAAGCCGAATACAGAACCGGAAACCGTATTGGTACCCGATTTGGTAACAGCACTCACGGTACCACCACCTGATCTGCCGAGTGTAACATCGTACTGGTTGGTAACAACTTTAAACTCACGAACAGCTTCAATAGAGATAGAATAAGGAGCACCGCTTCTGGAGGTGGTAGGACCGGCAGAAGTAGGGTTCTTTGCAGTCATACCATCGATTGTATAGTTGGTACCAGATCCCAGCTGACCGCTGATACTGTTACCATTACCGGTAAGCGGCGACAGCGCTGCCAGGTTAGAGAAGTTTCTTCCATTAACCGGCAACCTGTTCATGTCAGTAGGGGTAATGGTGGTAGCAGCACCTGCATTCACAATCGCTTTCTTGTTGGAAGTAGATACGATGGTAACGGCATCAAGATTTGAAACAGATTGCTCCAGATCAAAGTTTACCTGGAGAGCATCCCCCTGGTTAAAATTATAGTCCTGCTTTTTCTGAGAACCAAAACCTATTGCCGATACAGTAATCGTGTAAGGACCACCGAGTGGCAATTGTTTAAAGGTGTAAAAACCTTTGGTATTTGACTGGGTCCGGTTGGTAAAACCAGTCGATTCATTTCTCACTGTAATGGATGCCCCGGGAATCATTGTACCATCCTTCCCTTTGACCTGACCATTCAGATCAGCCAGGGTGGACTGTGCAAATACTTCGGAACACATTAGCATACCTAACGTAATAAAAAGGAGACAGATTGAGCGCTTCATCGATTTAGATGGTTTAAATTCAGGCAGCGAAGTTATCTAAGCAGTATTTATCAAATATTAACGCGGCGTTAACAAAATATTATATTTGATTTTCACACCGCATTACAAATGAGTCGTATCTGATATTTATATGCTCATTAGTCGGACTATCAGGATATCTCAGGCAAACAGGTCTCATACATTTGTCGGATCCGAACTAACAGTAAAGCAGAAAAGAATTCAAGATGAATTTTATCGGTTACTTAAATATAAACAACATATTATAAATTGCCTAAAAATGAACAATATTTATATTATTATGTTGTGAGAAAGAACCGGTAATTTTTTTAACGAGTACCTACTAATCCATACCAGTCCTGATGAAACGAATAAGGAAACTAATAACTGTTTTATACCATTCTTTATACGCTACCCGGAAAACTCAACAAACGGACATCCTGCTCCTGGGAAAACTGCTTGCCAGGCAGAACAAACAACTACCTATCCTGGATGATCTTGCGGAGGCAGAATTTAAGGTATTTTCCCAATCGGGAGATGATGGTATTATTCAGTACCTGATTCATAAAGTGGAGATCCCCAATAAAACATTTATAGAATTTGGCGTGGAAAATTATGTGGAATCGAATACCAGGTTCCTGCTCAAAAATGACAACTGGAGCGGTCTGCTCATCGATGGTGGCCGGAAAAGTATTGACTACATCAAAGCCGACGACATCTACTATCAGCACAAACTGGAGGTGGTACATTCGTTTATTACAGCGGAAAATATCAACGAGCTGATCACCAGGGGTGGATTGTCGGGAGAGATTGGCCTGCTATCAATTGATATAGATGGCAATGACTACTGGATCTGGAAAGCAATCCAGGTAGTACAGCCCGTTATTGTGGTTGTTGAATACAACAGCGTCATGGGAAAAGAGCGGGCAGTTACAGTGCCTTATAAGGCCGATTTTGTAAGAGAAAAAGAACACTACAGTCACCTTTATTTTGGCGCTTCACTAAAGGCGCTATGCATGCTGGCACAAGAAAAAGGCTATTATTTTGTAGGCTCAAATTCCTATGGCAACAATGCTTACTTCGTTAAAAAAGAAAGACTGGGAGCCCTGAAAGCCCTCAGTGCTGAAGAAGGCTATGTAATGTCGCATTTCAGGGAAAGCAGGGACAAACAGGGGAATATGAACTATCTGTCGGGCGCTGACAGATACTCCTGTATAAAAGGACTGCAGGTATACAATGTCGTAAACAATGCCATAGAAGCCCTGTAGCAGATCTTAATGCTACAGAAACGGGGTGCCTGTTTCCCAAAAAGCCCCCTGATTTATTGCTCCGAAATTAATGCTGTCTTCATGAAGACAAGTCAACCCCAATAAAACCAGGGAAGGGATCAGGTTTTCAATATTSKCTAAATGCCCATACACTCGCGTTTGTCATTCTCAAATCCCTACTACACTAGCTTTGAATATTATACAATACACCATACACTCCCTTTAGATAATCTTCAATCTGCCCAAAAACTGGTTCCCCGGATTATGTTATATTT
>NZ_JBFTSK010000058.1:0-52518 GCF_056399985.1 Chitinophaga sp. 01L420
TATATAGACCGCGATAACAAAGAAGGTGGAAATATTCCCATTGAGAAACTGGATGATCTGTTACCAGAACTTGGATTTGCCCCCGGCAGCCAGCTGGTCGTAAAACTCGATGTCGAAGGAATGGAAACGGAAGTGCTGGAAGGAGCCAGGCAATTCATCCAGCAAACACCTCAACTTCGTATTATTTTTGAACGTTATGAAGGGGACAATACTGTAAACGATAAATTAAGCTCATTGGCTGATTTTACTTTTGAAAGACTCGATGAGTTTAATTATCTCGCCATCAAAAAATAAATACCGGTAACTGTTTTTGCTAAGGGCAATACGTTTTAATGGACGTGTTGCCTTCGTATTTTGTGAAGGAAAACCACCCCAATAGCCAGAAGATGAATGATATATTATTTATATACATAACGAAAGTAAATGAGTTGTCATCGATCTATTTTGAAACTATTTCCCCTCACATAAATTATTGATTAACAAATATCAATAAGAATCACTTAAATTGATTCTTTAGGAATGAAACACGTATTCTATCCCGGTTCCGTAAAAAGTTATTATTTTGGAAGCGTTTTTACTTAAACTAATCCGGTAAATATATCTTATTAAATAGCTAATAATCAATAATTAATAAATAATTAAGAAGATGAGTAACAAGATCAATTTAGCGCTACAAATCATTCCTTCAGTGCCTTCTGAGCAGGTTTATGCAGTCGTAGATGAAGCTATTGCCGTGATCCAGGCATCCGGTGTAAAATACAGGGTATGCCCTTTCGAAACAGTGATGGAAGGAACCTACGAAGAGCTGATGGAAGTGGTTCGTAAAACCCAGGAAGTATGTTTTAAAGCAGGTGCATCTCAGTTATTAGTGTATATAAAAATGCAGATAAGAAAAGACAGCGATGTGACCATGGAAGAAAAAACAGGGAAGTATGACAGCATATAGTTAAATTTTTTTATCTTACCGACCGAACAAAAGGAGAGGAACTTATGCGATATGCCGCCCCATTGGATGATAATTCAAAACTGGTCACTAACCTTGTCATCATTCTTACATTAGTTTTTTTATGCAGACAGATGACTGATATTTCTCACGACTCTGTTACTACAACAATATTGCTGTTTATTCTGATACCGGTTATCGTGGTCGCCTGGAGCCTGAGCCCCCAATATTATACTATCACGGCAACGGCTATACTTATCAAGAGGCCGCTTTATAGTATCACCATTGAGATGGAAGATGTGGTAAGACTGAGAAGTATAACTGAAGAAGACCTGGGTAGCAGTTCCCGTTTACTGGCTTTTGGAGGTGTATTCGGATACCTGGGTACCTACCGCTCCAGCGAAATAGGGAAGTACCAACGCTGGTGTACCAACCGGGAAAACCTGGTGCTGATAGAATCCGATAAACAAAAATGGTTGATCAGCCCTTCAGAAGCAGAGGATTTTGTAAAGAAGGTCAATAAGATCATTAACATAGCAGCGATCTAATAAGGTAAGCACCTGCATAAAGCTATAAAAGCGAAGATCCGGACAGCCACAAACTGTACCGGATCTCCGCTTTTATAGCTTTCACTTTCTCAATTTTCAGCGTATAATGGATCAGGTTGAAAACGGGGGGAATATCCTTTTTTCAATGTTCTCTAAATGCCCATACACTCGCATTTGCCATTCTCAAATCCCCGTTGCACTAGCTTTGAATATTATACAATACGCCATACACTCCCTTTAGATAATCTTCAATTTGCCCCGAAAACACGTTCCCCGAATTATGTTATATTTATAGTAATCAAAATTATCTCTCATGGCAAAACAAATGTCTATCCTTCCCTTTACGGGAAAACTCGGCCCGCTCATTGGGTATAAGCGCAATGGCAACTACTTCCTGCGCTCGATGCCTGAAAGCGTGCAGCAAACGGCTGCTACCCGCCGCGCATCCAGGCGCTTCGGCATCGCCAGCCGGAAAGGCGCTTTTATCCGGCATGCTTTCTACGGCAACCTGGATATCCATTGTGACGGCGGCCACATCAATCGTCTCAACAAGCTGCTCATTGCTGCCGGCGATCATCATGCAGCCATCACAGGCTTCCGCTTCAATCAGCATACCGGAGTAGATCGTTTTTTTCCGGTGGCTCCCCGGCTTCTCCCTAACGGGATATTAAATATTCCCGCACAAACCATCGCCGGGTATAAAGGTATGGCTGCCTTCGAAGTAAAAGTGATCGCAACGCGCATTGATTTTAGATCACGTCAGGTGGCGGGTAGCGAAACGGTTACGCTCATGATAGATCCCGATACCAATTTCCAGGAAACAAATGTTTCGCTGGATGTACCCGGGCAGGGCTCACTGGTAGTAGTTTTCCAGGTAAGAGCGATGTACAAAGACGGTCCATCGCGCAGCAGACAATATATGGCTGCCGATATCATTGCTGTGGCAGCACCACAGGTACCCAAATATGCTCATAAACGCACCTACCCAAAGCGGAAGATATTGCTTCCCGGCCTTACCTATACACACGCATATCCAGCTATCATTCAACTGGAATAAATCTAATTTGCCCCCGGAGATATTTTGATGAATACCCCCCTATACCTGCTTCCTTTTGAATAATACATCTCTTTCCTCAGCTACCCCCTGGTAGGGAAGCAGCCCTGCTATGGCCATTTCCGACCTCCATCCGTTTGCTGATTCAATTTCATCCCGGTTATACATCCGAACGTCATCCCCGCATCAAGTCCACCTCTACTGCACTGCTTCTATAGGTACTAAGCGGGTGCTAAGCATAGCCTGGACGGAGCCTACATAATGAAAAGGCAATGCTGACTATAATGATGGGTGTTCTTAATGCACTATAAACTTTATGCTTAAAATTCACACTATCCCCTAACTTTTCAACTTGATCCCGTATATTTAAGTAACAACTTCTTAACCAAAATCTATCGCCATGAAGTCATTGTACGCTATGACGCTGGCGGGCGCTTTCCTTTTCTTACCCTTTTTGCTGCTCGCTCAGAATCACACTATTATTGGTAAAGTAACTACCTCCGGCACAACCGAAGGAGTACCCGGCGTCACTGTCCAGGTAAAGGGCCATGCTTCGGGAACCGCTACGGGGGTAGATGGAACTTACCGGCTCACAGTACCCGATGCCAACAGCATCCTCATTTTTACTTCAGTAGGTTACCTGTCGCAGGAGCAGCCATTGAACGGGCGCACCACAATCGATATCCAGTTACAACCCGATACCCGCAAGCTGGAGCAGGTAGTGGTAACTGCTATGGGTATTAAAAAGGAAAAGCGCGCATTGGGATATGCGGTCCAGGATGTAAGTGGGGCCGACCTGATGCAATCTAAGCAATCGAATGTAGTGAATGCGCTGCAGGGTAAAGCGGCGGGTGTACAGATTTCCAGCGGAGGGGGCGCACCGGGACAAGGTTCCCGTATCCTGATCCGGGGAATCAATTCCCTGGACCCCAGCCGGAACAGCCAGCCCTTGTTTGTAATAGATGGTATCACCATGGACAATGAAACAGACGTTGTCGGTAATAATGAGACCCGGGGTATGAGCAATGGTGCAGCAGATCTGAATCCCGATGACATAGAAAGTATTTCTATTCTGAAAGGCGGCGCCGCTACCGCCCTGTACGGCTTACGTGCAGGTAACGGTGCGGTGATCATCACCACCAAGTCCGGCAAGGCGGGTCGGCTGAAAGTCAGCTTTAGCACTACCGCCGGCTTTGAAAGAATAGGTAAAACCCCCGATGTACAAAATACCTATAGTCAGGGTAACAATGGCATATACGATAACCAGAGCTTCTGGCCCTCCTGGGGACCAACGGTGGCGGATGCACGAAAACTGGACTCTACCCATCCGGAAGTGTTGTACGATAAATACAAGCAAGCCTATAATACCGGCAGCCAGTTCCGTAATACCCTGGGGATCTCCGGTGGCACTGAAAAAGTCGTATATGCGGCATCGTTATCCCAGTTTAACCAGAACGGGATACTCCCTTTCAGTAACTATAAAAACTACTCGGCCAGGGTGAGTGGCAGTGCGCAGGTAAGCGAAAAATTTAAAATGGGTGTTTCTCTCAACTACATTAACTCCGGCGGTAACCGTGCTAATTTTGACCGTTACGGAGAGCAACTGGTGTACTGGTCGCCACGCTGGAATATACGCGACTATATAAAAGAAGACGGTACCCAGCAAACTTATGGAGGTACAGACAACCCCATGTACACTGTGTATAGTAACCGTTTTGTAGATAATGTAAACAGACTGATAGGAAATATCAATTTTACCTACAGTCCCTTCAAATGGCTGGACATCCTCTATAATGCAGGAACAGATACTTACAACAGCGGCATGACACATGCCGCTCCGGGACCCAAAGGAGTAGTAGGAGAAGTCCCGAGCACCGATAACAGTTTTGGTTTCGTAGATGAATATACCATCAACAAACGGGCGCTTTCTTCTACCCTGATCTTCAATTTCAAAAATAAGATCAGTTCCAAGTTAAGCTCCGATCTCAAAATCGGACAGGATATCTTTTCAAGAAAATTTAAACAGGTATCTGTTGAAGCAGATACACTGGACATACCAGACCTGTTGATTCTGCAGAATGCTAAAAAGGTGCTGACCTCACAAAATCTCCAGAACTATTACCTCATGGGTATTTTCGGCGACTGGACCCTTAACTGGGATCGGTGGCTATACCTGGACCTGACCAGTAGAATCGATATCAGCTCCTCACTACCCAGGGCTAACCGTTCATTCTTTTATCCATCTGCGAGTCTATCTTATCTGTTTACAGAACACCTGAAAATCCCCGAAAGGATTTTATCGTACGGAAAACTCCGGGTTTCCTGGGCCAGGATTGGGAAAGACGCGATACCTTATAATACAGGTTCCGGTTATATTCCACTCGTAGATGGTCCTATCGGAGGCTCCGCCATTGGCTGGACCCGCGACGACCGGCTGGGAGATCCTAATCTGAAACCTGAGTTCACCAATACTTTTGAAACAGGAGCGGAGCTACGTTTTCTCAATAACCGTTTAGGCGTAGACGTGACCTGGTATACTTCCAAAAGTACAGATCTCCTCATCCCGCTGAAGTTGTCGAATGCAACAGGTTACGAAGACTATTATACCAACATAGGATCCATTCGTAACAGCGGAGTGGAAGTCTCATTAAATGCTACTCCTGTCAAAACCAAAAACTTCAACTGGGACATCCGGATCAATTTCTCATCCAATCATAACGAAGTACTCAGTCTGGGTAAAGACTTAGAGGAAATAGACGTGGCCGAGCACTTCGGATACGCCGGTTCTACCGCTACCATGAAATACATTAAAGGTTACCCTGTGGGCGCCATCTTCGGTACCAGTTACCAGCGGTATTACGGTAGCGACAAGGAAGATCCGCTGATGATCGATTACAGCAAACCGATGATCATCGGACAAACCGGCAACAGTGCAGGCTTCCCTTTGATCAACAGCACACAGAAATACCTGGGTAATTCACAGCCTAAATGGATCGGTAGCATTACCAACACCTTTAATTATGGTCCGTTCAGTTTATCTGTATTGATTGATACCCGACAGGGCGTAAAAAAATACAATCAGCTGGCTAACTTCCTCGCCGCCTTCGGTGAGTCTGCGGTTACAGCCAACCGGTTTGACCAGACGGTATTTCCCGGTGTACTGGCAGACGGCTCTCCCAACACACAGAAAGTATACCTGCAGCAGGCAAAGGGACCTGATGGACGTAACTATGGTGCCGGATACTATCGCAATGCATATCGCGGGGTAACGGAGAATTTTGTGGAAGATGCTTCCTGGATCAGATTGCGCACCCTGAGCTTTACCTATCAGATTCCAACATCCCTGTTGAGTGCCACCCATCTGATTTCCGGCGCCAGCATTACACTTACAGGTAACAATATATGGCTGCATACCAACTACAGTGGCTTTGATCCGGAATCCAGTTCAAATAACTCTGGTAGTAATGTGGATGCTTTTGCAGGGTTCACGTACCCGACTACACGTAGTTTCCTGGCCACCCTTCAAGTTACCTTCTAAAACTGCTGATCATGAARAAACTACTCACAATATTAATATATGCATCAGTGCTGGGCATACTGCTCCAGGGCTGCGCTAAATCACTCGATATCAATGATAACCCCAATCAGGCTACTGTTCCACCGTTGAATGGTTTGTTGGTATCTGCTACTTATCACACCGCCACCAATGTATACCGGGTGAGCAATATCACTTCTTACCTGGTACAATACCTGGCATCACCCAACGCCGATGGTGCTACGGATACGTACCAGTCTACCGACTACAGCACTACCTGGAAGAATCTATATGATAACATGACCGACATTCATGATATGATAGATCAGGCAAGTAAGCAGGGAGCTGTCCGCCATGTGGGCGCCGGCGAAGTCATGATGGCCATCAACCTGGAAATGCTGAACGACTTATGGGGTAGCGTACCTTATTCCAGCGCATTCAATGCACTTGTTATTCAACCACCTTACACAGGGGATGACAGTGTGTATATCTACTGCTTGTCCTTACTGGATGATGGTATCCTGCAGTTGAAAAAAACAGATACCAAATACGAACTGGATGCTTCCAAAGACCTGCTTTTTGGTGGTAATACCAGTGCCTGGATAAAAACTGCTTACGCAATTAAGGCACGTATACTCAATCATATCTCTAAAAAAGGTACTTATAATGCTGCTGGTGTATTAGCCGCGCTGGCCAATGCGTATACCACCAATGCGGACGATGCGCAGATGCTACGGTTTCAGTCGCTCAGCCCCTGGAATCAGGCGGCCGTTAACAACACCAATAATAGCCTGGATGGTTGGCTCAGCGCTCATTTTGTAGATGCACTGAACGGGAAGACTTATGGCGTATTTGATCCCCGGTTGCCACTGATTACCGATACCACCAGGTTTGGAGATTACCGCGGCACCATCAACGGCGCCGGCCGGATAGGGTCAGGTACCAATAAGGAAGAATGCTACCTTTCACTGAAAGGCTTTTATTCCAGGCCTGGCGCGCCTTTGCTGGTTGCCACCTATGCAGAGTGCCGGTTTATTACTGCCGAAGCAGCGTTCAGGAGCGGTGATAAAAAGACTGCTTATGATGCTTATATACAGGGTATTACCGCCAATATGGATAAGGTGGGTGTGGATACCGCAAAGCGGAATGCTTACCTCCGGAATCCCGCAGTGGGCGTGGGTGAGGGGGCTATTACACTGGATCTTATTCTGAAGGAGAAATATGCTGCCCAGTTCCTGCATCCGGACACCTGGAATGATGCCCGTCGCTATGATTATAAATATAAAAATTTCAATCTCCCCGAAAATGCCCAGCTGACAACGTTTATCCGGCGGCTGGCTTATCCGGATACAGAGAAAAGCCGTAATGGCGCTAACATGCCTTCCGTGAAATTAACAGATCATATCTGGTGGGACCAGTAGGAGAATTACGAATTTCAAATTACGAATTACGGATTGATAAGGGGAGATGTAAATGAGGAAAAACTCATTCGCACATATCTCCTTATCAATCCGTAATTCGTAATTCGTAATTCGTAATTTGAAATTCGTAATTCGTAATTCCCCTAATGGAAGAAGTAGTAGCCGAGCAGTATCGCGCAGAGCATGCCGAAGAAATCGGCGATGAGACCCGCCGCCAGTGCGTACCTGGTCAATTTAATATTAACTGAACCAAAGTATACCGCGAGTACATAAAAGGTAGTTTCCGTAGTGCCTTGTATAATGCTGGCCAATTTGCCCACAAAGGAATCCACGCCATGTGTTTTCAGGATATCTACCATCAGCGCCCGTGCACCACCACCACTCAGCGGTTTCATAAAGGCTACCGGTAACGCAGGTACGAAATCGGTATTGACGCCCATCCAGGCAAATAACATCCCGATACCGCTGGTAATAAAATCCAGACAGCCGGTAGTACGGAATACGCTGATCGCTACCAGCATACCCACCAGGTAAGGAATGATCCGCACAGATACCTGGAATCCTTCTTTAGCACCTTCAATAAAGGCGTCATATACATTTATCTTTTTTGCCATACCAGCCACCAGGAAGGTAATAATAATCGCAAAAATGATCGCGCCGCCAAGAGCAGCGGTTTTAGGGCCTATCTCTGCCGGAGGCAAACTATTTACCCAGAACCATAGCAGGGCCATGATACCGGCAAATATGCCCAGGAAGATCAGTACCGGCAGCTTGAACAGGTTAATCCGCTGAAAAATGGATACGGTGACCATACCCATGATAAACGCCATAAAAGTGGAGATGACCGTGGGAATGAAGATATCTGCGGGGTTGGCGGCACCAGCTGCCAGCCGGATGGCGATCACCGAAGTAGGAATCAGTACCATCCCCGCCGTATTCAGCACCAGGAACATAATCTGTGGGTTGCTGGCTTCTTCCGGTTTGGGATTGATCTCCTGCAATTCCTTCATGGCTTTAAGCCCCATGGGAGTGGCCGCATTGTCCAGTCCCAGCAGGGTGGCGGAAAAATTCATCATCATAGACCCCATTGCCGGGTGTCCTTTGGGTACGTCAGGAAATAATTTCGAGAAAAAAGGATTGACCAGCCTGGAAAAGCGGTTGATCATACCAGCTACTTCGCCTATCCGCATGATTCCCAGCCATAACGTCATGATCCCGGCCAGACCCAGAGAGATCTCCGCACCGGTTTTAGCACTGGCAAACATGCCGTTCATAATGTCCCCGAAAACCGATGCGTCCTGTAAAACTACCGACTTGAAAACTGCTACAACAAATGCAATAAGAAAAAATCCCAGCCATACGTAGTTTAATGCCATTAGATTATTGGTTTATTCAATCAACAAATAAACTAAAATAAACCTATCTTTGCGCAAATTTTAAAAAATGGCTTTGCAAGTTGGAATTGTAGGATTGCCGAATGTAGGAAAATCGACTTTGTTTAATGCGGTGAGCAACAGCGCTAAGGCGCAGGCCAGCAACTACCGCTTCTGTACTATAGAACCCAATGTGGGACAGGTGGATGTGCCTGACGAACGTATGTATAAACTGGAAGAGCTGGTAAAACCGGAACGCGTGGTGCCTACAACTATCGAGTTCGTGGACATCGCCGGCCTGGTAAAAGGCGCCAGCAAAGGAGAGGGACTGGGTAATAAGTTCCTCGCCAATATCCGTGAGGTAGACGCTATTGTACACGTGATCCGTTGCTTCGAAGATGAAAACATTCTTCGGGAAGAAGGGGAAATCAACCCGGTGAGTGACAAGGAAATCATTGATACCGAGCTGCAGCTGAAAGATCTGGACAGCGTGGAACGTAAAGTATCCCGCACAGAGAAAATGGCGAAGACCGGTGGCGATCCTAAAGCAAAAATAGAATTTGAAATACTGAAAAGATGCCAGGAACACCTGGAAAAAGGTCGTAATATCCGCGAACTGGCCCTCAGCAAAGAGGAGCGCGTAGCGATTGCCGACCTGTTTCTCCTCACCGAAAAGCCCGTTTTATATGTGGCCAACGTAGATGAGGCTTCTCTTCACACAGGTAATAAATACTCACAGGCCCTGCAGGAAGCTGTGAAAGCAGAACATGCTACTGTGATCGTGATGAACAACACTATTGAAGCCCAGATCTCCGAAATGGACGAACCGGCTGATAAGGAACTGTTCCTCAGTGAATACGGTTTGACCGAGCCAGGTTTGAACCGCCTGATCCGTTCTGCCTACAACCTGCTGGAACTGATCACCTATTTCACTGCTGGTGTGCAGGAAGTACGTGCCTGGACCATTCACAAAGGCTGGAAAGCACCACAGGCTGCCAGCGTAATCCATACAGATTTCGAAAAAGGATTTATCAAGGCAGAAGTAATTGCGTACGAAGACTACGTAAAATACGGTTCTGAATCAGCTGCCCGCGATAACGGACGCCTGCGCATAGAAGGAAAAGAATACATTGTTGCCGATGGAGATGTGATGCACTTCCGTTTCAACGTTTAAGATACTTCATGAAAATATCCGTGAAGGTTACAACACTCGACGGGTCGGATTTATTCCGGCCCGTCACTATTTAACCCCCTAACGTCCACGCATATATAATTTTTATCCACGCTTTCCAATTTGTCCTTCCAATTTGTAATTCTTTTATTAGCTTAGCCGACTATTATTAATGTTAGCTCATGCGAATTGTCAGGAACGTAAAACTCTTTTTCCGGGAAGGAAACTCGGATAAGACCTATGAAATTGACCTTTGTGAAGTTGGCCCGGAACAGTATCTTGTCAACTTTAGATACGGAAAACGGTTTGGAACTCTGAAGGATGGTACCAAAACGGTAAGCCCTGTAGCACTTACCGCCGCCACTACTATATTCGATGCCCTTGAAAAGGAAAAACGAAGCAAAGGCTATCTGGGAGAACAGGAAGCTGTTCAGGATTTATCATTTGTACCGGTAGATACAACCCTGGTAACAGATGTAAAACACCGCGCTGTTTTAAGACGCCTGCAGGACGCCATCGAAGGCACTTCCAGTTATAAAACCAACTGGAAAACTTCACGCGTCATCTGGAAAGCAGGAGAATGGAAAATAAAAGAAGCGGTACCCTACCTGATAAAACTGGTAGAAAAAGGAGATGCACTGYAACGCTATTCCGCACTGTGGGCATTGGCCAAATGTGCCGATCCTGCTGCTATCCCGGTACTTCGTTCCTATGCGGATAACGGCTCCTGGCCGCTGAATATCCGGATGCTGGCGGCTAACGGTTTGCTCCTGGTGTTACCTCCGGAAGAACGTAGTGCACATGTACTTTCCTATTTACAACGCCTCCCTGAAATATTCCAGACCACCATCAGCTCCAATGATGTGGCCGCACTTTTCAATTTGTTACAGGAAAGAGTCCTCACACAACAACAACTGAACTATCCGTTGCTGGAAGACCTGTACCTGGTAGCTTACGAAAACAGAACAGTGGCACAGGCCATGGTGGCATTGTTACACCAGTTGCCATTAAGACCATCCTATTTTCAGCATATCCGCCACATTTTTAAACAGGCGGAACTGCGGGATGATCAGGGAATGGTGGCGCTGCTGGCCGCCAGATTTGAACGGGAAGCTTCCATGTTCGTAAATCCTGGTACCAGATTAGACTACGATGGAGAAACAGTGGTGCCTAAAGTATTTATACCGGAATTGGAAGAATCCTTCCAGGCGGATAAGGAACTGAAGCGTCCCACCAGTAAACTCGCGTACTCAGACAGAACACGCGCTTATCTGCATCGCCGCGTGCTGCGTGAGCTCCAGCAATTCGGGGCATCAGAAGATACCCGGTATGTTCGCCTCTCTACGGCGCTGCTGCTGCAATATGAAGAGGAAAGAGATGCCACAAAGGAATACCAGGTCCGCGATTACGGATATGTAAACGGCCGGTATGTTACCATCTATAAACAGTTTCCGGCTAACTCCCGTGCGGTATACCTTAATTATATACTCCGCGGTAATGCCTCCAACATGCTATTGTTGCCCGGCAACAAAGAATGGATGTTCAAGGAAGAGGATGCTGCAGAGAAGAATAAAACAGTATTGGGTGCCAATCCGGATGCTGCCAGAAATCAGGATAAGAATAACCTGCTGAAGAAGTTATTCGGCTGGCTGGGGGGAGCAGAAAAAAATATCACCGCGGCAGCAGTGCCACCGGAATATCAGGCGGAGAAAGCGCCGGCACCTCCTGTGAGCGATGTTCCTTACCTGCATTTATGGCAACAACTACCACAGGCTTTCATCCAGTTGCTGATTTCTGCACGGATGGAAGTGGTGCATATTTTTGCTATGGAGCAACTGAAATCACATCCCGACTATCGCAGCCTGAAAGATAAAATGGATGAAAAGGTGATTGCCGGATTATTGGCCAATCCCTTCAGCATTCCTTCTATGTTTGGTCTGGAACTGGCAAAGGAAAGATATAACCCTGCCAAACCGGAACTGGGCTTATTTTATGTATTGATAAAAAGCCCGCTGGAGCTGGCACGTATACAGGGGCTGCAATGGATCAGCGAAAATCAGGCAATCTGTTTCGGAGACGCCGACTTCCTCATGCAGCTGATCTTTTCACCCTATAAAGAAGTACGCAACTTTGTACGCAAGCAACTTAACGAAAGTTATCTGCCACTAGACAAAGCCCGCATACTCAGCACTAAGGCCATCAAAGGTTTACTGGAGCTGAAAACAGCTACAGATGCCGGTAACGACAACCTGAATGACGCTTGCAGTATCATCGAACACTTCTGCCGCGAAGCACTAACGGAAACGGGTATACCGGTAATAGAAGACCTGCTGAAAAGCCCGGTAGCTGCCTGTCACGCTTTTGCCGCCAGGTTGCTGCTGCTCAAGCAGGGACATTTCAATTACACCGAGATATCTGATGAGCTGTTACAAAACCTCCTGAACAATACTTTCCAACCCGTAAGAGCAGCTGGCGTGGATATACTGGGCGCCATGGGATCGAACGAATTGCTGGCAAGACCCGAACTGATACTCCATATTATATTAAATACGTACACGGACGTACGAAATGCGATTCGTCCGTTGATCAGCCAGTTGGTGCAGCAGGATAATCGCCTGGCCATATACCTGGTAAATGAGCTGGTACCACGCCTGATGCGTAAGGAAACTGCGGAAGGCATGCATGCCGATATTGCGGCCATCCTCAGTAATGAACTGGTCGATTATTTACAGGATGTAGATACAGCTACTGCTTTGCGCCTGCTGTATTCCAATTACAGATCGGCCCAGGAGTTTGGACTGGTAGTGCTGAACAAGTATATCCCTGCACAGGCATTGTCGCTGAAACAGGTGATTGCTACCGGCAACCACGAACTGCTGAGCGTAAGAGAATGGAGCTGGAATTTCTTCCATAAAAATGTAGAACGCATCCGTTATGAACGTGATGCCGCCATTGGATTACTGGATGCAAAATGGGAAGACACCCGGCAAAATGCCATGGAGTTTTTCCGCACACAGTTTGGAGAAAATGACTGGTCACCGGAAACACTGGTCGCCGTCGCAGACAGTGTAAGACCGGATATACAGGCTTTTGGTCGGGAATTGCTGATGTGTTTCTTCCGGGAAGCAGATGGCAGCACTTACCTCATGAAGCTGAGTCAACATCCCAGTGAGTCCATGCAGTTGTTTGCCACCAATTACCTGGAGCGCTATGCGGCAGGTAACCTGGATTACCTGCAACAGCTGGAACCCTATTTCCGGATAGTACTCAGCCGTGTAAATAAAGCCCGTGTTGCCAAAGAAAGGATCTTCGGATTCCTGGAAAAAGAAGCCGGGAAATCCGCGGAAGCAGCCACCTATATCGGACATATCATTGCTCATATTTCCGCTACAGTAGCCATTGGAGACAAAGCACGCTGTATTGATATCATGCGCAACATACAGCAGCAATATGCCGTTGAACTGCCTATTCAGATATTACCAACAGCGATCAGAGTATCTTAAAAAGTAATCCATTTTATGTTATTTAACTACAGATATAGCGGCAACTCCCAGGTGTACAGCAATGCCACTTCTGCAGGCATTTCATTTGCACCGGATACCCGCCGTGACCCGACTTTCTTTGTGGGCAAGCTGCATAAAAAAATAGCTTTCCGTGAAGCCATATCTGCCCTGCATGATGTAGTGGTATCTGATCTGCGCTTTAAACCCAAAGATAAAACCGCCTACAAAGAATGGGCTGCTCAGCAGGAATCAATCTGGCTGGCAGAGTTCATGAACCAGTACGATGCAAAAGCAGCCGACCAGCGCATAGACGCGCTGAGAGGAGAACTGCAGGGCATCGCACAGGAAAAGGACAAGGTCATGGGGCCGTTTTACAAAGCACGTAAGCAATATTTCGACTTTTTATATCAGAAAGACCGCGATGCCTGGTTTGTACTGGATCCCGTTATCAGTGTGCATCCGGATGAACTGTTCTTTGAATGTTTCAGTCAGGATGAATCTACTTACGGTAAACTGAGCGCCAGCTACAACGTATTCAAGGAAGTGAACGAGTTTGAATGCGGCACTACCAACATTGACTATTCTGCCGCTTTATATAATGAGTTCCAGAAGATCCGGGACTATAAGGAAACAGATTTCAAAATTGATCCGGGAGGCTTCCAGGTACAAACTTCCCAGGAAGAACTGTACCATGAAGTAAAGATAGATTTGCCGGATAGCTGGGTAAGAGGATTTCTGCAGGTAAGTTCAGCGATGACACTACCCGCGGCCAGCTTTGACCTGCATCCAATGGATGTATATAATTTCTGCTCCTGGCTGCGCAGATTTAAAGAGAAAAAAGGTCCCCGTTCCATTCGTTTTATACTGGAACCCGGCAAGCCGGTGCGTGCTGTATTTGAACCATGGAATCATGAAATCGTATGTGCGAGATCGTTATACACCGGTCCGCAGCGCAGAGAAATCAGGATATGGGGGAGGAGGAGAATGCTGATCCTGGAAAGACTGATTCCGATTGCCCGCAAGTTCACGGTGCATCTTACCGGGAACGGATTACCATCTTTTTATGTAGCAGACCTGGGCGATATGCAGTTCACACTGGGCCTCAGCGGATGGACAGCCAATGACTGGTCACGTGCCGGACAGTTTGACCTCATGGCGCCCAGAGCAGCAGTAGATGATGCCGCCAAACTAAAAGTGTTTGCTGATCTGAAGACAAGGTGGATGGCAAAACCGGAAACAATCGTTGCGGCTACAGGATTAGATAAAGCTACGGTATTGGGCGCATTGGGAATTTACACCCAGGCAGGTAAAGTGATCTTTGATCTGCATACCGGCTTTTACCGTTTGCGGGAACTCAGCCGGGAACCATTGCCGCTGGATGAACTGCGTTTTTCCAATCCGCAGGAAGCAGATGCCAACAGGTTTATAAAAGAAGGAAAGGTAACGGTTACCGCAACAGACATTCCTGGCGTTGGTTTACAACTGAAAGGAAATGTACAGGCGCCACATCGTGTATACCATCCCGTTATAACTATTGATGCAGATGAAAGATTAAGTGAAGGACATTGTGATTGTAACTTTTATGCTTCGAATAAATTATACAAAGGTCCCTGCGAACACATGCTGGCACTGCGTATAGCGCATTCGGAAAGTAAAGCGGTAAAATAATTTTCGGGGAGATATTTTATTTTCCGAAATTATTTTCTACCTTGCTGACTCGTTAATAACAAAGATCTTTGTAAAGAGGAATTGATTGCACTTGCGCCCGAAAAGGGACGAATGATGTTTCGTCATTCAGGTATTTTGACTATACATGCTTCACTAAATGCAATCTTTACTTTGGGAGGGGCCTACCATACGCATATTTCCGGTAGAAGCCCCAGGGGCTGAAATATGCGTATGGTAGGCCCCTCCCTGGAGTTGATTGATTTAGTCAATGGTTCGCACGAAGGCGATTTCCTCTTTACAGAATTTTGTTTCTTTCCCACTCAGCAAGGCTGTACAGCCGATCAGATTTCACCCGCATCATCTCAGCATTTTATTGTTTTTTTTTAAGCTATTGGGCTATTATATGTCATCAGCATTGCGTTGAGTCGTCATAAAATAACCGAATAAGAAAATGAATAAATACCAAAATATTTATCATGTCTTTAACCCGTCAACAGCTGTACGATCAAATACGTGCATCCTCTAAAGAGGAATATATACTGGAAGAAATGACGCGCCTGGGATTCTGGCCCAGAAGTGTTGGACAACCTGCTCCGGCAGTAACGCTCATCCGCAAGGAAGGAGAATTACACCGGCAGCTGAATGAACTCCTGGCCGAAAAGCAAAGGTACCGCAGCAGAAGATTGTTGCTGGAAGACATGCGTAAAGAACGCATGGCCAAGGCGAAATTAAAAAGAGTAGAAACCAAAAAACGCCGGGAAGAAGCAAGGGTAAAACGCGCGGCAGAATGGGCGACAGAAAAAAATCTGCACATCGTTTATCTTGGGGAAGAAGTCTCCGCAGGATTAAATAAAGTAATTCCTGATACCACACAACTGGAGAAATTCGGTTTGCCGGTATGGTCCGATGCAGTGGCATTAGCCAATGCCATGGGCATTACCATAGGTAAACTGCGTTACCTGTCTTTCAATCGTAAAGTAGGTCACCATACCCATTATCAGCGTTTCCAGATCCCTAAAAAATCAGGTGGTACCCGCGTGATTTCTGCCCCCATGCCACAGCTCAAAGCAGCTCAACACTGGATCCTGGAGAATATTCTCTATAAAATAAAAACCAACGAATCTGCCCATGGCTTTGTGCCTGGCAAGTCTATCGTTACCAATGCCGCCCCGCACGTAGGACAGGATATCGTTATCAATGTGGATCTGAAAGATTTCTTTCCTTCGATCGAATATAAAAGAGTGAAAGGCTTATTCTGCAAGCTGGGCTATGCAGAACAGGTAGCTACCATCCTGGGACTGATATGTACAGAACCGGAAGTAGATGAAGTGCTGTTGGACGGTCGTAAATATTATGTGGCTAAAACTGCAAGGCATCTTCCACAAGGTGCACCTACCAGCCCGGCCATCACTAACCTGATCTGTTATAAGCTGGACCGGCGTTTTGCAGGACTGGCCGCAAAATACGGTTACGCCTATACGCGATATGCAGATGACATGACTTTCTCCGCCAAAGGAGCTGCCGCAGATAAAGCCGGACAATTATTACGCGCCGTGAAAATGTTTGTAAAGGAAGAAGGATTTACCCTTCATCCCGACAAGCTAAAAGTGATGCGCCGCGGAGATAAACGGGAAGTAACAGGCATCGTAGTAAATGAAAAGCTAAGCCTGGACCGTACTACCTTACGCAAGTTCCGCGCACTGTTGCACCAGATAGGACACACAGGCTTATCCGGTAAAAGCTGGGGGAAAGGAAAAAATATTATCAGTAGCATGGAAGGCTACGCCAACTTTGTTTACATGGTGAAGCCAGACCTGGGAGTAAAGCTGAAAGCTACGTTGGCAGCCTTGCTGCAAAGGGAAGATATTAAAGCAGAAGCCCGTAGCATCTGGACTGGTGAGCAGTTGCCGTCAAAGGAAAACGGTACATCTGCAGTAACCCGTGCTCCGGTAAATACTGATACGATAACGCCAGCATCCACCACTCCGCATAGTATAGACGGAACTGCTGTCCAAACACCTCAGGCAGCCCCCGGAAATCCGGCAGGAGATAAGCCTGCCGCTTCGGACAAACCCTGGTGGGACGTTCTGTAAAGCACGTATCTGAAATAGAAAAAGGCCTTGCGTATTTGTCTTCCTGAAAATTATTTAACAGGAAGACAGCCACGCAAGGCCTTTAATATTTTACAGGCGATGTGCCGATGACAGCACCTGATAGTGTATTATCTGTTACAACGGATGGCGCATGATCATGTAGGAATAACAGCGGCCCGTTGTATAGTTACAGGTGATGTCGCTATCGACACCACCTGTTGAATAATTACAGGTTATACCCCAGTGAAATATAGTACTGTGAACCAATGGTTGGGTTACCCCATGATTGAATATATTTCTTATTCAATAAATTCACTGCACCCAGTTTCACGGTTGTTTTTGCCTTAGGGAAAAATTTGCTGACCATCGCGTCAAGTGTACCAAATGCAGGTATCTCGCTCAGTGCAGCCACGTTTACTGCGGGACCCACAAAAGAAGACTGCCATATGAAAGACTGCTGCCATTTCCATAAAACGTTGAAAGCAAAATTTGAATTAGCAATGTTACGATTGCCGAAATTCAGACTGTAGCGAACTTTAGGAGTATTGTACATAGCCAGGAAAGAACCAAGGTCTTTGGCGTTAGTCAGTTCATTATAAGATACGTTACCTCCGAAGGTGAAATTGAGCGGCAGACTGTAATCCAGTCCAAGCGCCCATCCCCATGAATGCACTGTTTCCTGTGCGCTTACCGGAACGGAGAATACGTTCCTGGTAGTAGCACTGGTAGGTTGAATGAGTACCTGGACGCCATTCATGTTTTTGAAATCATTTTTATAGATATAAGCATCGATCAGCAGTTTTTTTGCCACCAGTGCCTTGTATCCGATTTCATATGCCTGTATTTTTTCCGGTAAAAACTCATTAAAAGTGTATTGTTTAGGAGCACCAGCCTGCACAGATTGTAAGGAATACACCGGACCTTTATCCAGACCATAACGTTCCCGCAGGAAAGGCAAGCCACCGATCAGATGTGCCTGTGGCGTTACCAGGTCTATATATTGATCCTGGTTATGCGGAATGCGGAAACCTGTCTGATAGGAAACACGGATGTTTTGTGTTTCGAGGAAAGTATACACTGCTGATAGACGTGGACTGAACTGACCTTTAAAGTTCATGTTCTTATCGTAACGTACAGAACCCGTTAGTTTGAGGTGGTCGTTGATCAGTTTTTTCATGATCTGTACATATCCACCATATTCGTTGATACGGAACTCTTTGCCGTTATCATCCAGCGCAAATAACGTCTCTTCAGAATTCAGTGCGTAGCGGCGATAGTTACCACCAACCAGGATTTCGGCAAAGTGTACAAGGTTGTGGAAGTTGTACATAAACTCCGCCTGATAAAGATTGGTTTTATCAGTGAATTTAGCACCTACACCACTGGCATCTCCTGGGATAGCCTTGTTCTTTACTTTATCTGCTGCGGCATCAAATTCTGGTGTGCCCGGAAGTAAACGGCCTTTGTCTGCAATGCCTCTGGCGGCAGTGTTGTAGGCGTCCCGTTTACCATTTACAGCAGCCTGGGCTGCTGCCAGTGCAGCTGTTGGGGTAGCGCCACCCTGTAAAGCGGCACCATAGGCTTGCGCAAAGTTGGTGATGGAGTTGGTTGCATATGTACCGAAATATTCGCCATACCACTGCTGGCTGCTCTTCCAGGCTTCATTAATACCAGAAGCCAAAGTACCGCCGGCATAGCTGTCGCCGGACCTTTCCTGGGTAGTGTATAGTCTTACATAAAAGTCAGGGCTTCTCAGCTCCACTTTATACTGGCCCATATTGAAATTCTTCAGGGAGTAGCGATCGGCTCCGGTGTACACGGTAGTACCGGCACCATAACTGCCCTGTATGAGGGCTTCCAGGTTTTCCGTGATCTTATAGTGAAGGGCACCATTCAGTTTCAGGTTTTTGGTAGTATAGTCAACCACATCGGCTTCATTGTAGCCGGTACGGGTAATGCTACTGCTACCTGCACCCGGAATGGCAGCGTTCAGGATTTGTTGGGGTGTTACTGTGCCACCAAACATACCTGAAACCTGTGCCAGTTGTGTGGCAAGGGCGGATCCGGGAGTGGCAGCCTGCGCTGCCAGGGTGTTATACATATTCACGGTATTTTCATCTCCGTAAATATTTACCCCATTGTATCCCTCATTATTAGCACGGGTACCGTCCTGCAGCGTATGTCCGTTAGTGAGACTCTGATCACGGTGATCGTAAGCCTGCCAGTCCTTCGCCTGCAGATAGCCGATATTTAATTTAAACGCCACTTTGTTATTAAAAGCATGTGCATAGCGTACAGATACGTCATAAAAACCGGTGGTGGCATCGGTTCTGCCGTTATCATTCAGGAAGCCAGTCTTTACCTGTGCACTTACGCCCTGGTACTGAAAGGGATTTTTACTGGTCATCAGCACAATACCATTGAGCGCATTGGGCCCATAGAGGGCAGATGCAGCACCCGGTATGAGCTCTACGTTGTCCAGGTCCAGTTCGGGAATACCCACCATATTACCTACGGCGAAGTTAAGGCCGGGGGCCTGGTTGTCCATACCATCATTCAGCTGTAGTACACGGGTATTACCATTGCTGTTAAACCCGCGGGTGTTCACAGATTTGAATGTTAAACTCTGTGTGCTCATTTCTACGCCTTTCAGGTTGCCGATAGCATCATAAAAGGAAGGAGCGGGAGAGGCTTTTAAAGCACGTGCATCCAGTTTTTCAATGGATACCGGTGATTGCAGAATACTTTCCTGCACACGGCTGGCAGCTACCACTACTTCCTGGCCGAGGGTTTCAGTGGTGCTGAGTTCTATATCCACTTTCTCTGTGGCAGAACTGATTTCTTTTTCTTCCGTTTTATAACCCACGTAGGAAAATACGAGGGTCAGCGGAAAGGAATGGGTAGTTTTAAGGGTAAAGGTTCCTCCGCTACCGGTAATAGTGCCGGACGTAGCACCTTTAATACTTACTGTAGCACCGGGTAGCGCGTTGCCACCTTTTTGATGTACCACCCCATTAATAGTCGTAGGTGTTTGCGCTGAAATTACCTGGGTAAGGGATAATAAAAGCAACAGGGAGCCCCATAAGGCTTTGATAAAAATGCTTTTCATACTCAGTGGAGTTTTAATGGGTTTAGATTTGGTCAATTTAAATATACCGAAAAAAAATTGGTTTTAATGGATTGGTAAAAAGGGATTAAAATAAAAATGCAGCGGAATTTTCCGCTGCATTTTTATTAAACGTATATCGCTGAAATACAATTACTGTTTACTTCATCCATTCCTGCAGGATGCCGCCGATTTTTTCAAACTCTATGAGGAAACCATCATGCCCATACGAAGAATCGATTTCATGATAAGTTGCATTTGGCAGGTAGGCAGCCATAAACTGCTGTTCCTCCGGTGGACATAAAATATCACTACTGATGCCTATCAGGAGCGTTGGCTGCTGAATATGGGAAAGGGTAGCGGTAATATTTTCATGGCGGCCACGCGCTATATTATGGCTGTCCATGGCTTTGGTGAGCAGCCAGTAAGTTTGCGCATTAAACCGTTTTACCAGTTTATCGCCCTGGTAGTTGATATAGGAAGAAGCCCGGAAATGATCTGTCTTTTCCTTGTCCTCATCAGATTGTGCCCGTACAAAGGTCTGGTAGTTACGATAGGTAAGCATTCCAATGGCCCTTGCTGCTTTAAGACCTTTAGCCCCGGCACTATGACAATCGTTTTGCCAGGTGTCATCGGCTTCAATGGCCAGCCGTTGCGCGGTATGAATAGCAATACCCCAGGCGCTTTCGGCAGCTCCGGTACACAACAGGAACAGCCGGTCAGTAACTCCCGGTTCTGTGAGTGCCCATTCCAGGGCCTGATATCCGCCCATAGAGCCACCAATCAGCAAATGGATACGTGGAATCTGCAGGTGTTGTCTTAATAATACATGCGCCTGTACCATATCCCGGATGGTGATGGCCGGAAAGCTCTTGTACCAGGGCTTTCCGGTTTCAGGATTGATGGTATGCGGGCCGCTGCTGCCATAACAGGAGCCTATAATATTTGCACACACGATAAAGTGTTTCGCCGGATCTATCGCTTTGTCTGGTCCTATTAAACCTGTCCACCAGTCAGCTACATCGCTGTTTGCCGTTAAGGCATGACATACCCATACCACATTACTGCCATCCTCATTCATAGTACCATAAGTATGGTACGCGATGTGTAATCCTGGTAATACCTGACCGGACTCTAACCGGAATGCTGCTTTACTGTGAAATACCTTTGCCGACAATGCTTCTTTGAATTTGCGCAAAACTAGTGAAAATTACGAATTACGAATTACGAATTACGGGATAATGTAGAAGAGCTGCGCTTACTCCCTTCTACATAGTCTCGTAATTCGTAATTCGTAATTCGTAATTCTTTTATTTTATCTTTGTTGAAGAAATACAATAATCATGAAGATAGCATTACAAAGAGTAGACGACGGATTTAATATGGAGGCGGTAGATGAAGGCGGCCATAAAGTACTGATGGACTCATCTCTGGAGAATGGCGGTAAGAATAACGGGGTAAGACCTATGCAAATGGTCATCATGGGCCTGGGCGGTTGTTCAGCCATTGATGTGATGATGATCCTGAAGAAACAACGCCAGGAAGTAATTGATTTCCGCATAGAAATTGAAGCGGAAAGAGAACAAGGCAAAGAACCTTCTCTCTGGGAATCAGCCCATCTTATTTTCCACCTCAAAGGTAATATCGATGCCGATAAAGCTGCTCGTGCAGTAGAATTGTCTATGAACAAATACTGTTCTGTGGCGGAAACCCTGCGTCAGGGTAAAACAAAACTGACCTGGGAAGTGAAACTGAACGCATAAACTGCTGTAATTACCATATCCATGAGCAAAGACAGAAATCAATACCAACCGGATACCAATGCTGTAAGAATTCAAATACCCAGAACTGATCAGATGGAACACGCTTCACCGATGTTCCTGACTTCCAGTTTTTGCTTTGATAATGCAGAAGAAATGCGCGCTACCTTCGCGGATGAAACCGACTTTAATATCTACAGTCGTTTCAGTAACCCCAACGTAGACGAGTTTGTACAGAAGATGTGCGCCCTTGAAGGAGGAGAAGCTGGTTATGCTACCGCCTCCGGGATGAGCGCTATTTTCGCCAGCTTCATGGCCCTGCTCAAAGCAGGCGACCACCTGCTGTCTGCCCGCTCCATCTTTGGATCTACCCATACCGTTATCACGAAGTTCCTGCCTAAGTGGGGAATTGAAACTTCCTATTTCGACATGACTGATCCTGCCGGCATTGAAGCGATGATCAAAACCAATACCCGGATGATCTTCGTGGAAACACCTTCCAATCCCGGACTGGAAATCATTGACCTGGAACTCCTGGCGGGTATTGCCAATAAGCATAATATCATTCTGAACGTAGACAACTGCTTTGCTTCGCCGGTATTACAACGGCCTATTGCTGCCGGTGCTCACCTGGTTACGCATTCTGCTACCAAGTGGATAGACGGACAGGGACGTGTACTCGGAGGCGTGGTAGTGGGTAAAAAAGAATTGATTAAAGAGATCCATACTTTCTGCAGAAGTACAGGTCCCGCTATGTCCCCGTTTAATGCATGGGTACTGAGTAAAAGCCTTGAAACACTGTATGTAAGAATGGAACGTCATACGGAAAGTGCGCTCAAACTGGCGCAGGCACTGGAAAGTAACCCACACCTGTTGTCCGTAAAGTATCCTTTCCTGCCCAGCCATCCCCAATATACTATTGCTAAAAAGCAAATGAGCGGGGGCGGTGGTATCGTTTGCTTCGAATTGAAAGGAGGCCTGCAACAGGGCGTGAAATTCCTGGATTCCCTGCAACTGCTGTCACTCACCGCTAACCTGGGAGACAGCCGCAGCATTGCCTCTCATCCGGCCAGCACCACCCATGCAAAACTCAGCGAGGAAGAAAGAGCTATCGCAGGGATTACACCGGGGCTGATACGGATTTCTGTAGGGCTGGAAAATATTAAAGATATTCTGGAAGATATAGAACAGGCGCTGGAGAAAAGTAAATAAAAATCATTGCACAGCTGACTAAAAGTAAAAAGATACTCCGTCCCGGAAGCTTACTTTAGTCAGCTGTTGTTGTAAGACAGGCACTGTAGCAAATCAATCTGGTAAGGAGTTTAGTTAACTTTTGTTGTAAATAAGTCTGGCATTGTAGCGAATCAACCTTTTTCTGTAAATCAACTTGTTTTAGTAATCTACCCCTATGAGAAAAGCATTACTATTGTTGACGCTGGTTTGTTCCCATCCATTTTTTACGAAGGCACAAAATAATCCTCCTGCCTATGATCATAAGATCATTGCAGTGTTGCCGGTCAGGGCAGTATTTGCTGAGTATAAGAATTTACTGGACAGCGGTATACAGGCATTCCGGGCACTTGAGCTAAAGTATGGTGTTCAATTGCAGGAGGCTTTGTATGAAACCGTTGCCGGTGATACTACCCGGCTCTTGGTGGAAGTGCAGCCCTGGCAAACAACGGATTCTATTTTGAAACGGGCAGGAGTAGATCTTCTTAAGATTCCCTGGCTGGATATGTCCGCTATTACGAAAGTTTTAAAGGTGGATGCATGTATTGTGACTACCATGAAATGTACCCAGCCACAAACGATAGGCTTCTTCACATCAGACTTGCTGCCCGTTTCGTTGATAACTGGTGCGGCAAATACAGCTTTTGCGATAATAAGGGACAGGATTAACAGAGATAAAAAAATATTTAGTTTTAGCCTTAAGGATGGTAAGTCCGGCAATGAAATCTGGACCTTCTCCCAAATGGTAACTTCCAAAGAACTGGTATTGGAGAAAGATAAAATGGTGCTTTCATCTTCCATCTTTAAAAAGTTCAGAAAACGATTCCCTTATTGCGATTAGTCCCCACATTTTTTGGACTTTTCTCCTTATATTAGAAAGATGAAATCCTTTGCACATTTTCTCCTTATCCTCATCGTGGCTTATGTAGCCGGTATGGTATTGCCCTGGTGGAGTGTAGCCCTCGTGGCTTTTCTTGTCACCCTGCTGATGCCTTTGTCTCCCGCCAAATCTTTTTTCAGTGCCTTCCTCAGCATATTTGTGTTGTGGATGATCCTGGCATTTTATACAGATGTAAGGAACGATCATATCCTGGCAAACAGGATGAGTGAAATGATTCTGAAGGTGCGCAGTGCACCCCTCATGGGAGTGGTAAGCGCCTTCCTGGGAGCATTGGTAGCAGGCTTTGGTGCAACTACAGCTGCGTTCTTAAGAGCTACCAAAAAACCTGCAAATAAACCTGCCTGATTACTTATCATGGCTGTTAAAATTCTGATAAAACAGTTTACCAGATAGGCTGGTAAACCGTTCGCATTTACATTTGGGACTATGATGAAATACCTGTCTGCCCTGTTTTGTATTTTTATTTCCAGCTATTGTCAGGCGAATGTGATCAAAGGCCGTGTAATGGACGGAAAAGATCAGCCACTTCCTTTTGCTACTGTATTTATTAAGGGAACCACCATCGGCACCACCACGAATGCTGCCGGACAGTATCAGCTGGATCTGCCACCAGGACAGTACACTGTAGTTTGTCAATACATCGGATATAAACGGACAGAACTCCCCATTAACGTTAACGCACCTACGCAAACGCTTGACTTCCGGCTGCAGCCGCTTAATATGCAGATCAAAGAAGTAGTAGTGAAAGCGAATGGAGAAGACCCTGCCTACGCCATTATACGGCAAGCCATTAAAAAACGACATGTCTATCAGCAACAGGTAAAGGAATATACCTGTATGTCTTACATCAAAGGCACCATCGGGATGATTAATGTTCCTGGAAGGATTTTGGGACAGAAGATAGATAAGGAAGACATGGGGGTAGACAGTACCGGTAAAGGCATAGTATTTCTCTCTGAATCAGTCATTAAAATATCCGCCCGGCAGCCCGATAAAATAAAACTGGAAGTCATCTCTTCCCGCCAAAGTGGTGGCGGTATGGGATTGAGCTTTCCTGCTATTATTAGTTTCTATAATAATAACGTGGCCGCTGTCAGTAGTCAGATGGGGCCTCGCGGATATATTTCTCCCATTGCCGAAAATGCGCTTGCCTACTACAAGTACCAGCTCGAAGGGGAGTTTATCGAAGATGGTAAAACGATTAACAAAATAAAGGTAATACCACGTCGCAAACAGGAACCTTTGTTTTCAGGATATATTTTTATTACAGATGGAGACTGGCGCATTCACAGCACGGACTTAATTCTTACAAGTGAGTACCAGCTGGAACTGATAGATACGCTCGTAATACGTCAAACACATGTGCCCGTAACGGCAAACGTGTGGCGGGTGAAAGACCAGGTGCTGCGTATTACTTTCAATAAATTTGGTTTCCGGATGGGTGGTACATTTGTAAACGTATATTCAGATTATAATGTGCATCCCAATTTTCCGCCGAAGTTTTTTGACAATGTGTTCCTGAAATATGATACTGCTTTTGATAAACAAAAACATGCCTATTGGGACAGCATCCGCCCGGTACCGCTGGAACCAGATGAGGTAAAAGATTACCACGTAAAAGACAGCACCGCCCAGGCCGCCCGGGATTCCTCTTTTTCCCGATATCACCTGGACTCATTGAAACAGAAACAAAAGCGTGTCAAACCCATGAGCATATTGTGGAATGGTGTAAAGCATAAGTATTATTTCCGTCGCGACAGTAGTATCCAGTTTCATTCACTCAACGTAAGAGGACTGGCGAAATCGCTGAAATATAATACCGTAGAAGGTCTTGCACTCGCCGTAGAACCAGAACTGATCATTAATACCGGAGAGGAAACCAGTTTACGCATCGCTCCTTATGTGAGATACGGTTTGAGCAATACTCACCTGAACGCCTACACGGAGATTGATTTTATAAACAACAGCCGGATCCGCAAACGCTACGGACAAAATACCTGGACGCTGGCAGGAGGGAAGCGTATTTCTCAGTTTAATAAGGATAATCCAATTGACAATATCACCAATGAGTTTTATACCCTGTTCCTGAAAGAGAACTATATGAAACTCTACGAAAACTGGTTCGCCAATCTGAAATACAGTCGTACGTTTCAGACAAATGACCGGTTATCTGTTGGCGTGAATTATGAAAGCAGGATGCCGGTGGAGAATACCACAGACTTTGTGTTCTTCAAAAATGATAAGAAAGCATTTACGCCCAATCACCCATATGAACTGGCAAATGTACCTTTTGAAAAGCACCAGGCCTTAGTGGTAGATATGAGCTTTACGTTTCAGCCAGGGCAACGGTTTATGGAACTCCCGGATCGAAAAGTCCCCTTTGGCTCCAAGTATCCGACCTTTAGAATTGAATATAGTAAAGGGATTCCGGACATTGCCAACAGCATAGTCGATTTTGATAAATGGAATTTTTCCGTGCAGGATAATATGAACTTTAGACTTCTCGGTGAATTCCGCTATCATATTGGCGTGGGTGGTTTCCTGAACGACCGGAATGTGCAGATACCCGATTACCAGCATTTTAATGGCAACCAGACCTTCTACAACATCAAGTACCTGAATAGCTTTCAGCTGGCGCCGTACTACCAGTATAGTACCACTGCCGCTTTTTACACAACCGCCAATGTGGAGCATCATTTCAATGGATTACTCACCAATAAAATTCCGTTGTTTAACAAGCTGAAATGGAACCTGGTAGCGGGTGCCAATGCTTTTTATGTAAATGGAGATAATAACTATGTGGAAGTATTCGGTGGTATTGAAAATATTATGAAGATGATCAGGGTAGATGTGGTGGCGGGTTACCAGAGTAAAGAAGATACCCGTATAGGTGTTCGCGTAGGCTTTGGAGGGATTCTGGGTAACGTCATCAAGTTTAAAGTCGACTGACAATGATGCCGGGGATTTCGTTACCACCTGTAATAGCTTGCCAGGTAACAAAATCCCCGTATCTCAACACACACAGACCAAGTTAGAATTTCACAGATTTCTTTCTGCTACTTTTCAACTCCTTCTTCTCATCAAAGAAATAAGCGAGTAATCTGTAAATCCAGATACCAACTACTGCATAAATAAAGTAAGTAATGTAAATACTCATAAAATAACATTTTCGGGTTAAACAATATTGCTTCTCTATATCAATTTTCAAAAAGGGTGCCAATCGGGGTTGTAACTTAAAAGCAAAGTTATATACAATAATTATCAAATAGTTATAAAATCAGAAATATTTTTTTGGGTGTTAAATGAACCTTTGGTTGACGGTTTACGTTAGTAAGATAATCATATTTGGACAAGCGCAGTGCACATTTTACTCACACGTACGTACCAAATGTATCGTCATCTTTTGAATTATCAGCTATGAGAAAAATAGCCCTCTATGCGCTGCTGGCCGGAATTATCCTCGCCGCAGCTGCCTACATTACGGAAATGAATGACCTGCCGGGAGCAGTGGAACTGAGAACCCCCGGTTTTGTGGGTTACATCTTCATTATCAGCGCAATAGCCTGGTTTTCTCTACAAGTCCTTTATAACTGGAGTAAAGAGGTAGACCCTTACCACTACTGATATTCCTGTATTTTTGCTACCTTTGCGCCCTGATCAGCTGCTCTTTTATAATTAAAGAGGGTTTGATTGAATTTTGTTCACTAGAGCAAGTGTCCTTAAAATTCAGGTGAATTATGGCATTACACAACAGAGTATCCGCCGCCGAGTTGAAACAACGGCTGGCAATGGAAACATTTAAACGCGTGACTGTTTCTTTCTACCAGTACGCAAAAATCCCCGATCCGCAATTATTTCGAGATCAATTGTACGCATCTCTCTTTCAGCTGGACACATTTGGACGCATCTATGTTGCACATGAAGGAATTAATGCCCAGGTGAGCGTTCCGGCGCATCATTTTGAGGCATTTAAGCAACAGTTGTATGCCATCGACTTCCTGAACGGCATCCGGCTCAATATCGCGGTAGATGATGACGGTAAATCCTTCTTTGTCCTGAAAATCAAAGTCCGGGATAAAATTGTAGCAGATGGTATAGAAGACCCCTCGTTCGATATGGCCAACCGTGGCCGGTATGTGGACGCTAAAACGTTCAATGAGCTCACAGCCGATCCCGACACCGTAATCGTGGATATGCGGAATCACTATGAGTATGAAGTGGGACATTTTGAAGGCGCCATAGAAGTACCATCAGACACTTTCCGCGATCAGCTGCCCATGGCAGTGGATATGCTGGCAGATCAGAAAGAAAAGAACATCATTATGTATTGCACCGGCGGTATCCGCTGTGAAAAAGCATCTGCCTACATGCTGCATAATGGATTTAAAAATGTATTTCACCTGGAAGGCGGTATCATTGAATACACCAACAAGGCAAAAGAACAAGGGTTACCGGTTAAATTCAAAGGTAAAAACTTTGTATTCGACGACAGGCTGGGAGAGCGTATCAGCGATGATATCATCAGCCATTGCCATCAATGCGGTGAACCTTGTGATACCCATACCAACTGTTTAAACGATGGTTGCCATCTTCTCTTTATCCAATGTGAAGCCTGCGCGAAAAAGTACGATGGCTGTTGTAGTGAATCCTGTCAGACGGTACATGCGCTACCAGCAGAACAACAGGCTGAAATGCGTAAGGGCGTAGAGAAAGGATTGATGTTTAATAAATCAAGACGTAAACGAATGCAGGAATAAAAAAATCCGCCCCGCGTTGTATCTTCTCGGCAGGGCGGAGTAGTTGACCATAAAATTGAATCGGCCGGAGTAATCTGGCCTTTCCTTTTTTATGACCATTCTATCAACCTATATGCGAACTAAAGTGGTTAGCTATTAGCTGTTAGCTTTTAGCTTTTAGTAAATGCAGCAAAGATGAACATAACATAATCTCCGCTGCATTTACTAACAGCTAACAGCTAACAGCTAAAAGCTAACAGCTAACAGCTCTCTTACAGTAAATCTTTCTTGCCTTTATATGCTCCGTAGAAAATGATGGGGAATACCAGCAAAGTCAGTACTGTTGCGGTAATCAATCCACCAATTACTACGATGGCCAGCGGCTTTTGTGTTTCGGAACCAATACCATGTGAAATCGCTGCAGGTATCAGACCAATAGCAGCCATCAGGGCAGTCATCACTACCGGCCGTATACGACTCTGGACCCCAAGCCTGATCGATTCATTCAGCGAAAGCCGCGCTTCCAGGTTTTTATGGAATACGGAGATGAGGATCACCCCATTCTGTATACAGATACCAAAGAGCGCAATAAAGCCCACCCCCGCAGAGATACCAAAGTTCATATTGGTAACATGCAGCGCCAGGATACCACCAATCAGCGCAAAAGGCACATTCATTAATACGAGACCAGCATCTTTTACGCTGCCCAGCATTATAAATAACACCATAAAAATGGCGATGATACTGATCGGTACTACCTGTCCCAAACGTTGGGTGGCACGTACCTGGTTTTCGAATTCACCCGTCCAGCCAATGCTGTAGCCTTTAGGCAGCTTCACGGCTTTATTGATTCTGGCCTGTGCTTCTGCAATGGTACTACCCAGGTCACGGTCACGCACAGAGAATTTCACCCCAATAAAACGCTTGTTGCTGTCGCGGTAAATGAATGCAGGGCCTGTGATGGTTTTAATATCTGCAATCTCTTTCAACGGTATTTTATTGTTGTTGATGGTAGGTACCATCAGGTTGGCGAGGTCGTCTTCCGTTTTCCGGTAGTTTTCATCGTAACGAATCCTGATATCAAATTTTTTCTCGCCTTCATACAGTTGTGTAGCTGTTTTACCACCAATTGCCATTTCAATCACCGCCTGCGCATCACCGGTGGCCACACCGTATTGCGCCATCTTGTTATCGTCCAGGTTGATGCTCATTTCCGGCTGACCGATATTCCGGATTACACCAAGATCTTTAATACCCTGCACTGTTTTCAACTGTGCTACTACCTGCTGGGACAAGGCTTCCAGCTTTACCAGGTCGTCGCCAAAGATCTTCACCCCATTGGCGGCCTTGAAACCTGCTACCGCTTCAGATACGTTATCACTGATAGGCTGGGAGAAGTTCAGGATAATACCGGGATATTTTTTCAGGCGCTGCTCCATCTGTGAGATGAGTTCGTCCTGCGTAATTTTGCGTTTCCATTCCTCTTTTGGCGCCAGATCTACCTGGTACTGCACAAAGTAGAAGCCGTTAGGATCGGTACCATCATTAGAACGGCCTACCTGCGACAACACCCTTTTTACTTCAGGGAATCCACCCAGGTCTTCCCGGATGGCATGTGCCATTTTGGTGCTTTCTGTCATCGACATACTCATCGGCAGCTCTGTAGTCACCCACAGCGAGCCTTCATTCAGCTGAGGCAGGAACTCCGTTCCCAGGAATTTGGCAGAAATAAAAGTCAGCACCATAAAAGCCAACGCCAGGGTAATACTTAAACGTTTGTTCCGGTAGGTCCAGCCAAAGCCTTTCATGACAATGCGGTCGAAGAAAATAACCAGCACGTTATGCTTCTCTTTCACATTTCTGTTAAGCAAAATAGAACACAGCACCGGCACCAGTGTTAAGGTAAACAGGAGTGCGCCCAGTAATGCAAAGCCCAATGTCCAGGCCAGCGGAGAGAACATTTTGCCTTCTACTTTCTGGAAAGAGAAGATAGGAATGAGGGAGATGATAATAATGAGTTTGGAGAAGAAGATGGCCTTCGCCAGTTCTCCACCGGTTTGCTTGATCCATCCCAGCTTGGCCATCTTGTTAAAGCGCGCCATGCCATACTTTTGTGCCTTGTGATCAAGCATCACGAAGATACCCTCTACCATCACTACGGCCCCGTCTATGATGATACCGAAGTCAATCGCCCCCATCGACAGCAAGTTGGCACTCATGCCTTTCAAACGTAAACACATGAAAGCAAATAACAGCGCCAGCGGGATAATGATAGATACGATCACGGTAGTACGCCAGTCGGCCATGAACAGGAATACGATCACGGTAACGAAGATGATACCTTCCGCGAGGTTGTGCATCACCGTGTGGGTACAGAACTCCATCAGGTTATCCCGGTCGTAGAAGGTCTCCATTTTAATATCATCCGGCAAAATGGTTTCATTCAGCTCCTTCAGTTTCTCTTTCAGTTTGATCAGTACTTCTGAAGGATTTTCACCTTTACGCATCACCACAATACCTTCTACCAGGTCATCATTTTTATCAATACCTACCTGTCCCACACGTGGGGCAGAGGCTTCGTGCACGTTGGCAAGATCTTTTACCAGCAGGGGTACTCCATTGATATTTTGCACAATAATATTATTGATATCGGGGATGCTGTTCAGCAAACCAATACCACGAACTACATATGCCTGTCCATTTTTTTCAATTACATCACCACCTACGTTCACGTTACTTTTGGTAACAGCCTGGTATAATTCCAGCGGGGTGATGTCGTATTTGGCGAGTCTTACGGGATCGGCAGAAATTTCATAGATCTTCTCCTGCCCACCAAATGCTACCACATCTGCTACACCGGGTACACTACGGATCTGCCGGTCTATCACCCAGTTTTGCCAGGTCAGCAGGTCGCGCGAATCCCGCTTACTGCTTTTCAGGTAGTAACGGAAAATTTCGCCGGTAGGACCGTATGGTGGCTGCACCTCGGGTTCGGCGCCTTCCGGAAGTCCTAAGCCTCCCAACATATTGTTCACCTGCTGTCGTGCAAAGAAATCTTCCACGTCATCATCAAACATTATTTTTACCACGGACAAACCGAACATGGTAACAGAGCGCACACTGGTTTTCTTTTGCACCGCATTCATAGCTACTTCTATGGGCAGTGTTACAAAACGTTCTACTTCCTGTGCACTGCGACCGTTCCATTTGGTAACAATCACGATCTGCGTATTGGTTACATCCGGAAATGCTTCAATAGGCGTATGCAAAAAGGAAAACACGCCTGCAGCAATCAGCGTAGCCACACTGATGAATACAAACAGTTTATTCCTCAGCGAAAAAGCTACAATATTTCTAATGAATTTATTCATAACTCCTGTTCTTTAGAATGCCACTCTGGTCCTTATTCCCACGATATTAACCGGTCCGCGGTCGCTGTTGTAAGCAGGATGCAGCACAAACTGGTAATCAGGGCTCAGGGCAATATGTAGCCTGGTAATGTTACATTGATAGAAAACTTCAGCAATCATTTCGGGTGTGTAGTTCAACTGACCATCGCCAACCATAAAGCCGGAGCCGCCGGCAGCGAGGTAGTTACGGTGATCTTTGGATAACCCATTTACCACCAGTGCTACGCCTACGTTGTCCTGTGCGCGATGCCAGCGCTGTCCGTTTTGCAACCATCCGGCGCTAATGGAACGATCTATTTCCGTGTAGGCCCAGGTTTCATTATGACCGTCATTCCAGGATGCTTTCAGAAAAGCGCCGCCGTCTTTCGTGATCTCCTGGTCTATATTAACAGCGAAACCATATTTGGTACGACCGTCTTTTCTGACACCGGTAATGTCCGGTGTATCTACCGCTACTTTCACCGCCTCATTATAATTACCCATAGGAGCCTGGTTAATGAATGCCATTACACGCACATTTCCTTCATGTTTATTCAGTGTATGCGTGTGCGTTACCTCCACTACTTCTCCATTGGATTTTCCGTAGTGATAATTAAGGGTAGGACCATTAGCAGTGGTAGGTTCCAGCGAAGTCGCTGCCTGTACCTGCCAGTTATCTTTGCGGTATTGTACGGTCAGCGCCATGGTATAGCCACGTACATCGGCAGGATAATCCCAGGCGGCATTACTCATCAGCGACCAGTTCAGGAACTGGGTGCGGGGATCATGACTGTATACGTTCTGATCGAAGAAGTCGGCCAGACAGTATTTACCGCCTATGAAGCGCAGGTAATGTGTAGGAGTGGTGCCGGCTACATTGTTGATATCATCCTCATCTTCCTCCACATGGGATGTTAACGGTAACGTATAAACGCCGTATGCACGTGCCAGGTATATAGTTGGTTTGGGATTACCCACGCGGAATGTTTCTCCGTTAGGGAAACCCGCAATGCCGGTGGCATGGCTGAGACCTTCACCACCGGCGAGTTCCGGGTTGATATATAATTCCAGATTTTTTAGCGGACGAATACCTGCGTAAATGGTGCTGGTAATGGAGGTAGCACCTTTTTCATGGGTAAGAAAGCTGTTAGGCCCGGAATACTTCGCCTGGAAGTCCGGATGCCATTGTGTTACCAACGTTTGCTGGAAATGGAAAGAGTAGGGGATAATGCTATCCGTCTTCTTATCCTGCGCCAGCAAGCGGGTACTGCTTAATGCCAGTATACCTATGGAAAATAATTGCTTCATTACCTGGTTAGTCTTTAAGTGCATCGTAAATGAGCAATTGATTTTTGGAGATTACTTTCTCCTCCGCACTGAGGCCGGATGACAGGTAAGTAATATCGCCGGAAGTTTTAGCTACTTCTACCTGACGCACTGCAATGTTGAATTTGTCTTTAAATACCAGCACATAATTTTTACTGTTATCAAAGATGACGGCCGCAGAAGGAACCGCTATTTTTTGATCGTTATCCTGGTATTTTACATATACCGTTGCAAACATTTCCGGCTTCAGCAGCATGTTTTTATTATCTATGCTGATTCTTACCTGCATGGTTTTGGTAGCTGGATCCAGGAAGTTATATATCTTATCAATCTTGCCATGGAAAGGCTCATCAGGGTAGCTGACCGTAACTACGTCTGCCTGGTAACCCTCTTTAATACGGGCAATATCCGTTTCAAAAACATTGGCCATTACCCACACATCATCCAGTTCAGAGATGGTGAAAATGTTGGCGCTGTTATCCGAACGGATCTCCATATTGTTGTTGATATTTTTTTCAATGATATAGCCGGAGATTGGCGCTGTTACCAGGTAGGTAGCACCTTTACCTTTTTTGTAAATTTTAAACAGGTCATTGAGGCGGTTGATTTCTGCATCTGATTTCTGTACTTCACCTTTGGCATTCACTACATCTTTTTCGGTGCTCAACCGGCTGTCGTACAAGTCCTGCGCTACTTTCAGGTTTTTATCTGCCACATTATGATCAGATTTTGCCTGCGCCAGTTGCTTTTCATAGTCAGCAATTTCCGCACTATGTATCACGGCCAGTACCTGACCTTTTTGTACATAATCACCCAGCTGTACTTTAATATCTTCTACATAACCACTCACCAGCGGATATACTTTCAATACCTTACCACCGTTAGGTGTTACTTTGCCGGAAAGACGAAGCTCATTCAGTACCGGTTGTATATGCGCGGTATCGATGCGTATATTTTTCAGCATGGTATCGCTGAGCACAAAAGTGGTCTTCTCTGAATCCTCTGCCTGGCTGTGTTTGCAGCCACTCCATAAAATGGTGGCCAGCAGCGAAAAGCCAATAATGATGATAGGCTGTTTCATGCGCTTAATTTTTAAATAGTTCTTGTCCTGTTGCATAGTTGAGTTCTTCGTAGGCATTTACCCGGTTGGATAAAAACTTGTTAATATTTTTTGCGTTGTCGCTGTAGCTGTTGAAATAATCAATAAACTGCAGCAGGGAGATATTGCCTTTACTGAAGTTTTTAGCCACTTCCTCAATAAGAGTGTCAAACTCACCCTGGAACTGATGCAGGTCAAATCCTTTGTAACGCTTTTCCAGCGCTATGATACGCTGATAGGCATTGAGTACTTCTGTTTGTGCGATAGATTGTTGTTGCAGCAGTTGTTGTTGTTCGCTGCCAATCTGTAATTGCGCTGCACGGATATTCCCCTGGTTGCGGTTCCATGTCGGAAGGTCAATACCCAGGGTAAGACCCACAAAATTTGGCGTATAACTGCCTTGCTTATCATAGGTAGCACCTACGTGCAGATCCGGTACTGCCAGCGATTTTTGGAGGCGATAGTTCAGCTGGGCGGTCTGGTATTGCATATCTGCTATCCTGACGTCAGGTCTGTTTAATGATACACTATCGAGCAGCTGGGGGAGTTGTATTTTATCCAGGTTGTATGAAGCCAGATCTGCAGGTTGCAGCCTGGCCTCATAAAAATCCCTGGTATGTAACAATTGTTGCAGGTTTTTCTGAGATTCTAATTCCTGTTGTTTCAGGTCGGCAAAGTCATTCTCAATGCCTACCTGCAGGGCCTGTAGCCTTACCAGGTCTGCATGTGCCACTACGCCTTTTTTATCGGCAGTGACATAGGCATCTACAATTTTCTGCAGATTTTCCAGCTGCTCTTTTAACACCGTCTCCGTTTGTTGCTGGTAGTACATATTGTAGAAGTTCTCCCGGAGCTGTAAACGAAGGGTACGTAGCAATTCATCAAAGTTTGCTTCACTCATTTTCGCTGCGGCAGCAGCCAGTTGTATGCTTTTATTTCTTTTACCGGCGAGTTGTATTAGCTGGTCCAGGTTGTACTGCGTTTCACCACCGGCACCAACATTAAACGGTTTAAATTTATCGGTACTACCAAAACCAAGTACGGTGCTGAAAGAAGGATTGCTCCACATTTTAGCCTGTCGTATCAATGCTTTGGAAGCATCTATCTGGTAACGTTGTGCCAGCAATGCATAATTTTTTACCAGGAAGGAGTCCTCTACAGATTGTAAGGTAACGGTCTGTGGAGACGTTTGTGCCTGTGAAGGTTGAATATAGCCCAGGCAGGAAACACACGCTGTCAGGAACAGCATCCTTATAGTTCGCATAATGCCAAATTTCATGACACAAAGCTCACAAAGGCGAATTAAAGGGGCCTTTAAGGAAGATTAAAAATGGCTTAAAGAATTATAGATGGGGGAGCATCACGGTAAAAGTAGTGCCTTCTGCTTGCGTAGAAGTAACAGTGATATGCCCGTTGTGAATTTGCACGATCTTCTTACAGATCGACAAACCAAGGCCATGGCCACGGATTTGAAGTGCATTGTGTCCACGGTAAAAGGGCTCAAATATTTTATTGATTTCATCAGGAGGAATACCAATTCCCGTATCTTTTATCTGCACTGTAATGTACTGTGTGAAAAAATCGATAGACACCAACGCGGTATTGTTCCCCGAAAATTTGCAGGCATTATCAATCAGATTCAGGAAAAGTACCTTCAGCAGGTTTTCATTTCCATAGCAGGTCACCAACGAATCATTATCGGGCACTTTCACAAAATGGATTTCCACTTTACTGGCCGTCTTTTGTTTGAGCCGGATCAGGGTGGTCATCTCCATCAGCAGTTCGTCAATACGCACATTGCTCAATACAAACTCCTGCTGCCGCATTTCTGACTGTGCCAGCTGTAACAGGCCATTGGAAAGATCCGAGAGATTCTCGGCATCTTCCAGCACAGAAGTCAGCAACGCCAGGTATTCCTCCCGGGATCTGTCTTTCGACAAAGCTACCTGTAACTGGCTGATGATGGCTGCCAATGGGGTACGCAGCTCATGTGAAGCATTGCTTACAAAGCTCTTCTGGAGATGGAAAGACTCACTGAGGCGTTGCAGCATCGTGTTGAAGTTGGCACCCAGCTTGGCTATTTCATCTTTACCTTTTACGGCCACCTGTGTATCCTGCATATTATTAGCATTGATACTATCTACCTGCTGCACCAGCTGGTCGATAGGTTGTACCATTTTTCGCGCAAAGAAATAACCCACACCAACCAGTACGATAACAGCTGTGATCAGCTCCAGCAGCAGGATCTGGCGGAGGTTCTGCAGGTTCTGGAAACCATATTTATCAAAGGAAGAAACGATTACAATAACAGAAACATCTCCTTCAGTATAATATACGCCTACTACTTCGCCGCTTCCTTTATCGTAACTGTATAGCTTATTTTCTTTAATGTAGTTAAGCAAACTGGGATACGTACGGATGGTCGTATCTTTCAGGTTACTATATAGCAGGTCGTAATTAGGATTATATACCAGGATCGTTTCTTTATAAAGATCCTGGAAGGTGGTACGATCCAGTTTACGCAGCAGATCAACCTTTACATTGCCATCTTCAATAATCACATTGGCAATGGAACGGGCGCGGTATTCCAGTCGCTCCAGGTATTCTGCCTTCCGTGATTTAGCCGAAAAATAATAGGCCAGCACCGCAAATGCAATGAGCATCAGCGTAGCCGAAATGGTATAATAGAGCGCTATTTTGTACTTGATCTTCAATCAGAAAAGGGAAGGAGGTTTATTCTTCAGAAAGATAATATCCCATACCGGTTTTGGTATGCAATAGTTTCTGTTCAAAATCCTTATCTATTTTTTTGCGGAGGAAGTTCATATATACCTCAATCACGTTGGTACCGGTATCAAAATCGATATCCCATACCTTTTCAGCGATGGTAAGTTTGGAGATGACTTTGCCTTTGTGCATGGCCAGGAATTCCAGCAACTGGTATTCTTTGGCGGTGAGGGCAATTTTTTTGCCGCCGCGGGTAACATCTTTCTTCTCGCGGTCTATTTCCAGGTCGGCGATACTTATTTTGTATTGGGTGCCGTGTGTGGCTTCAGAGCCGGCTCTTTTCAGGAATACCCGGATACGCGCCAGCAGTTCACGGAAGTCGAAGGGTTTTATGAGGTAGTCATCGGCGCCCAGTTCAAAGGCCTGCATTTTATCTTCCATACCACCAAGGGCGGTGAGCATGATTACCGGAACCCGGTTGTTTTTATGGCGGATCACTTCACACAGTTCATAGCCGTTGTGATGGGGGAGGTTCAGGTCCAGGATCACCAGGTCGTAATTATTGCTGGTGGCTAATCCTTTGCCAATGCGGCCGTCGTAGGCTACATCCACGTCAAAACCATTTTCTTCCAGCCCTTTCTTCACGGCATTGGCCACTTTTACTTCGTCTTCAACTACCAGTATTTTCTGCATACGATATGAAATTACGAATTACGGATTACAAATTACGAATTTGCGCGGAGATCTTCGCGTTTACTATCTTCCCGCAAATGCGTAATTCGTAATTCGTAATTCATAATTCTTTATTCTTTCCTCAGCTGGTCAGATTCGCTTCCAGCTGCATTATTTTTTCAAACAACTGTTCATATTGCTGATTTGCCCGGTCCAGGTATTTTTGTACATCCTGGTATTCGTTTTCTACCTGGGCAAATTTTGTTTTGTCATTGTAAACATCAGGTGTTCCCAAACTGGCTTCCAGGCTGGCTTTTCGTTCTTTCAAGCTGGCCACCTGACCTTCTACCTGCGAAAACTGCTTTTGCTGTTTCTGCAATTCGCGCTGTACTTCTTTGTTGATAGCACCTTTGCCTGCGTCTACGGTTGCAGCGGTATTTTGCTGACGGGTATCTTTTTTCGTTTCTGCGTTAGCGTTAGTCTTTGCAGGTGCCTGCTGTTGGGCTGCCATTCTCTTTTTCCAATCTTCATACTCATTGTAGGTGCCCTTGAATTCCTTGATCTCACCATCCACAATTTCCCAGATCTTATTGGCGGTCTGGCTCACAAAGTAACGATCATGCGATACCAGTACCAGGCTACCATCGTATTTGTTCAACGCATCAATCAGCATCTGAACAGAGTTCATGTCAAGGTGGTTGGTAGGCTCATCGAGCATCAGGAAGTTCGCCTGACTGATAATGGTTTTAGCGAGTGCCACACGTGCTTTTTCTCCTCCGGACAGGATCTTGATCTTTTTGAATACATCATCACCGGTAAAGAGGAAACAGCCTAATAACTGGCGTAATTCCAGTTCTGTACGACCGCTGCCAAAGTTTTTCAGTTCATCCAGGATTTCACTGCCCATATCCAGCGATTCCAGCTGGTGCTGTGCATAGAAACTGGTTACTACGTTGTGGCCGGGTACTCTTTCACCTTCCATCGATTCCATACCGAAGATGATCCGGAGCAGGGTTGACTTACCTTTACCGTTGGCACCGATCAGGGCGATCTTATCACCGCGGTTGATTTCTGCACTGGTGTTTTTAAGGATTTCTATGTTCCCGTAGCTTTTGCTGATATTATTCAGGGTACATAAAATCTTACCAGGTGTTTTATCTACCGTAAAGTTAATTTTGATTTTAGACGGACCATTATCGGTTTGCTCTACGCGCTCCAGTTTATCCAGCCTTTTGGCGATACTCTGTGCCTGTGCTGCTTTGGAAGCTTTGGCTTTAAATCGCTCAATAAAGCGTTCCTGCTGACGGATATAGTCCTGCTGGTTTTCATATGCACGCTGCTGCATTTCACGGCGGAGTTCTTTTTCCACTTCGTAATCAGCGTAAGAGCCAGCGTAGTGGTGCAGTTGCTGTTGGTATACTTCCACGATCCTGTTGACCATGCGGTCCAGGAAGAACCGGTCATGCGATACAATGATCACCGCACCGTTATAACCAATCAGGTATTTTTCCAGCCATTCRATAGATGGAAGATCCAGGTGGTTCGTGGGTTCATCGAGCATCAGTACATCCGGCTGCTGCAGGATTAACCGGGCCAGCAGCACACGCATACGCCATCCACCGGAAAACTGGTTGTAGGGGCGGTCCAGGTCGGCTGTGGTAAAACCTAAGCCTTCCAGTACCTGGGCCGTTTTGTGCTTCATGTTGTAGCCATCCAGTGCCTCAAATTCATGGAGGGCATCGCTGAATTTATGCAGCAATTCTTCTGTCTGGCTATC
This sequence comes from Chitinophaga sp. 01L420, assembly GCF_056399985.1. Lineage (NCBI taxonomy): Bacteria > Pseudomonadati > Bacteroidota > Chitinophagia > Chitinophagales > Chitinophagaceae > Chitinophaga > Chitinophaga sp. 01L420. The sequence continues at coordinate 40,033 of NZ_JBFTSK010000058.1, forward strand.
TTCCAGCTCTTTGGTAATACGCTCAATATCTTTTTCCAGTTCCAGCGCTTTACCAAAGGCCATCATGCCCACAGTAAGAATAGATTCATCGGTTTCAAAGCTGAGCAGGTCCTGGTTAAAGAAACCAATTGTCAGATTTTTACTTTTATTAATACTTCCTTTGGAAATGGAATATTCCCCATTGATAATGCGTAACAGGGTAGACTTGCCGGTACCATTCAACCCGATAAGACCAACACGGTCGCCCGGTTCTATATGCCAGGAAGAATCTTCCAGTATAACCCTGGATCCAAACTCAAACGTAATGTCCTGTAAAGCGATCAACATAAAAAATAAAAAAATTGGATAAAAAACGTGCAAAGTTAAGGATAAATGTCCGTATTTGGTGGATTTTGTCTGATGTTACGCATGACAAATGCCGCGGTATTTATTTAGTTTTGCTCTAAAGCACAAAATTATGAGTTTTAAAGTATGGGTTCCCGTTGGGTTAGTGGTACTGTCAACTGCCCTGTTTGCATGCCATCAGGAAGCACCTAAAGAGGAGCAGTCCACCGGTACTTCCGCGGCTTTACAGGCGCCTTACAGCCAGGTGTTTTATGATTCCCTTGGCAATACCCTGTCGGCTTATTATCAACTGTCCGATGCGCTGGTAAAGGCAGATAGCACCGCTGCCAATGTGATTGCCGCCACATTGAAGCTTCATATAGATAGTTTACCGGTTACCCTTCTACAGATGGATAGCAGCCGTCTGAGCAATATTACCGGCATCACCGGTAGCATCAGTGCGGAGTTAACCGGTTTTGAAGGTGAAACAGGATTGGAAGGTAAACGTGCTTCTTTTCAGATGGTGTCAGATATGTTATTTGATCTTGTTAAGAATACCGGGTTAAAAGGGCATACCATCTATCATCAGTACTGCCCCATGGCATTTGATGACAAAGGTGCCTACTGGCTGAGCGACAAGCCAGGGATACAGAACCCTTACTTCGGACATAAAATGCTGACCTGTGGCGAAACCAGGGATACTTTGAGTTATAAATAACTTGTTGTTGAATCGTGAACAGTAAATCGTAAATTACTGGTATCTTTTTGCTGTTCATGATTTAACGGTATGTTCACACGATATGGTCCCTTTGTCTTATTCCTTTACTTGCTATGCTCCTTTAACGGAGTGCTGGGACAGCAATATACCGTTAGTGGGTTCATAAAAGACAGTACAAACGGCGAATCCCTGCCAGGAGCCACCATACAGGTTTTACACTCTTCTAACGGCGTACAGACCAACAATTACGGATTCTATTCCCTTACGCTGCCCGCCGGAAATTATATACTGCTTTACTCTTTTCTTGGTTTTGAATCCAAAGCCATCGCCCTTTCACTGAATGAAAATATTAACCAGAACCTGGAGTTGTATCCGCATTCCTACCAGGCGAAAGAGGTGGTGATTACCGACAAAAGAAAAGATGCCAACGTTAAAAGCACCGATATGGGCAGGGCAGAGCTATCTTCTCTGCAGGTAAAGAAGCTGCCGGCCCTGATGGGAGAGGTAGACGTACTCAAAGCCTTACAACTGATGCCTGGCGTACAGGCCGCCGGCGAAGGTAACGCCGGGTTTTATGTGCGTGGCGGCGGTCCGGATCAAAACCTCATCCTGCTGGATGAAGCGCCAGTATATAATACAGGTCATCTTTTCGGTTTCTTTTCTGTATTTAATGCAGATGCTATTCGTAATACCACACTCATCAAAGGCGGTATGCCTGCGAACTACGGCGGCCGGCTGTCTTCAGTAGTAGATATTTCCATGAAAGAAGGTAACAATAAAAATTTCCAGGGAGAAGGGGGAATTGGACTGATCTCATCCCGGCTCTCCTTCCAGGGGCCGCTGAAGAAAAACAAAGCCTCTTTTATTGTAAGCGGAAGACGTACTTATATAGACCTGCTCACAAAACCATTTATCAATAATACTGCCTATAAGGGGTCGGGCTATTATTTCTATGACCTGAATATAAAAATGAATTATATCTTTTCGGATAAAGACCGTATTTACCTCAGTGGCTATATCGGCAAAGATGTTTTCAGCTTCAATAACAGTGATCGTTCCTTTGATGTGAAGATCCCCTGGGGCAATACCACCGCTACTTTGAGATGGAACCATGTATTCAATAAAAAGCTATTTGCTAATACTTCCCTGATCTATAACGATTACAAATTTCAGTTCAGCGCGCTGCAGAATAATTTTGATATCCGGCTTTCCTCTGGTATCAGTGACGGTAACATAAAAACAGATTTCGATTACTATGCCAATGTGAATCATCATATCAAATTCGGCGGCAACTATATCCACCACACCTTTACCCCGTCTACGATTGGGGGGCAACAGGATAGTACTAAATTTTCCCCGGAAAATGCGTTTAAGAAATATGCCCACGAGGTAGCGCTGTACCTGATGGATGACTGGGAAATATCACCTCAGCTGCAACTGAATGCAGGTGTACGTTACAGCGGTTTTATGCAGATAGGACCATATACCCGTTATACCCGTGATGCTGCCGGCAATAAAACCGATAGCACAGTATATCGCCGGGGACAGTCGGTAATCAGCTATGGAGGCCTGGAGCCACGGATCATTTTGCGTTGGTCCTGGAACGATCAAAGTTCCGTGAAAGCAGCGGTGACCCGTAATTACCAGTTCATTCACCTGGTATCCAATGCCGGTACCACACTGCCTACTGATGTATGGGTGCCCAGTACCTACCTGGTAAAACCACAGGTGTCGTGGCAATACACCGCCGGGTACTTCCGTAATTTCAGCAACAATGCCTACGAGGCTTCTGCAGAAGTGTACTATAAGGATATGCATAACCAGATCGAATACCGTGAGGGGTATACGCCTTCTCTCGATGATCCCGAAAAGGATTTTGTGTTTGGGAAGGGGCAGGCTTATGGCCTGGAATTATTTGTCAATAAAAAGAAGGGACGATTTACAGGCTGGCTGGGTTATACACTGGCCTGGACCTGGCGTCAGTTTCCGGATTTAAACGATGGTAAGCGCTATCCGGCGAAATATGATCGCCGGCATGATCTGGCGCTGGTAGGCACTTACGACCTCAATAAGCATTGGAGTTTCTCCGGTATATTCATTTATGGTACTGGTAACACTACCACGTTACCGGAAACTTTCTATTTTATGGAAGCCACGTTGGTACAGGGTTATGGCAGCATCAATTCTTACCGGATGGCAGCTTATCACCGACTGGATCTGTCAGCTATTTATACGCCAACGCCTAAGAAGCCCAAGCGGCGTATTAAAAGCAGCTGGACGTTTTCTATCTATAACGTGTATAGCCGCAAGAATCCTTATTTTATTTATTTCGATCAGCGGGGAAGTCCGTTGAATGGAACGTTGGAGGTGAGTGCGAAGCAAGTGTCGTTGTTTCCGATTTTACCCTCGGTGACGTATAATTTTAGGTTCTAGGGAAGAAAAGATGGAAGCTTTATACAGGAATGGAGGCGGTACATATGGGTATTGGAGTGGAAATACACGATGGAAGGGGAGACTATTTCACCAGAGCGAATCTCATCAGGGTAAATATGGCGGCCACAATAGCAATAAACTGAGCTACCGTAAGCACGCCATAGTAGTCTTTCAAGTTAGATTTAGCATTTGCCAGATCTACTTTACTTGCCATCTGAGTGTCGATCTTAATCTCCAGGTGTTCTACCTTTGTGGCAATTGCATGGATGTCCTGTTTAAGCTCGCTTTTAATTGCTAGCATTTCGGATTTAAGCTCGCTCTTTGTTGACTGCAATTCGGCTTTGGTGGCCAGGAGTTCATCTTGTCTCGCCTCATGTCTTTCCCAAAAATCGCCAATCGCGGTTACAAATTCCAGCGCCTTGTTGTCTGGCAAATGCAGATCCTGTCTGACAAGATCATACAATTTTAAAGTTCCTGCATTCATATGTAATGTTTTTGTATTACACGAGTAAAATTAAGTTATTCTGGTTTTTAATATCCGGTTTTAAATAGATATTTCTTTTGGCTATATTATTTTTTTATTTAAAGGATTAATTTGTAAAAAGAATTATCGGGTTTGACCTTTTATGAAAAATATTAAACATGAGGCGAGGATGAGCGTGAGGAGGCTGTAGTAAAAAAAGGCTAAGCACTTGATGACTCTTCTGTCGCGGGTGTATCGTTGCTGCTGTTGCTCCTCGTACATAATAGCCGCCATGCCCAAATTCTTCTTCATCATTTTCTCCTCCGCGCTTTCATAAATCGCAATAATCAATTCTTTCGCCTTATCTTCCGGGACATACAATTCTTTCGTCAGTGTGTCGTACAGTTTAAAGTAATTTCTGATCATTGTATAATATCTTTAGTTTATAATTGTAAAAATAGCCCCTTTTTCAACTGTACCCACACCGCTGTATAAATATTTATTTTTAAAATCCTTAAGTTCAATGACATGGTAATCTAAAAGCTAACAAACTATTTCTTAACTTCGCAAACATTTTATAAAGGAAATATAGCCCATATGAAAAAGTATGGTGCTAACAGCAAAACGTATGATAAATATCACTTTTCCGGATGGCGCAGTTCGTCAGTATGAATCAGGAGTAACTGCATTGGACATTGCCAAATCCATCAGCGAAGGATTGGCACGCAAAGTATTGGCCGCAAATGTTAATGGGCAGGTAGTGGATGCTACGCGCCCGATTTTGACGGATAGCACGCTGCAACTGCTCACGTGGGTGGATAAAGATGGTAAGGCTACGATGTGGCATTCCTCCGCGCATTTGATGGCGGAAGCCCTGGAAGCCCTGTATCCCGGCGTAAAACTGGGTTATGGTCCTTCTATTGAGAATGGATTCTATTATGATATTGATTTAGGAGACCGTACTATTTCGGAAGAAGACCTGAGAAAGGTAGAAGCCAAGATGGTGGAGCTGTCTAAACAAAATAGCGTGTATGTGCGCAAAGAAGTTAGCAAGGCAGATGCACTGGCTTACTTTACAGAAAAAGGCGACCAGTACAAACTGGAAACCATCAACGAACTGGCAGATGGAAGTATTTCCTTCTATACCCAGGGCGGATTTACAGATCTGTGTCGCGGGCCACATATTCCGAATACCGGCTTTATCAAATCCATCAAGCTGACCAGCATTGCCGGTGCTTACTGGCGTGGCAGTGAAAAAAATAAGATGCTTACCCGCATCTACGGCATCACTTTCCCTAATCAGAAGGAACTGGATGAATACCTCACGCTGATTGAAGAGGCTAAAAAACGTGATCACCGTAAACTGGGTAAAGAACTGGAACTGTTCGCCTTCTCTGAGAAGGTGGGACTGGGTCTGCCTATGTGGTTACCTAAAGGAGCGATGCTGCGTGAACGCCTGCAACGTTTCCTCCAGGAAGCACAGCTGGCCAGCGGTTATCTGCCGGTAGTAACACCACATATCGGTAACAAAAATCTGTATATCACTTCTGGTCACTACGAAAAATATGGCAAGGATAGTTTTCAGCCCATCCATACACCGGAAGAAGGTGAGGAGTTTATGCTGAAACCAATGAACTGCCCACATCACTGTGAGCTGTATAAAGTGTCGCCAAAGTCTTACAAAGACTTACCGGTACGCTTTGCGGAATTCGGTACCGTGTACCGCTACGAGCAGCATGGTGAACTGCACGGATTAACACGTGTAAGAGGATTTACTCAGGATGATGCGCATTTGTTCTGCCGTCCTGACCAGGTGAAAGAAGAGTTCCAGAAAGTGATCGACCTGGTGATGTATGTATTCAACAGCTTAAGTTTTACAGAATATACCGCGCAGATTTCCCTGCGTCACAAAACTGACCGTGCTAAATACATGGGAACGGAAGAAAACTGGGAGCTGGCAGAAAGAGCGATCATCGAATCGGCCGCAGAGAAAGGCCTGAATACAGTAGTGGAGTATGACGAAGCTGCGTTCTATGGTCCTAAGCTGGACTTCATGGTAAAAGATGCACTGGGCCGTAAATGGCAGCTGGGTACCATCCAGGTGGATTATAACCTGCCAGAGCGTTTTGAACTGGAGTACATCGGAGCAGATAACCAGAAGCATCGTCCGGTAATGATTCACCGTGCGCCATTTGGTTCACTGGAAAGATTTATTGCAGTACTGATCGAGCATTGCGCCGGTAAGTTCCCGCTTTGGTTGGCTCCTACACAGGTAAAAATCCTGCCTATCAGCGACAAAAGCCAGGACTATGCAGAAAAAGTAGCAGAATTGCTAAAAAAAGCGGAAATTCGCGCTGAAATAGATGACAGAAGCGAAAAAATCGGTAAGAAGATCCGGGAAGCAGAGCTGGCAAAAATTCCGTACATGCTCGTACTTGGTGAAAAAGAAGCTGCCGATGAAGTAGTAGCCGTTCGTCGTCAATCTAAAGGTGATTTGGGAACTATGCAACTCGGACAATTTACAGCAATGATAAATGAAGAGGTGGCAAACCGGAAGCCAATAGAGTAACAACGTAAATGAATGTGGAAAAAAGGTATATAAAACAATGAACATTACTCAATTGAGGTATGTTTATTGCTATGATTTTCCCCTTATTTTTGTAAATATTGTTTTTGGTCCATGGACGATATGTGGACCATGGACTACAAAAGACAATTAATTAATTAATTTTATTTTTCTTAATGCAACAAAGACCCAGACCAAGTTTTGGCGGCAACAACCGGGGCAGAAACCCCAACTTCCGCAGGGAACAACAACAAGAACATCGCACCAACAGGATGATACGCGTTCCTGAGGTAAGGCTTGTAGGTGAAAATATTGAGGTAGGTGTCTACAGAACCGAGGAGGCGCTGAAAATGGCGGAGGAACAGGGTTTAGACCTGGTTGAGATTTCCCCGAATGCCGTGCCCCCCGTTTGTCGTATCATCGACTACAATAAATTCCTTTACGAAAAGAAGAAGAAGGAAAAGGAAATGAAGGCGAAGGCGCACAAAAGCGAAGTGAAAGAAATCCGCTTTACGCCCAATACCGATGACCATGACTTCGACTTTAAAGCCAAACATGCAGAAAGCTTCCTGAAAGACGGTAACAAGGTGRAAACCTACGTACAGTTTAAAGGTCGTGCGATCATGTTTAAAGAACGTGGCGAGTTAATTCTCCTGAAGTTTGCTGAAAGGCTGGCAGAAGTTGGTGGTTTGGAAAGTATGCCTACCATGGAAGGTAAGCGTATGATCGCCATCTTCGCTCCTAAAGCGGCTAAGAAGAAGGAAAAGGAACCTAAGGAACCAAGAGAACCGAGGGAACCAAGAGAGCCAAGAGAACCTAGAGAAGCAAAGGCACCTGTTACACCTCCACCAGCAGCTGATGCAGCACCGGCGGATGATGCTAACGCGTAGCCAATGGTTATATCTGATTAAGAAAAGCAGCACAACAGGGTGTTATACCCCGTTGCGCTGCTTTTTCTTTTGTCGGGTAGTATACTATTGTATCTCTTTTAATACTTTCCTGGCTTTTGAACGGATGCCCGGTGTAGGATTGTTTTCCAGCTGATCTTCAATCAGGAGGCGGATCTCGTTTTTGATCTCCGGGTAATCTTTTGCAAGATTAGCTAACACTGTCATGGAAAACGACTTTACCGCCACTGTTTCCAGCGGATCTTCCAGGAAGGCAAAGCAACTATTCATCACGGGGCCATGCAGGCTTTCCGGGATGGATAAGTTTTGCAATACCCCCAATACATTTCTTTTAACGGCTACAGGTACCCCTTCATCTTCCATTCTGCCTACGATGAGCGGCAGGTGAGGAGCAAGCAATGCCGGATGTTTGTCGGCAACAAAACGAACCACCCAGGCAGACCGTTGTACCACCCGGTATTCATCCTGCAGAAATAATTGCATGAGCTGATCAAAACGACTGGCATGGGAACCTATCCATTTCGCAATGCGAAGGGATTGTACGCGGGAATGTTCTGCTAATATTTCGGAACGTAAATCCATATTGCCGGCAATTTAATGCAAGCAATTTAATTACTGTGCTCCAGCAAATAGGATAATGTTTTATGGCGTATCCTGGCCACATCTTCCGGGTTTACCGGCTGATCTGTTTCTTTACCCATATCATCCCATATCCTGATCTGGATGTATTGCGAAAACAAAGGGTCATTGCGGAAAGCCAATGCTTCTTCTTCATTCATAGGGCCTCCCTGGTATTCCAGGGTTTGTTTGCTGGCTTCGGAAAGCGTATCGTAGTAAGCACTGTCAGACCAGGTCAGGTAACGTTTGGCGGCTACGTGGCTGCCCACCAGTTTAGCCATTCTTTCCGGAAAGCCGCACTCCAGCAGGTAAGCACTGCCCAGGTCATCATGCGCCAGACTACCATATTCGCCCATCTGTTCCGTGTGCTCAAAAAAATGACCAATGTCATGCAGGAACGCAGCTACAATCATTTCGTCATCAAACCCTGTCTTTTCCGCTATCAGCGCGGCTTGCATCATGTGCATCAGCATAGTTACCTCTTCGCCGTATTCCTCATTGCCGTAATTGTTGTACAGATCGAAGATTTGTTCGATGACGGAGTGTGCATGTAATTCGTTGTCGGTCATTTTCGTACGTTAATAAGGGTTAGTACTGTTTTTCATTGTATGCTGTGGCATTATCGCAAAAGTAATAGCTGTTGCCGCTATATCAGCATGCATATTGTTATATTTTTATTAAGACCTCATTATTGTTTGAAAGATGAATGTGCGGTAAGAAGGCACACATTTACAGGCGAAATAACATGGAGGAGGGATAATGTAATGCCTGACAGGAAGCACGGAATCAGCTTTTAGCTTTTAGCAGTTAGCTTTTAGCTTTTAGTAAATGCAGCGCAGATAATATCATGTTGGTTTTCGCTGCATTTACTAAAAGCTAAAAGCTAAAAGCTGATTCGCTATTCTTCTCCCGCTTCCTCACCATCGCCGTGACCAAGTATATCACGTACAGGTTTTACTGCCTGGTAAATACCGCGGTTGTATTTATTTCCTAAGATGATCAGGGTAGTAGAGTCTTGTACAAAACGATAAAATACCGTGTTATTGCCATGCCACCAGCCATTATGATAGATAATGTTTTTGGTACTGTCCGGATATACCATCAGGCGCCAGCCAAGACCGTAGTTACGTACGCCGGGCTTTTCATGGCTGTAAGGTGTATAGGCGGCTTTCAGGGTTGCAGCATTTAATAACTGCCCGGAATAGAGCGCCTGATCCCATTTAAGCATATCACGTGCACTGCTGTATATTCCTTTGTCGCCCATTACACCATCAAAGTAAGTATCTGGTTCAAACTGCCCGTTGTATTTATGGCTCTGGGTTTGGTGGGGACGTGCAGCAGAAGCAGGATCGTATACAAATGTATTCACCATGCCCAGGGGACGGAAGATGGTTTGTTCCATGAACTCCGCATATTTCTGTCCGCTTACTTTTTCAATGATAGAAGCCAGCAGGAGATAATTGGTATTGCAATACTGGAAATGCGTTCCCGGCAAATGTTGCATGGCGGGCTTATGTGCCTCCATTAGTTTGATCACTTCATCATTGGTGATGAAGCGTGATTCTTCTTTCCACAAACTATCACAAAAATACAGATAGTTAGGTAAGCCACTGCGGTGGCTTAGCAACATGCGAACATTGATTCCTTTATAAGGAAATTCGGGAAAGAATTTTTGCAAAGAGTCGTCCAGATTGAGTTTCTCTTTTTGTGCTAACCACAATACAGCCGCGCCGGTAAAGGTTTTTGAAACAGAGGCGAGTTGAAAAGAAGAACTGTCGATAACAGGTATTTTAGTTCTTGAATTCTCGTAACCATGATATTGTTCAAAAATGATAACGCCCTTTCTGGCTACCAGCATAGCACCGTTGAATCCGCTGCGTAATAATTTACCATTGTAAAATGCTTCCAGTTCATGTTGCATTTGTATGGTTCGGGGCGATTTCAATATCGCCTCTTTTTCTGCGGTGCTTAATCCCAGGGTATAAAGAGCGCTGTCTGATATTGTTTTTTTCCTTTCAGCTTCCCGTCTTGCTGCATTGCTCTGGCAACTTGATATTATTGCAATTCCCGATATAGTTAAGATGATACTTACTGCTTTCAATCGCTTCATTAGAGGAGTGTACTACTTTCTTAATTCAATATGACCCTTTAAAAATACAAAGCGCTAAATTTATGCCCAAAGTAAAAGACTGCCAAATAAATAGCCTGTTTTCAGATCCTTTTAATTGATTTTTAAGCTGAAATGCTGAAAAAACTTAAAAAAATGCCCCTGATAAGTGCCTTTTTTTGATAAAATCGAATTTGATCACACTACTATTTGAATATTCCCCAACATCGAGTAGGTTTGTGCCCTGTTTCCCCGCTATCAGCAATTATTAAGCCAATTGCAACATATAGATACACATATAATTTAGTATAATATTATGGACCAGCAAAAGTCGACAAGTTATCCGAAAGAGAAGATCAGCATTTTATTATTAGAGAATATCAGTGATGCTGCGGTAGCAGAATTTACCACCGCAGGGTATCATGTACGCAAATTGGCGGGCGCTCTGAGTGAAGATGATCTGATCAATGAGATCAAAGATGTGCATCTCCTGGGTATCCGTTCTAAAACCAAAGTAACCCGTAAAGTACTGGAATCGGCCAGGAAGTTGCAGGCGATTGGATGTTTTTGTATAGGTACCAACCAGGTGGACCTGAAAGCTGCCACTGAACATGGCGTAGCAGTATTCAATGCACCTTACTCCAATACCCGTTCCGTGGCTGAGCTGGTAATAGGATTGTCGATTATCCTGATTCGCCGTATTGTAGATAAAAACGCTGCTGCACATAACGGCATCTGGATGAAAGAAGCAACCGGCAGCTATGAACTCAGAGGTAAAACATTGGGTATAGTTGGTTATGGTAACATCGGCAGCCAGGTAAGTGTACTGGCAGAAGGGATGGGGATGAACGTTATCTACTACGATGCGGAAACCAAACTACCTTTAGGAAACGCGGAACAGATCCGTACCCTGAAGGAACTCTTTGGCAAATCAGATATCATTTCATTGCATGTGCCTTCCAGCAAAACTACCGCCAACATGATCACCAAGGAAGTGCTGGCAGATGCTAAACCAGGCGCCATCTTTATTAACTATGCACGTGGGGAAGTAGTAGACCTGGAAGCACTGAGAGATGCATTAACCAGCGGCCAGTTATCAGGTGCTGCCATTGATGTTTTCCCGGTAGAACCAGAAAAAAATGGTGCGGCATTCAGCACACCACTGCAGAAATTATCGAACGTCATTTTAACACCGCATATTGGTGGTAGCACAGAAGAAGCGCAGCATAATATTGGTCTGGATGTGAGCAGCAAAATGCTGAACTACCTGGAAAAAGGTGCCAGCTTTGGTTCTCATACGGTTCCTTCTATCAGTGTACCGCCCATTGAAAACACACATCGTATTCTGCATATTCATGAAAACGTGCCGGGTGTGTTATCGGCCATCAACACCGCTTTATCTGCCAATAAAATCAATATCCTGGGCCAGTACCTGAAAACCAACGACCAGATTGGTTACGTGGTGCTGGACGTAGATACGAAACTCTCTCAGGAAGCGCTTGCATTATTGAAAGAGGTAGCACACACGATTAAGACAAGATTGCTGTATTAAGCTGTCTTGTGCGAAAATTTTATGGAAAAGCAGGGATTGTTCCCTGCTTTTTGTTTTCTTCCAGAAGGATAGTTATTAACCATTTATTATCGTCTCTAAACCCATTGAAGTTGCCTTCGCTGACAGATGTGGCCAGTTACATCGCAAAGCACAAGCATCTGCCAGGTATCCCTGATGCAGCCGAAATCGCCCGGAATGGACAAGACCTGGGAGAAATGAACCGTAAGCTCCTGGAAAAGGTAGAAGAACTGACACTGTATATCATTCAGCAGGATAAAAGAAATAATGAGCAACAGGCACAGATAGATATGCTGATAAAACAGGTGAACAAATAATTATTCACCCGCTATATCTCCCTATTCACCGATTCTTTTTACTCATATGCGCTTTTTTTGAGCATATTTTGAAAATTCTTTGTTAACCTTGTACTGCAACTGAAAAAAATAGCACATGAAAATGAACAGGGCACTGATAACCGGAGCTGGTTTAATAGCCGGGCTTTTGTTATATGTAAATGCTTCCGCGCAAGATAGTGAACCAAATAAATGGGCCCCGGCCAACATTAAAATTGACGGACAGGCCACAGAATGGCCCAAACCCCTGCAGTTCTATAACAACGTTACTAAGTTATTTTACACCATAGCCAACGATCAGGAAAATATATACGTAATCGTGAGTGTACCCGATCCGCAAAGCCAGATGAAAATCATGCGTTCCGGTATTACGGTTTCGTTAAATGCCACTGGTAAAAAGAAAGGAGGTGCCTCCATTACTTTCCCGCTTACGGAGAATGTAAG
>NZ_JBFTSK010000059.1:0-52363 GCF_056399985.1 Chitinophaga sp. 01L420
CCCAGCTGTTGCGTATCCAGTAATACTTCCCGGCTACTCAGCACCAGGCTGCCACCATTCAGTAACATGCCCCAGTATTCAAACGTAGTGGCATCAAAGGATACCGCTCCGGTAGATAATAATATTTCACTGCCATCCAGCGTTGCAAAACTGCCCGGGCGTACCAGTCGTACCACACTCCGGTGGCAAACCATCACGCCTTTGGGAACGCCTGTAGACCCGGAGGTATACATCACATAAGCCAGGCTATCTGCAGATGCCCTGCCGGAAAGATCCGTTTGTGGCTGCGCGGATATTTCTTCCTGATGCGATTGCAGCCATGATTCATCCAGCAATAATTTGCAGTTGCTGTCGGCCAGCATATGACTGAGTCTTTCCTTCGGGTAATCCATATCCAGTGGCACGTAAGCCGCGCCGGCCTTCAGGATACCCAGGATAGCGATCAGCAGCCATTCACTTCTTTCCACCTGCAACCCTACCAGTTCATCCGGCTGAAGATGATATTGTTCATGCAGGTAATGCGCTACCTGGTTGGCGCGTTCATTCAACTGCTGATAGGAAAGTGTCTGCTCTTCAAAATACAATGCGGCACGATCCGGTGTAGCTTTCACCTGTGCCTCAAACAGTTCATGGATAGTACTGTGAGAAGGATATGGTACCTGCGTATCATTAAACGTTGTCAGCAATTGCTGCTGTTCTGCCATGCTCAGATAAGAGAGCGTAGACAGCGGTTCATCTGGAGCGGCTAACCCAGCCGACAATATAGATAGCAGGTGATCTGCCAAACGTTCCACTGTAGCAGCGTAAAAAAGATCACTGTTATAAGACAAGCTTAATATCACCTCGTCTCCATCTTCCGTAAACTCAAACAACAATTCGAATTTGCTGAAAGCATCTCCATCATTTTTATACTCCGTTACCTGTAGTGCGTTTAATTGCTGTGATGTGCCCTGTTTACCATTCTCCACATTCTGTAATACCAGCATTACATCAAACAGCGGATGACGGCTTAAATCCCTGTGTAGTTGCAGTGCATCTACCAGTTCATCAAAAGGATATTCCTGGTGTTCGTAAGCACGTAAACAAATCTCTCTGATCTGTTCCAGTAAAGTTTTGAAACCGGCCGACCGGCTGAAACGTGTCCGTAGTGCCAGGGTATTTACATAGAACCCGATCTGATCAGACAGGTCAGCATGTTCCCTGCCGGCAATAGGGCTGCCGATGATAATGTCTTCCTGACCTGTATAGCGATACAACAAAGCATTTACCGTTGTCATCAATCCCATAAATAGGGTGGCTCCTTCCTGCTGACAAAATGCTTTCAGTTCTTTAATAGAAAAACGTTTTTTAATATTCCCTCCGTTGTAGGTCTTCACAGCAGGACGTACCTTATCGGTCGTTAATTGCAGTACTGGTAAGTCGCCGGAGAATTGTTCCATCCAGTAATTGGTATGCTGCTTAAATGCAGGCGCATGCAGCAGGCTTTGCTGCCAGGCTGCATAATCCTTGTAGTGAATACGTAAAGGCGGCAGAAGGGCATCATCCGGGCTATTATAAAGCGTCAGCAGTTCCCTGATCAACACTTCAATTGACCAGCCATCACTGATGATGTGGTGCATCGCAAAACAGAATACCCATTGCTGATTAGCTACCTGGAATAATCCGGCTCTTAACAACGGTCCTTCAGAAAGATTAAAAGGCGCCAAAGAAGTATGCTTTACCCTTTCCTGCAATTGCAGCTGCTGGTCTTCCATACCGCGGATATCCTCATTTATTATATGGAACCCGTTCAATGCCACCGGCAGTACAAATTGCCTCACTTCACCACTTTCCACTTCACGGAATACGGTCCGCAAACTTTCATGTCTTTTTATCAGGTTGTTAAACGCTGCTGCAAGCTTGTCCTGCTGTAGTTCTCCTTCGAACACATATACAGCAGGCATGTTATAGGCAATATTACCGGCTTCGAACTGACTCAGCACCCATAGTCTGCGCTGGGAAGAAGACAGTACATAACTATCCTGTACCGGGATGGCGGGGATAGTAGCAAAAGCGGTTCTGGATGTTTGCCTGATCAGCTGCGCCTGTTGCTCCAGTTCTGTATGTGTGAACAGATCCTTCAGCGCCAGCTTCACGTCAAACTGTTTGTGGATCTGGCTGGCGAGCCTTGTGGCCTTTAAGCTGTGGCCACCAAGTGAAAAGAAATTATCTTTCACGCCTACTCTATCTTTCCCCAGCACTTCCTGCCAGATGAGCGCCAGTTTCATTTCCGTTTCATTACGGGGGAATACGTATTCCACCCCGGTTGCTATACCGTTTGAGCCGGGATCAGATAACCGTTTTCTATCTACCTTTCCACTGGATGTAACAGGCAGCTGATCCAGTGTTATAAAATGAGTGGGCAACATATAGGCAGGCAGTGTTTGTCCCAGGAATGCCCGAAGATTAGTAGCATCCAGGGCTTCCTGGCTAACGATATACGCCACCAGCTCTTTGTCGCCATTCCCGGTAGGCCGGGTAATCACCACTGCATCACTAATAGCAGTATGCTGCTGTAAAGATTTTTCTATCTCCCCTAATTCAATACGATATCCTCTGATCTTCACCTGCTCATCTTTACGGCCGGTAAACTGGATATTACCATCTGGCAGCCATCTGCCAAGATCACCTGTCCGGTATATCCGCTGACCAGGAATAAATGGATCGGGAACAAATCGTTCGTTTGTCAGTTCCGGACGATTAAGATATCCTCTCGCCAGCCCTGGTCCGCCGATACAGATCTCACCGGTGGCGCCTACCGGCAACAGACCGGGCGCTTCTCCCAGGATATATACCTGCGTATTCGCTATCGGACGTCCGATAATATTTTGCGTAAATACCTGTACATCTTCCAGTACAATGGCATCAATAACTGATTCTGTAGGACCATAATGATTATTGATCACTACTCCCGGCAATTTATTGCGTAACTCACTTACCAGTTTACCATTCATGGACTCACCGCCGATGGCCATATGGCTCAGCGAAAGACCGGCAAGATCAACCGGCGTATCTAAAAATATCCCTTTGATAAAACCGGGTGTACCTTGTAACACCGTTACTTTTTCTTTGATCAGTACGGCTATCACCGCTTCAGGCGATTGCAGTACCGCTCTTGAAAGCGCTACCGCTCTGCCTCCTGTCAATAAAGGAAAAAGTGTTTCCAGCAACGATACGTCAAAGCAGAAATTTGTTGTCATGGCCGTTACCAGTCGCTCATCCGCATGGAGTAGCGTTTGTTCCGCCAGTAAACGCATCAGCAGCGGTCCATGTTCTACCATAACGCCTTTAGGTTCACCGGTAGAGCCCGAGGTATAGATCACATACGCCAGTGCATTGTTATTCTCTACTACATCAAAACCGCTGTTGTCCTGCGCGGCGATATGATGCCCGTCGTGCAGATATTTTTTTCTCTTCACCGGCGCTACCACCGCCTGCCTGTCAATACTTAACAAGGCATCGAAGCGATAACGGGTAAGTTCATTAGATACTGTATGTATTTTATCACTGCAGGTAACAGCAGCAATACCTACCTGGTCATTGATCATATCCCGGAGATAATCACGGGAAACGAACAGTTCAACACCCCAATCCGTTTTGGTGAAACGACCGGTTTCAGGATGCGCATTCTTAAATGCGGTCAGCGATGCGATCATCTCCTCCCGTTTATCTTCATCCATCAGATCACCAAGGAAAAGCAGCCCTTTATCCTTCATCTTTCCAATTGCTTTTACCAGCACATCCCGCAGGTAATTATGCCCATCGAAACACTGGATTACACTATTGATGATGACGAGGTCAAAATCTCCTTCCGGGATGAGATCTATTTCATGTGCCGGCATACACGCCAGCGTGATATTGTGATGCTGACCGGCAACTGCTGCTTCCTGTGTTTTTTCCAGGATGGTAGACGACAGGTCTGTTCCATAGTAGTAGCCCACTTCCGGAGCTATCCTGAACATGGTAAGTCCGGACGAACAACCTATTTCCAATACACGCATATCTTTATGCAGGGAATCTTTCAACTTCAGGAAAGCGTTCTCACTATATTCCCGCATCTCCGTTTCATTAAAGTCTTCACCGGTATAACTGTCTATCCAACCTCCCTGTGCAATCGCATCAACGGCTAAACCGCCGATCTGATCCCAGAGATCTTTCCGCATCAATTCACTTCTTAGAGCACCTCGCTCTGCGTACACATTCAAACTGTCTATACACACGATGTGCTGCAGTGCTGCACACTGCCATAGCAGCCGGTTGGCCATTTCTATCAGGTCTTTACCGGCAAGCAGGATATTGGCCGCCGCATCGTGCAGCATATATAGTACACGTTTCTCCGGATGTTCAGGATCCAGCGGTATATAAACGCCACCGGCCTTCAGGATACCGAGCATGGATACCAATACATCCCTGCTGCCGGCATTCAACATCCCTACGCCGGCGCCTTCACGTAAACCCAGTTCCTGTTTCAGATAACGCGCCAGCTGATTGGATGCCTGATCCAGTTCTTTATAGGTAAGCGAACCTGTACTATCGGATACCGCAATGCTATCCGGCGTGAGCTGGCATTGCTTTGCAAACAGTGCATGCACCGTTGTGGCAGGTACGTCCTGCTGCACCCCACTCACATATTGATCAAATAAAAGTTGGGTTTCTGCTTCGTCCGGCAGACGGATGGCCGACAACGATATATCAGGATTGTCGAGTACAATATCCAGCAGATGCCGGAAGTGTTTCACTACGCGTTCAATACGGGAATGATCATAGATCTCTGCATAATACTCGAGGGTGATCAATAAGTCCTCGTCTCTTTCCTCTACCAGCCAATCCATATCCAGCTTGGCAGTGCCGGAACCTTCCCATTGCAGGGGCGTATCACTGTCATCTATCAGCGCAGAACGGTCGGACTTAGACTTTGAAAAATTCTGTACGACCAGTGATACATCAAACAAGGGATTACGGGAAGCATCCCTATTGACCTGCAGCATATCTACCAGGTCTTCAAACTGTATATCCTGGTTGCCATAGGCGGCAATACAATCTGCAATAATTGTTTTATGGAAAGTGTCAAAACTCATATCACCCTGTAACTGACTTTTTACAGCAAGTGAGTTAACGAACATCCCAACAATACGTTCCAGGTCCGGATGACGGCGGCCGGCAATACCACAGCCGATCACCATACTTTCCTGATTTGTATATTTATAAAATAATACATTCAGCACGGCCAGTAAGGTCATCTGTAATGTAGCATTGTCTTTTTTGCCCAGCTCACGCATCCGCGCCGTAGTCGCCGCATCAATACTGAAAATGATATGCTCACCTTTAAACGTAAAAGTGGCGGGGCGTTGCCGGTCTGCCGGGAAGTCCAGCACTGGTATACCATCGCTGAAACGGGACAACCAGTATTGCTTTTGCAGATCAAGATCTCCACTTTCCAGCAGACTATTCTGCCAGGTGGAGAAGTCGCGGTACTGTAGTTTAAGTGCCGGTAACTCCTTCTCATGATACAACAGCATAAATTCATCAATCAGCACCTGGAAAGAGGTACCATCAGCTATAATGTGGTGTACATCGATGATCCAGACATATCCTGCATCTGCTATTTGCACAAGCGCCGAACGGAATAATGGTGCTGCTGCCAGATCGAAAGGACGGATATAGTCCCTGGCAAAAGCAGCGAACGACTCCTGGCTGCAGGTATGTTCATCCAGTTCAAAAGGAACTTCCGAATGGATCTTCTGAAAGGCCACACCATCTATCAATTCAAAAGATGTACGGAAACTCTCGTGCCGGCTCACCAACATTTTAAGAATGACAGCGATGCGCTCCCGGTCAACATGCCTGCCCAGGTAATTCACGATGGGAATATTGTAGCTGGTGCTTTCCGGCGCGAATTCCTGCATAAAGAAAAGCCGTTTCTGCGCAGATGACAAGGGGTAATATTCCAGCTCCGGCGCCTTTTCAATATCCGAATAAGCAGCATAGGCAGCCTTTGAAATCAGCGCCGCCTGTTCTTCGAGTACGGGCTTTCCAAACACATCTTTCAGCTCTATCTTTATTTCAAATACTTTAAATATCTGGCTACATAACAACGTAGCTTTCAGACTATGGCCACCCAATTCGAAGAAATTGTCTTTTAACCCGATATTTTTTTTCTCCAGGATATCTTCCCAGATGATCGCCAGTTTTTTCTCCGTTTCACGCTGCGGTGCTTCAAAAGCAACGCCCGTATCCATATCCTGCCCTTCCAGCTGCAACAATGCAGACGTATCTACTTTACCATTGCTCCTCAAAGGCATGCTCTCCAACTGTATATACTGGTCCGGCACCATATGCACGGGCAGCTTATTCTTCAGCCAGGAACGCAGGTCCCCTGCATGGAGTACTTTTTTACCTACCACATAAGCCACCAGGAATTTTTCGCCGGAGGCGTTTCCTTTTGCCAGTACAACCGCCACCGCCACTTCAGGATGTTCCCGTATCACACTTTCTACCTCCCCTGGTTCCACCCTGTACCCTCTTATCTTCACCTGCTCATCTTTACGCCCAATAAATTCGATATTACCGTCTGGCAGCCATCGACCCAGATCACCGCTCCGGTATAGGAAGGCGCCTGATTCAAATGGATGCGGCACAAATTTTTCGTTGGTCAGTTCAGGATTATTGAGATAGCCTTTTGCCAGGCCGTCACCACCCACACAAATTTCTCCCACTACCCCCGTACAACAAAGCTGTAGGAGGTGATCCAGGATGTAAACAGTACTATTACTAATAGGCTTTCCGATGGGAATATCAGACAATCCGGCTACCACCGGGTAGGTGAGCGAGTAAGTAGTATTCTCCGTAGGGCCGTAACAGTGAATAATCTGTAAAGATGGATATTGCCGCAGACAGGCATTAACATGTGAAGGAGAATTCCTGTCACCTCCAAACAGCACTGTTCTGAGGCCTTCAAACACCGCTATATTGCGTTCTACCAGCTGGTTAAACCAGCCGGTAGTAAACCACATGGTGTCCACTTTTTCCTGGCGGATAAGGGCAGACAGCCGGTCTGTATCCAGCAGTACCTCTTTATTGCACATCACCAGCGTACCACCATGCAGTAACATGCTCCAATATTCAAAAGTTGTTGCATCAAAAGCGATGGCGCCTGTACACAGCAACACTTCCTCTCCGGTTAACTGTACATAGTTTGTGTTCATGACCAGTCTTACCACACCACGCTGATCCGTCATCACTCCTTTGGGAGTACCGGTAGATCCGGAGGTATACATCACGTAAGCCAAATCCCCGTTTACGGATGGAAGCAGTGGCTCCTCAATCGTATCCAGCTGTACATCTATTGCAAAAACATCTCCCGTAAAATCCGGCAGGTCAAACATGTACTCCGTTTCTGTGATCAGCACTTTAACGGCGGTATCCTGAAGAATAAATTTTTTACGGGTATCCGGATAATCTGTGTCAACAGGTACATATGCCGCGCCCGCCTTTAGTACACCAAGGATAGCGATGATCAGCCAGTCTGATCTGTCCAGCATAATACCAATCAGCTGCCCCGGTACTACTTCATAATGTGTACGCAGGTAGGCTGCCAGTAATCCGGCGCGTTTGTCCAGTTCCGAGTAGGTGAGTTTTTGTCCACGCGCAACTACCGCGATTTTATCCGGTGTTCTTTCCACCTGCATTTCGAACAATGCTGCGATGGACTTATCCTCCGGATAAGCTGCGGCCGTATCATTTAAGCCGTGGATCAGCAACGTTTGTTCTATTGCTGACAGAAATTGTAATTCCTGAATGGACAGCTCCGGTTCATCCAGGATCACCGTCAGCAATTGCAACAGGTGGTCAGCCAGTTGTTCAGCTGTCCGGTCCGTATAGATGCCTTTGTTATAAACTAAAATTGTTTTAATCTCATCTCCTTCCTCTGTAAAATCAAAAGAGAAATCATACTTGCTGATCAGAAGTGTATCACCCAGGTAAGGCTTTATTTGCAGCGCCCCTGCACCCTTCCGGTTTGTCGTGCTGTTCACATCTGCATTCTGCAATACCACGCTCACATCGAACAATGGGTTTCTGCTCATGTCACGTTGCAGCTGCAGTTCCTGTATGAGCGTATCAAAGGGATAGGCCTGGTGTGCATATGCTTCCAGCGTAATTTCTTTTACATGCAGCAGTAATTCCCGGAAGCTGTGCGCTCCTTTGAACCTGGCGCGCAATGCCAATGTGTTCAGGTATAACCCGATCTGGTCTTCCAGTTCCGCATGTTCACGACCAGCGATCTGTGTACCGATAATGATATCTTCCTGGAAAGTATAACGATACAGTAGTGCATCCACCAATGCCAGCAGACCCATAAAAAGTGTGCTGCCGCTTTCCTGGCAAAGTTGTTTCAATCTTTTACCCAGTTCCGCCGGGATCACTCTTTTTACAATACCTCCTTCATAGCCTCTGATCTGCGGACGTGCTTTATCTACGGGAAACGCCAGCACAGGGATTGGGGTACTAAACTGTTCCTTCCAATAGGCTTCATGCGATTGCATAACAGGGCCCTTCAGTTGTTCCTGTTGCCACGATGCATAGTCGCGGTATTGGATGTTCAAAGCACTTAATGGTAATGCGTTGAAGTAGGATGTCGTGAGTTCATTGATCAGGATACTCATAGACCAGCCATCGCTGATAATATGATGCATCACATAAGTGAACACCCACTGATCATCGCTGATCTGCAGCAGCGAAGCCCTTAACAGTGGACCCGATGTCAGATCAAATGCCTGTGCCGAAAACTGCCGTACCAGCGCTTCTACCGAAGCAGTATTGCCGCGAAGATCAACTTGGTGAATATTAAAATCCAATGCTTCTGGTGTGCATACATATTGCCGGATTGCTCCCTGTTCGTCTTCTCTGAAAACCGTTCTGAGGATTTCATGTCTTTCTATCAGGCGGTTAAAAGCAGCAGCTAGTTCCTGCAGGTGGAGCGCACCTTCAAAAATAACACTCATCGGAATATTATATGCCCCACCACCACCTTCGAGCTGACTGGCCATCCAGAGGCCTTTCTGCGCGGAAGATAGTTCATAATGCACCTGTTCCGGAAGCCGTGTGATATTGCGGTATGCAGTATTCCGTGTATTCCTGAGCAAGGAAAGAATTTCTTCTTTGCGTGTTCTCAGAAACGCAGTTTCCTGCTCACTCAGTTGTTGAACATTACCTCTGATCCGCAGGTTGTTGCCGCTGTCATCCGGCGCAATGATAATTCCTTTGCTCTTGCAGCTGAGCAGGATGGCTAAGATATCTTTCATCTAGAAGATTATTTCGTCGTTACCGTTTACAAGTATCTCATCACTGTTATCCATCCACTGTACAGACTCTATGTAGTTAGACAGATGTTCCACAGTGGGATCAATAAAAAGGTTCTTGAGGTCAATTTGTACTCCGAAGACCTCATGTATTTTTGAAATCACGCGGGTAGCTTTCAGGCTGTGTCCACCGAGATCAAAGAAGTTATCCCGGATACCGATCTGTTGGCGTTCCAGTATCATTTCCCAGATAGCTGCCACCTGCCTGTCAATCTCATTTCTGAAAGGCACGTAATTGTTATTGGATACTGCCGCATCTTCCGGTCGGGGAAGCGCCTTTTTATCCAGTTTACCATTACTGTTCAGCGGAAATTCCTGCAGGGAAATCAGGAACGAGGGGATCATATATACGGGTAGTGAATGACTCAAACTTTCCCGCAAATGGCGGATATCAGCTCCTTCGTGTGCGATCAGATACGCCGCCAGTTCATATTCGCCGTTGGCTTGTTTTAAGGGAATCACCACTGCGTCTTTTACGCCCTCCTGTCTGATCAATGCTGTTTCTACTTCGCCGATTTCGATGCGATGCCCCCTGATCTTTACCTGTTCATCTTTGCGGCCGATATACTCTATATCTCCTGAAGGAAGAATGCGCGCATAGTCGCCGGAACGGTATAGTTTTTCTCCGGAGCGTGCCGGATGCGGGATAAATTTCTGTGCCGTCAATTCCGGCCTGTTCAGGTAACCACGGGCCACGCCGGCGCCACCTATGCAGAGTTCTCCTGTTACACCCACCGGCACCTGTTGCAGGTCGGCATCCAGCACATAAGCGCTCAGGGTAGGAATAGGCAATCCTATATTGCTTTTATTGGCAGTAATTTCTGTTGTGGTAATTTCCTTGAAGGTGACATGTACCGTAGTTTCTGTAATGCCATACATGTTAATGTTTCTGCAATCCGGAAATGTTTGTTGCCATTCCCGCAGAATTTCCGGCATCAGGGCTTCCCCACCAAAAATGAGATAGCGCACCGCCAGCTGCTGACGCGAAAAACGATGCCGGTTATTGTTGACCAGACTTCTGAAAGCAGTGGGCGTTTGGTTGAGTACTGTAATCTTTTCCTTACCCAGGAAATCGTAGAAAGCAATACTATCCTGTGCCACTTCTTTAGGCACCACCACTACCATTCCGCCTTTCAGCAAAGCCCCATACATTTCCCAAACGGAGAAGTCAAAACAGTAAGAATGGAATAACGACCAACGGTCTGCATTGCTGAAGTCAAACAAATCCTGATCGTTGAATAGCAACCTGGTAACGTTGCCATGTTCTATCAGCACCCCTTTTGGGTTCCCGGTTGTACCGGAAGTATAGATCACATACGCCAGGTTATCTGGCCTGACTGCTATCTCCAGTGTATCTTCCGGATAGTCAGCGGTCGTAATATTTATAGCAGTAATATCTTCTATCGTTGTAGGAGGGAGTGCATCACACAGCAGAAGCCGGCTGCCGCTATCGGTGGTGATGTAACGGATTCTTTCCACCGGATAGCCAGGATCTACAGGAACATAGGCCGCACCGGCTTTTAATACGGCCAGGATACTGATCAACATCCACTCTGTACGCTCAAAATGAAGTACTACCAAGTCTTCCTGCTGTACGCCATAACTATTCACCAGCAGGTGTGCCAGTTGTCCGCTGCGGCGATCGAGTTCCTGGTAAGTAAGGGTAGCTTCACCTGACTTCACCGCGATATGATCCGGGAAACGCGCTACTGCCGCACGAAACAGGCTATTGATAGTGGCCTGCTGATCATAACCAACATGTGTCTGATCCGCTTTTGAAGACAGGAGCTGCTTTTCCGCTTCATCCAGTAACGAAATATCTTTGAGCAAAATGTCCGGCTCCCGGCATACCTGTTCAAACACCCGGTTCAGGTGTATGGCCATTTGCTGCACCGTTTCATTTCTGAATAAACCTGTATTGTATTCCAGCTCCAGCTGCAGTTTACCAGCTACTTCTGTAAAAATAAACGTGAGATCATATTTTGCCACGCCCGCAGCAACATGCAGTCTTTCCAGTCGCATATCAGGTGTCACCTGCTCATTATCCGTCATCTCCAACCCTTCTATATTCTGTAATACCACCATCACGTCGAACAGCGGAGACCGGGACATGTCGCGTTTTAACTTCAGATGATCTACCAGCATTTCAAATGGAAGATCCTGGTGACTGAATGCCTGTAACAGGCGTTCTTTTAGTTGAAGCAACAATGTGCTGAAACTATCTGAGGTATTTAATGTAGTGCGTACAGGCAGTGTATTCACATAAAATCCTATCTGATCATGCAACTGAGCGTTATCGCGGCCAGCTACAGGCGTACCTATCACTATATCCCGCTGGTCAGTATATTTTTTCAGCAACACGTTTACTCCTGCCAATAGTAGCATGAATAAACTTACACCTGATCCTGCGGCAAGATCAGTCAGCTTACTGTTAATGACAGCACGATGAACTGCTCCTTCATAAGTTTTTACTGCAGGCCGGGGAAAGTCTGCCGGCAATTCCAGTGCAGGTACTTCCTCTTTGAATACACCTGTCCAGTAATCCAGCAACGTTTCCAGTTGCCCCCCTGTAAACCGGGTTTGCTGCCATACTGCAAAGTCTTTATACTGCAATGACGCCGGTGTTAACGTCCCCATACGATAGGCTGTCATTACTTCTTTGTACAATACTGCCACCGACCAGCCATCGCTGATAATATGATGCATATTGAAAGACAATATCCTGCTGTCTGCTGTATTCAACACGAAGCAGGCCAGCAGTGGCCCTTTTTCAAGATCGAAAGGTTCCTGCCATTTATTTTGAAGGATGCCCGCTATTCCTGCTGATGATAAGGAACGGGGAATCGTGATCTCTTCTATATGCAATTCAACAGCTGCCGCATCCTGAATCAGCTGCACCGGTGATCCATCCCTTTCTGCGAAAATTGTGCGCAGACTTTCATGTTTTGCTATCACCCATTTTAACGCCTGTTCCAGTCGTTCCACCTCCAGGTGGCCTTCAATCCGGAATGCAGCCGGCATATTATATGCCCTTGAAGCATCCCTGAATTTTGTAAGTACCCACAACCGCTCCTGTGCAAAAGAGATCGGGTAATACGCGTTTTCCTCCGCAGGAACAATCTGCTGAAACCTTTGTTCTGCACGGTTATCAATCAGCAACGCCTGTTCTTCAATCGTTGGGGAACTAAATATTTCATTAAGACTGAGTTCCTTTTTTAACTCCTTCGCAATGAGCGACCTTAATCTCGCCGCTTTCAGACTATGTCCTCCAAGGCTGAAGAAATTATCTTTTATGCCGAAGCCTGTTCTGTGCAATACCGTTTCCCATAAACCAAGCAATAAATGCTGCAGGGAGTTGGCCGGCGGCACTATGGTGATGGCATCATCTGACGTTGCAGATGGTAATGGCAACAGTTGTTTATCTACCTTACCATTGCTATTCAGTGGGATTTCTTCCAGTTTTATCCAGTACGCCGGGATCATATAAGCCGGCAGTAAAGCAGACAAATATTCTTTCAACCTGGTTTGCGCTTCACCGCTATAGTAGGCTACGATCTCCTGTTCACCATTCACTTCTTTGATCAGCACAGCAGCCCGTTGTATCATAGGGTGTTGCTCCAGCATATATTGTATCTCGCCCAGCTCGATCCGGTAACCTCTCACTTTCACCTGGTCGTCTGCACGACCTGTAAATGCCACGTTACCATCTGCCAACCAGTATCCTTTATCACCTGTCCGGTACATCATGAGGCCATCCACAAAAGGATTTTCCAGGAATTTCTCTCCTGTCAGCTCCTGTTTACCATAGTATCCTTTTGCTACTGATTGTCCGCTTAAAAATATTTCTCCCTCCACGCCTGGCGGCAGTAAATGCAGGTATTCATCCAGGATATACAACTGCGTATAGCCTACAGGCTTACCTATGGGAATCAGTGTATGATCTTCTCCACCAAACCTGTACATGGTGCTGTAGGTAGTGTCTTCGGAAGGGCCATATAAATTTCTCAGCTCCATTCCTGTATGCTTCAGGTCCTGTATAATCTTGCGGGGCACCGGTTCTCCGGCCATATTAAGTGCTACCACATTATCCCAGTTCATTCCCTGATCCAGCAATGCATTCACAACAGAAGGCACTGTATTGACCAGCACATGGCGGTCTGTTTCCACAAAGGAGGGAATCTGCAGGGCCGATGTCAGCAGCCGGATTTTTCTGCCTTGTATCAATGGCAGAAAAATTTCAAACACGGAAAGATCAAAGCAGTAAGAAGTGGTGGCGTATAAAATATCATAAGGCGTATTGCTGAATTCCTGGTCTGCCCACTTCAGAAATGCGGTCACATTCCGGTGACTGATCTCTACTCCTTTGGGTTTCCCGGTAGAGCCGGAAGTATAGATCAGGTAAGCTGTTTGGGACCTGATATCTCCCCTGTTAACAGGTACAGCCGGTTCATCCAAAGAAATATCCGTTATCCTGATTACCTGTCCCTTATAGTCAGGAGGTATCAGGGCAACACTGGCTTCATCCACCAGCAACATAGCAGGGGCGGCATCTTCCAGTATATATTTTATCCTGGCTGCAGGATAGGAAGGATCAATAGGAACATATGCCTTACCTGCTTTTAAGATGCCCAGCATGCTAATCACCATCCATTCAGTTCGTGCCATCAGTAACCCCACAAAAGGGTGTTCGCTCCCGGCAGAAAGATAAGCGCCAAGGCGGTCTGAAAGACTGTTCAGCACAGCATAGCTGAGTTCCTTCTCTCCTGCTATCAGCGCAGTAAGGGAAGGATTATGCTGAAAGGAATTGTTTAATAATACCAGCACATCCTGTTCTTCAATATCTTCCACAGGCTTATTAAAAACTGTCAGTAGCTGTTCTTTCTCTGCTGCGTTCACAATTTCAATGTCAGCGATCCTGATTTCAGGTTGTTCCATTACCTGGCGAATGATCTCCTGGTAGGCCCCGTAGAGCGCCGTTATGCGTTCCTTTTTAAACAGGCCCACGGCATATTCTATCTCAATAACAAACCTGTTATCGGGCTCAAAATCAAAGTAGAAACTAAGGTCTAATTTGGCACCTCTCTTTTCATCTTCTCTTTTACCGGAAGGATAGAGATAGTTACCCAGCAGGCTCAACTCAAAGCCATGCTGTTTACTAAAATTCATAGATCCATCTCCCAATGCCGCATTCTGTAATACGATCATTACATCGAACAATGGATTTCTCCCGGTATCTCTTGTAAGATCAAGCTCCTCCAGGATCCTGTCAAAAGGATAATCCTGAAATTCAAAGGCTTTAAAAGAACTATCAGATATCTCCTTCAGGAAATCCCTGATAGAAAGCTCGGGATTAACGGTAACAGACAGTGGCAGGGTATTTACATATAACCCTACCTGTTCTTCCAGGTCAAAATGATTACGGCCGGCAACAGGTGTTCCGGTAACAATATGTTGCTGTCTGGAAAATTTATGCAGTAAGAGCGTAACAGTTGCCCGGAAGAAGTTAAAAGTAGTAATCTGTTCTTTTCTGCAGAATGCGAGGATGGCGGCATACAATCCGGCGTCCATATAAAAACGGGAGAATGCGCCCTCATAATTCTTCACTGCAGGGCGGGCAAAGTCATACGGCAGGGATAATGGCTCAGGCATCGTTTCAAAACGTTGCTTCCAGAAATCCTTTGCTGCCGCTCCTTTCGGACCATCTATCTTATGTTGCAACCAGTCGGCGTAATCTTTATACTGGATCCGGAGTGGATCAGTCACCAGTTCCTGTCCACGGCAGCAGGCCTCATAGTTACGCATCACTTCCTGGATGAATACACTTATAGACCGGCCATCACTGATAATGTGATGTACGCCGAAAATCAGTGCATGTTCATCGGCAGACAAACACAGCAATCTTACCCTGAGCAACGGACCATTCCCGAGGTCAAATTGCCAGCGGGCAGGTTCCTGCGATGCGGCGATCAGGTATGCTCTCAGATCCGCGCGATGACTGATATCTTCGTACTCAATTTCAAATGGAATATTGGCTTTTATTACCTGCAACAGTTCACCGTCTGCTTCTTTAAAAACAGTACGAAGACTCTCATGCTTTTGAACAGATTTTTTGAAGGCGGCATTCAGGTTTTCTACGATAACCGTTCCTTTAAGATAAAAACTGGTTACAATATTATAGGCCGCTGTTCCTCCTTCAAACTGGCTGAGTACCCAGATCCGCTGTTGCGCATTGGACACAGGATAGTGCTCCGCAGGAGGTATGGCAGGAATAGGCGCAAAAGAGGATTGATCCATAGCATTCCTAAGGAAAGTGATCAGTTCCTGCTTGTGTTCCTTTATCTGCACCAGAAATTCTTCTGACAAATTTCTCGTTTCACCTACCAATTTAAGTTGTGCTCCTTCCAGTAGCGGAATAACTTTATTCCGCTTTAAGACAGTTATAAGATCTATTACATTCATAAAACAATACCCTTTTCCCGGTTGTGTTCTTTTTTAAGCCATAGCATGCTTTCAATCATGACTATGAGTTCTGAAAATGTGCAGTGTTGAAATATTTGAGTTGCGTCTATGTTTATGTTGAGGTCCCTGTTAACCGTATTAATCAGGTCCATTGCGCGGAGAGAATCCAATCCCATCTCCGCAAGTCCTGCGTTTTCATCCGGCGCTCCTGTCAGTTGCAGATTCGTTCTCGAAATAATCACTCCTGTCAGATAGTTCCGGATAACGTCATAGTCCCCATTTCTGAGTGTTTCATTCAGCAGCATCCCTACATCAATATCAACGCGCGCATCTTTCTCCATACGCGTTTTTGCTCCGATAACATTAAACCGGTCCTGCAGATAGTGTTCCCTGCATCTAACCCGCTGCAGTTTACCACTGGTTGTTCTGGGGATTCCCAGTGGCGTGGTTAAGATGATATCATACAACGCGATTCCGAATACGCTCATGACAGCAGTATCGATCATATTAATTACCTGGCCGGCGTCCAGCCCTTTGACAGCTATCCTGTTGATTTCTGCGACTGCCACAATACGTGCGTCATCCTCATCAATACTGAATACCGCCATACCATTTGTAGCAATGGCCGGATGTGAGTCTGCTACCAGTTGTTCAATATCGTAGGGATAATAATTTACACCACGAATAATCAGCATTTCTTTTTGCCGGCCATTCACAAAAAGTTCATTTCCATATAGAAATCCAATATCACCTGTTCGCAGATAAAGCCGATCATCTATTGTATAAAAAGTATTGCTGTTATCTTTCCTCCAATACCCTGCTGTAACGCTGTCACCGGCAATACAGATCTCTCCTTCCTCCATTTCCGTTACTGCCTGCTGTGTTTGTGCAGCTATTATTTTTACGTCCATGCCCGCGCAGATCCTACCGGAACTCACCAGTGATTTCGCAGCAGCACTCCCATTTTCAAGCAACTGTAACCTCCCCTGTTGCAAAGCAATTTTATCTGCATACACCACATGTGGCGTTGCATTATCCTTTAATCCTGACACCATCAATGTAGCCTCTGCCAGTCCATAGCAGGGATAAAAAGCCTGTTCAGTAAATCCGGTCGAAGCAAAGTAGTGTGTGAAACGTGCAATGGTATCTGCTTTTACGGGTTCTGATCCGTTGTAAGCCAGTATCCAGCTGGAGAGATCCAGCGCAGAAAGTTCATGAGGAGCCACTTTATCAACGCAGAGATCAAATGCAAAATTGGGTCCACCGCTATGCGTTACCTTGTAGTTTGAAATAGCTTTCAGCCAGTTGACCGGCCGTTGCATAAAATGCAGCGGGGACATCAGTACACAGGTACAGCCTACATAAATTGCATGCAGGATATTCCCAATCAGGCCCATGTCATGATGAAAAGGCAACCACGACATGATGACGGAATTTTCATCACAACCAAAGGTATTCCTGATCACCTCCTGGTTATGCAGCAGGTTGTTGCTGCTGATAACAACACCTTTCGGAACACCTGTAGAACCCGATGTATATTGTATAAAAGAAATGGGATGATATAGTGGTGCTGATAACAGCGAATCCGTTTCCTGCTCCGGGAGATTCGTTGTCAACACAAATTCAATATCGGTGTCAATAGTCTGTTGCAGGAGTACAGAGAGTTCAGCTACCGTAAGTATGGCGCTGATCTCTGCATCCTTTATAATATTTGTAAGTCTTTCTCTGAGTTTGCTGCTCCTGTTAAAAAAAACAGGTACTGCAACGATGCCTGCATATTGACAGGCCATAAAAGCCACAATAAATTCAATCGTATCCTGATAGATCAACATGACCCTTTTACCCAAAAGGTTTTCACCGGAAAGATGAGTAGCCAGTTGCTTTACCCGCAGCATCAATTCTTCGAATGTGACAATGCAAGTGGCATTACTACCATCAGTCAGATAGATGAAAGCATTTTTTTGTGGACAGTTTAAAGCGTGTAGCATTAATTGATAAACAATATTCATTTCCATAACTCTGGATAGCTCATTTAAAAATACGGCATGAGGATACCATAACCGGATTTTCAGTTCCGAAATCAAGCAATAATGCGGTAGTTTAAAACTCCGCTAATAAGCGTTTCCGACAACCGCCTGCGGCGGTTACAGATTTGACTCAATCATTAATTGACAGCATATTATGATGGATCAATGCTACAATAGTTAACTAAACGTATACCTGGCAATAGGATTAACTCAGATGGCTTAGTTACACACTAAAAGTTAAAGGGTACCAATGGGTTTAAAGGTTGAAAAAGGGTTTAAAGGGTTTAAAGATAAAAAGGGTTTAAAGGGTCATTTTGCTAATAAGTTGGGCTATTATATACAGATCGTCGTAACCACTTCTATCCGCTATTTTTAATGTAGCTAGATAAATCCGTTTTCAATTTAAGGTAAATTATTTAATCACAAAAAAAAATCTGTTCTATTAATAATCGTTATGCTGAAGTTTGATAAATAATGACAGATTATATTTTCCTGATCATACAACGGCCCCAAACAGGATGATAAACGCAGCAGTCAGGACGGGAAACAATCCCCTAAAACATAATGTAGCAGTATATTTCAAGGTATTCATTTCCACCACCTACTGCAGCATCCCCGCAGCCAGATCTGGAGTAATGCATATACTGCAAAACTGTGGCACTGATATTCATTCGCATTTTTCATTCGCGGATGTTCAACTAAAATAGGATAAATCCCGAGATTGGTCTATACGTTTGGGTTAGGATCACAAACCATATATTTCAGAAATAGATCTAACTAATTCAGCACTAAATACTTTTAAAGAAAAAAAAAGCGATTCTTCACAATATCTTAATATAATTACACCCTATCACCAGGATGTAAAAAACTATCTTTAACGGTTCAAACAAATAAAATCAATTGAGAATGGAAATACCAGGTAGCTTCATTAAAATATTCCCGGAATACGAGGATGTTTTTTTTGATGATGTGGAAAATCACCGGAAATACTTTCTGCCCTTATGTTCTATTAATTTGGGGTTCCTTTCACCGGACAAGGATCAGTGGCTGCATTTTGTGTCTGTAAAAGAAATATATGATGGTCGCGTGGGTGAAAACACTACGGAGTTTCACACCGCCTATACCAAATGCGATATGTTCGGTTTTGATATCATCGACGGGAAATATAAGTTTGATGCGAAGTGGGAATACTTTACCGTTTCCACCGAAATCCCCCCGGATAGTTACCACCTCGAATATACCGATGAGGAGATACAATTTAATTTTAATGAGGCGATGTATCAGTTAAAGAAGTCGTACTACAAAAAATTCGGACAATTATATGATCGGGATTTTCACAGGCCCGGTTTAACCGTAGAGGGGATCAGAAAATTAGAAAGGCTGCTGAAGCTAACAATAGAAGATCTGCGCAATGATGCGCCTTCAGATTACCTGGCAGAGGTCATCAATAAAAAGATCAACGGTGTAATAGATGAAATCAATACAGACCATCTCCCTTTTGATGAATGTGAATACTCAGGCACCAATCTGATGGATAAGCCTCTCAGGGAAGATGGGCGTCTTTTTAGCTATATAGCCTGTATGGAAGGATATCATTTTCAGGAAAATGCCGCTGATCAGATTTACTTATTTCATGATGATCAGCTGAAAAAAGCAGTGATTTGCCTGGAATATACCTGATAAAAAAAGGACTACCATTCGGTAGGTGCTTTGCCGAATTTCTTCTTAAAAGAATGCGAGAAATGAGAGAGGCTTTCAAAGCCCAGGTCAAGATAAATGGCAGATGATTTTTTGTTCTTTTTTTCTATAAGATGCCGGGCTTCTTCCAGCCGCCTTTCTAATAACCATTGTCGTGGGGCCATCCCGAATATCTTTTGGAAATCACGCTTAAACCCTGCCAGGCTTCTTCCTGTAAGTCGTGCAAATTGATCAACCGGAATATTGTAGTGAAAGTTGCTGCGCATGAATTTTTCCAAATCCATCTTATACGGTTCCGAAAAGTCGAATAAGAATTTCCGGAGCCCGGGCATCGTATTCATAAGGAGATATACCGCCTCTTTTACTTTAAGCATTCCCATCGCCCTGGTTATTTCTTCTTCCGGATGCTGAACATATGGAAGCAAAGATTGAAAGAAAGCGTGCAAAAAAACGCTCCCGGGGATACGAATGTTGGAAGGGCCACTGTATTTTTGCCCTGTCWCTATTTGCTCCTCAAGGGCAATCTTCCGGAGGAAGTCTTCTTTCAGCACAATGACAATGGTTTGATAATCCTCACCATCCAAAGGAGTTTTAGTAATTTCTCCCAATTGATTTTTTTGTATCAGCAACATTTCGCCGCGACTCATGGAGATTTGCTGGCTGGCAGTTTCCAAAGTAAAGACCCCTGCAACCTGCAACACCAGTATATTGTGCTCCATAAATGCCACCTTCTCCTTTCTCATGGCGGAGAAATAAGAGTAAAAGATAACCCCGGGAATTATTTCAGTTGGGTTTGTCATAATGCAAAGATATAAAACAGCCGGGGTTTATCTGCAACCCCACTACCGCTGCAGGTAGGTRCCTCCAAGTATCGATCCCGTTGAAAAATGTGTGTTAAGTGTATTCAATTCATCAGGCGTGAACTCAATCCCCATGGCCTGCATATTTTCCGGCAGCCGGGACCTCCTGCTCATACTTACTAATGGCATGATGTGATCTCCCTGTGCATTCACCCACGCGATCGCCAGTTGCGTTGGCGTGTATCCTTTCTCCTTAGCCAGTTGCTTTAATACCTCCACTTTCTCGAGATTCTTTACCAGGTTCTCTCCCTGAAAGCGCGAGAAGTGATGATGATAGTCATTAACGGGAAGAGGTGCTTTCATCTCGCCAGTGAGTAATCCTTCGGCCGTATTAGCAAATGCCACCACTCCTATACCCAATTCTTTAGCCGTAGGAAGCAGCTCACTTTCTATCTGTCGATCTGCCAATGAATAGCCTATTTCCAATGCCGTTACCGGGTGAACACTATTCGCCTTGCGCAGTTGATCCGCGGTTATTTCAGAAACGCCCAGATAGCGGACCTTCCCTTCTTTGATCAGGTCGGCAACAGTTCCGATCACATCTTCTATAGGAACACTGTTGTCAAGTCGGCACGGTTGATAAAGATCAATGGTATCTATCCCTAAGCGCACCAGGGAGTAATTGATAAAGTTCTTGATGGCTACGGGACGCAGGTCCAGTCCAAGCCACTGACCACCATAGAAAATTGCGCCGAACTTGACACTTATGAAAGCATCGTCCCTCCTGCCTTTGATGGCCTTTCCTACAAGCAATTCATTGTGTCCGCTGCCGTAAAAGTCACCGGTATTCAAAAAGTTAATCCCACTGTCCAATGCCTGCTGAATGGTAGCAATACTTTCACTTTCATCATTCCCCCCACTTCCCCACACAGGCGACATCCGCATACAACCTAATCCGAGTTTAGACACGAGTGRCCCGTTTTGGCCAAGTGCTATCTTTGTTATTGCTGTCATAGCTGCTGTTTTATTGATTAAGAACACAAAGATCCACTTTTAGATGCGATGACTGCTTTCTCTCATGGCTCAATTTACTTGTCTGGGCGGCTCAGCTTTTCCGCCATTTGTATATCCCCCGGATAAACCTGAAACAGCCTACCCGGGGGAAAGAAATGAGTTATTGCCTGATGAATTTCAATACCTGTCGCTGCTGATTCCCATTGTAAACCTGCACGAAATATAATCCGCGTGGCAGCTTTCTGACATCAAGCGTATAGGCATTTGAAGCTTTGAAGCCACGATGCGCACTCCATACCTTTCCTGAAAGGTCCACGATTATCATCTGCTGCAACGCTTGATTACTATATAGCTGCAACTCCCCACCCGCAACAGGGTTGGGAGACACTGTCACATTCCATTCCGTTGTATCGGCATGATGATTCGCTGTAAACGCAGTTGTCACCGGTGCTCCCACTCTTGCACCTGTACTTGTACCRTATACTTCCAATTCATAAATGGAGTAACCATACACGGTAGTTCTTGCCGTACCATAGATACGGATATAACGCCCGCTGCCGGTAAGACCAGTATGGTCATTCACCAATGCGGCATTGTTGGTAATGGTTTTAAGACTCGTCCAGGGGCCGGTACTGCTGGCGCCAATCTGTACTTCATAATTCTTTCCGGCGGCAGTTTCCCAGGTAATTTTCACTTCATCTACATGGTAGGTGGCACCAAGGTCCACAAAAATGGATTGCGGATCGGAGAATGCACTGGACCACCGGGAGGTGATCACGCCGTCAACTGCATAAGGGCCGGGTGTACCAACATTTTCGGTAGAAGAAACCGTAACTGGTTTGTTCAATGCCAGGTTACTTCGTGTACCCGTTTCATTTAGCTGCGTGGTATAATAAACCTGGTCGATGTAAAAACTGGCAGTGGTAGCAGGCGCATCGCCACTAAAGGTAAAGCCCTGCGTGATATTGGTAAGATCGATACCTGTCATGGTATTCACAGGAATAATTACCTGGTGCCATTGTCCATCTCTCAATAATCCCAGCTTCTGTTCTCCGGCAGCAAATGGAAGTTCATACTGACCGCCTGTTGAAATAACAGTAAACCTGAACATGCCCTGGTAGCTCGTCTTAAACCAGAATTTCAGATAACCATTACTGAAATGAGAAAGGTTACGCACATCATGAGATACGCCCAGTCCAAACCAGTTTCCGGCAGCCGCCGTATAGGCCATCACGTTAGCCCCCTCCTTTGGCGTTGCTCCTGCGATGGTGGTCAGGTTATTCCACACATACAGATTTGCATCCACGCCAAATGTCAGCTTGCTGCTGATCCAGGCGGTATCTGTGTAAATGCCGTATCGATCAGAAAGTATATTATTATCTTTCACCGTAAAGGTTACAGAAGAAGAAGTAGTACTCAGGTTGCCATCATCATATACTTTCGCTTTGATGGTATAGGTCCCCTGATCCACCTTTGTCCAGCTGAAGTTGTAGGGAGCCTTGTTAACCGTCCCTATCAGGGTATTGCCATTAAAAAATTCTACTTTGTAAATGCCACCATCATCGGTAACATTCGTAGTGATATTGACAGTAGCAGGTTTCATATAGTCCGATGAAACCGTAGGAGATGTAATGCTGATGGCAGGAGCAGTATTCGTAGGTTTCGTAATAAATATCTGCACGGGTTTGGAAGTGGTGGTTTTGTTCTGATTATCTGTGGCCTTTACCGTTAGTAATTGCACCCCTGTAGCTGATGTATTCCAGGTATAGCTGAAAGGAGCTGCTGTGGATGATCCCAGATAATTATCATTACTATAGAATGCTACCTTGGTGATACTGCCATTCTGATCAGTAGGATTCGTATTCACCTGGATGCTTGCCGGCGTTTTATATACGGTATCTGCCACTGGTTTAATGATGATGACCTTCGGTGCCGGGTTGGACGTAGTTCCGCCGGTATAATAAATATTGTCGAGATAAAAGTCCAAAGCAGCTGCCGGCGCATCGCCAGACAACATAAACAGCTGAGTGGTAAGCGTCATGTCGGCAAGTGCAAATTCGCTCACGGGTATCGTTACCTCATGCCACTGTCCATCACGAACAAGGCCATGCTCACCATTGGCGCCATTGAACTGTACCCATCCTTCGCCTGCATCCGTAGCAATGCCTACTTTGAAAGGTGCGGTAGCATTGGTTTTCATCTGGAACTTCAGACTTCCTGACGAAAAGTTGCTCATGTTCTTTGCATCATTGGCAACCCCCAGCCCATACCACGCGCCGGCATTGGCATGCAGCGCCCAAACATTCGGCCCTTCAAAAGGTACCGGAACCGGAGTCGTAATATTTGTAATATTATTCCAGAAATAAAGCTGCGCACCACTGCCCAGCACAATCTTATCATTCACCGTGGTATTATCAGTGAAGATGCCATAGGTACCTTCCGGCTGATCGTCCGTACCATAAGTAATGGACTCGTTTTGTGTGATGTCCTGGTAAAGTTTGATATAGTCTACCTGTAACTGTCCGGGTAGCGGAGCCGTAATATTGTTAGCAGCCAGGATGCCTGTAAAACTACCGCCCACCGCCAGATTCAGGACGATGTAAAACGGATGTTGAAATGCATCCAGTCCATTGCCGCCGGTCGTGTTAATGGTATAAAAAAGACTATTGTCAAGATACACGGTAATGACAGTAGGAGACCATTCCAATTTATAGAGATGAAAGTCATCACTGAGATCAACGGCGGTAGTGGTATCTCTTCCATACGCGGCATGACCGGTATATCCACCCGGATTTTCCGTCCACCAATGTAAGGTAGCATTAAG
Source organism: Chitinophaga sp. 01L420 (assembly GCF_056399985.1). Lineage (NCBI taxonomy): Bacteria > Pseudomonadati > Bacteroidota > Chitinophagia > Chitinophagales > Chitinophagaceae > Chitinophaga > Chitinophaga sp. 01L420. The sequence goes on from NZ_JBFTSK010000059.1 coordinate 24,221, forward strand.
TAATTTATTGGCTTTATTGGCAGTAACGGCAGCAGCAGAACCCATTTCAAGTACATCGATTTCGCCGTTATGAGGCCAGGTACCACCGGTAGCACCCAATAGCCAGAACGCAGGCCAGAGGCCATTGGCAGCCTTTGGAACTTTGATGCGTGCTTCCAGCGCACCGTAACGGAAGTTAACGCGACCCGCAGTTTTGATACGGCCGGATGTAAAAGGCTTCCCTCCCATATCCTCACGGCGTGCTTCAATAATAAGCTGCCCATTTTCAACGCGAACATTTTCTGTACGGTTGGTATAGTACTCTAATTCCTGGTTTCCCCAGCCGCAATTTCCTTTGGCACATCCATCACCGGTTTCGTAAGTCCACCAGGATGGGTTCAGGGTAGCAGTATTAAAGTTTTCCTCCCAAACCAGCAACCGCTGGGCATTGGCGACAAACGAAAATAGTAAAAGTGTGAAGATACCGACTCCTCTGGCAAGGGCACGGTAAAGAATAATAGGATAAATGTTTGTTTTCATAATGGAATTTTTATGTTCTTAGTGGAATAACGTGGTAATTGGCTAACAGTCATTAACGTGGATAGAGATAACAATACACTTCGGGCTTTGCGAAGTTCGGCAGAGGAACTGAAATCAGTTTGCAGCTGAAAGTCGCAAATGCCCCACATATTGCCGTGAATGCCCTTGCATAAGAAACACATCTGGTTTAACTTTGTTTAGCCACAAACCTAATCGCAAATAAATATGAGCAGTATCAACAACACCATCACCGGACTTGAACTCGCACAAATTGGCTGGGTGGTCCCGGACATTCACGCCGCTGTGAAATTCCTTTCGAACGCCCTTGGTATCGCTGGCTTTCCTGAGCCGGAACATTTCCGTGCACAGGATCTGGGTATGACCTATTACGGCAAGCTGGTTGCTGGCGAATGGCTCACCACTCAGACTTATAATGGAAGTACCTTCATCGAACTCATTCAACCGCTATCCGGTCAAAGTATGTTCCATGACTACCTCGCTCAGTATCCCGCAGGCGGCACACAGCACCTTGCCTTCCGTTTGCCGGTAAGCGATTTCGAACGGGTCACCGGCGAGCTGCGCGAACAAGGTTATGCGGTCATCAGCGAAGTGGATCACCCAATTGCGCGGATGGCCTTCTTCGATACTTATCAAACACTGGGCGTTGCCACCGAGATTATGGGCATCACCCCTGAAGGCTGGGACGCCATCAAAGAAATGGAGAAAACCCGGTGATGAGTTAAGCGACGTCGTGTAGTAGCGTTTAGCGTAAACAACATTCAAAACATATTGACAAATGATGAAAAACAAACTAATCATTTTATCACTTGCAGCATCATTTGGTTTGGGGTTCGCATTCAATTCGATTTGGGCTAAAACAAATAAAAACCAAATCAAAATGAAACGAGTAACCGGACTTGGAGGCATTTTCTTTAAATGTAACGATCCTAAAAAAATCAAAGAATGGTATAAAATGCATCTCGGTCTGGATACAGGCCCCTACGGGGCAAAATTTGAATGGCGGCAGGAAACGGATTCAACTAAGAAAGGATATACGCTATGGACTCCTTTTGCTGATAAGACCAAATACTTCGAGCCCTCCTCAAAAGACTTTATGATTAATTACCGGGTTGAAAACATCGAAGCACTCGTAGAAGAATTAAAAAAGGAAGGGGTGACAGTGTTAGATAAAATAGAAACATATGACTACGGAAAGTTCGTTCATATTCTTGATGTGGAAGGCAACAAAATTGAATTATGGGAAGCTAAAGATGAAGAGTAGGCGGACGAACTCATTGCCCCAGATCTAACGTATGGCAAAACGAGATCGTTACACCGATCTTAGTCCGCCTCTCATTTAGGAATACTTACAATAAATTCAAAAAATTGACTTTATTTTAGTAGCCTTATGATTTCCATATGCATCAACAACTACCCCTTCTTCTGGCCCTGGTAGCCGCTATCGTTTTGATTGAGATGCTGGCTACCAGATTAAGGATCGCCTATCCTGTGTTGCTGGTAATAGCCGGGCTATTGGTCAGTTTTATACCCGGGCTTCCAATAGTGCAGATCGATCCCAACATGATCTTTTTTATTTTCCTGCCACCACTGCTTTCTGATGCAGCCTGGAGCGTTTCCTTTAAGGAAATGAAAAAATGGTGGCGCATGATCGGCAGCTTTGCCTTCCTGGTAGTGCTCTTCTCCGCATTTGCCGTTGCCCTGCTGGCCAACCACCTCATCCCGGGATTTACGCTCGCACTTGGCTTACTGCTCGGCAGCATTGTATCCCCTCCTGATGCGGTGAGTACGGGCGCGATCATGAAATTTGTAAAAATCCCCAGAATAACGGCAGCTATACTGGAAGGCGAAAGCCTGCTCAATGATGCCTCCTCACTGATCATTTTCAGGTTTGCACTGGTAGCTGTAGGCACCGGGCAGTTCATTTTTCACGAAGCACTGTTGGATTTTTCCTGGATGATAATGGGAGGAGTAGGTCTTGGGTTGATATTTGGATGGCTCTTCATGCAGGCACATAAATACCTGCCTACAGACGCTCCTTCAGACATTGTCTTTTCACTCATCGAACCCTATTTCCTTTACTGGATCGCCGAGCAGGTACATGGTTCCGGCGTATTGGCGGTAGTGACAGGATGCCTTTTCCTGGCCAACCGGCGTTTCTCCTTTCTATCAAGTTCCAGCCGGGTAAGGGGCCAGAGTTTTTGGGAGGCACTGATCTTTATACTGAACGGTGTGGTGTTTATGTTGATAGGCCTGGAACTGCCGGAAGTTGTGGCCGGACTTCGTGCCGATGGAACCCCATTAAGTGAAGCGGTTTATTATGGTCTTTTGGCAACTGCCGTGCTCATCATAGCAAGGATCATCAGTTACTACGCGGCGATGCTGGCCACACGTATATTCAGACCAGGGGTGGCGGTGAACATAATAAACAACAACCGGCGCCGGGCATTGATCCTGCCACTGCTAATGGGCTGGACCGGCATGCGGGGCGTGGTTTCCCTGGCCGCCGCACTGGCCATACCAACTACACTGCATGGCGCACCATTTCCCCACAGGAACCTTATTCTGTTCATCACCTTCATCGTCATCCTGCTTACCCTGCTGATACAGGGACTCACCCTGCCCTATTTTATAAGGCGCTCCAATATCAATAGTCACTTCATCGAGGAGCCGAAGGACGAACTTAAAGCGAGGGTAAAGCGGCTTATGGTGATCGAAACGGTAAGACTGCTGAGAGAAAAACAGGAGAAAGGCCAGCTCACAGACCACAAGCTGCAACGCATGATCGAACAATGGGAACATAAACTCAAGGAACCGGAAAACCTGGGATTAAGTGAAGCAGCAAAACAACACTACCTGGAATTGCTCGAAGACCAACGAAAGTTCCTTATCGGTATAAACAAGGAGCCTGAATGGCCAGATGAAATCATCCACTGGCTGATCTTCCAGATCGACCTGGAAGAAGAGCGTATCAAGCTTTTATAGAGATGAAAAAAAATGATCTCCTTCTTTACCACTAAAAATAAAAAAACTGCTGGTAGTTGCTCAATGGCTAATCAGGAATGACTATTTACAGCGAAAGGAGATGTTTTTCTCCTTCTTTTAAAATATCTTCCCTGTTCAAACGTCTTCTGGAATAACAAAATATATGTTTGACATATCTACTTTATAAATGGCAAAAAGACTTCCGCTGATCATCCTGCTCTGGCTGGGTACCGATCTTTATTTTTATCAGGCTATACAAACTCTTGTAAATTCCGGTGCATTGTTGTGGAGCTATTGGCTCATCGATCTGCTGTTAATGAGCGGCATAGTAGCTGTAATTTTTGCGCGACGTGGCTCCCGCTCGCAGCAAACGTTGATTACCTGGCTCATGGGACTGATGCTGCTAGCTTTTGTTCCCCGTTTATTTTCGCTCCCGGTTTTACTGGTGGAGGATATTACCCGGCTCTTTCGTGGGTTTCCGCCGAGGGCACTCTGGGTAAGTGAACTGACTTTAGCCACAGCTGCTGTGCTGCTGCTCATCGTGCTGTTCGGTATTACGCGCGGGCGGCATTTTTATCGCGTAAGGCGTGAAACAATCTCTTTCCCGGACCTGCCCGAAGCTTTTGATGGTTTTACTATAACACAGATAACAGACGTTCACTCCGGCAGCTTTACCAACGCCGGCGGAGTACAAAAAGGGCTGGACCTGGTCAATGCCCAGCACAGCGATGTCATTCTGTTCACCGGTGACCTGGTTAACAACCAGGCATCAGAAATGGCCAGATGGATACCTGCTTTTGCAGCACTGAAAGCGCCGATGGGTAAATTCTCGGTGTTGGGGAACCATGATTATGGCGATTACATTCACTGGGAGACGCCTGAGGCCAAACGTACCAACCTGGCCCGGCTAAAACAAGTACATGCCGAAATCGGTTTTCGTCTGCTGCTGGATGAGGCAATCACCCTTCAAAAGGACGGTCAGTCCATTACGCTGTTAGGCGTGGAAAACTGGGGTAAGGGTGGCTTCCATCAATACGGTGACTTAAAGAAAGCCACTGCCGGCGTTCCCGATGATGCTTTTAAGATCCTGATGTCACATGATCCCTCGCACTGGGAAGGCGTAACGCTTGAGCATCATCAACACATTCATCTCACATTATCTGGCCATACACATGGCATGCAGTTCGGCATTGAGTTATTTGGTCTTAAGTGGAGCCCCATCAAATACGTATACAAGCAATGGCTCGGGCTTTACCAGGACAACGGGCGTTTTTTGTATGTCAACCGCGGCTTTGGCTTCCTTGGACTAAAAGGGCGAATCGGTATGTGGCCGGAAGTGGCAGTGATTACCTTAAAGCGTAAATCATGATCCACTACTTGAACATCCTTGCCTTACTGTTCAGGCACAACATACATTTGAGTCGCCTTTAAGTGGTGATTTGAAATTGTTGGCGGCAATCAAACCGGAAAATGATCTCAGCTAACTACTAAACTATTTGCGGACGTCTTCAACTGGTATAATTTTCTGAAAACCGCGGTATGCAAAAATAAAATGGTGGCGGGAGCAAATGCAGGAAACCATGAGAACGGGAATACAGTCATTTCCCTGAGATTCCCGTTGGCACCAATCATTACAGCAATCGTCAGCAAATCAACGATGTCCAGGATACCAAATATGTTCCAGGCATAAACGGCTATTTTCCACCCTGGGCTACGCTTTGCAGCCATCCTTACCACCGGCAATGCTAAAATTGCAGTAATAATATCTCCGAAGCCGGCAAAAAAAGCAAATGTTGCAGGAAGCAGGCGATAGCTCTGAAGAATGATGAAAAATACGCCAAGAACCCGGAATATATGTAAGGAGATCAGTGATTCCAGTTTAATTGAATAAAGTAAGGTCTTAAATAGCCTGGTATTCCCGATAAAACCGAACAAGAAGATAGCTAACGGCAACCCTGCCCATATCGTTACTTTAGGTGGCAGGGAATTGACTTCAAATGTACCTTTCAAAGAAAAAAAAGAAACGTAGACAAGAAAAGCAACATAAAAACTAAAAATACTGATCTGAATATTCACTGCCTTGCGCGGCGTCATACCGACGTCCAGCGCTGCTTCCCTTACTCTCCCGGTGATGAAAGCGATAAAAAAAAGAAAACTCCCGATAAATAGTAAGATGGCCCAAAGAGGCATTCCTGATATGTGATTTTCCATTTGAAATAGTGCCTTGGTTTAGAAAACAAAGGAAAACCATATCATTCAGCTTACACTTAGCAAATGGCAAGAAATCAGCAAGCAGCTATTTTTTCGTAAACTCCTTTCTTATTCTGCTCAACGAAGTATCGGTAATTCCCAGATAAGAAGCGATATATTTTAAAGGTACATTCTGAAAAATTTCCGGACTCGAATTGATCAGCCTGATATACCGTTGTTCCGCTGTTTCCTGTAACATAGACAGCATTCTCTCTTTCAGGATACTGTAGCTGTTGACAAGCTTCAGCCGGCCGAATTCCCGAAACTCGGGCAGCGCGTGAAAAATTTCCTGCATGTCGTCATAAGTAATATACCAGGTTTCACAATCGACTATTGTCTGGATATATTCTTTTGAAGGGGTTCTATTGAAGAATGACAACAGATCACTTGCAAAGGAATTTTCCGAATAGAACGCGGTGGTAGCCTCGTCGCCATCCAGGTTATAAGTATAGGACCGCATGACGCCCTTTTCGATGAAATAATATGCATTGCAAACCTTGCCGGCCTTCAAAATATATTCATTCCTTTCGATTTCCATCGGATTGAATTTCTCTGCAATCTGCTCCACCTTAACAGGGGCCATAGGCAATACCTGTTGAATGAACCGAACTAAAATATCTTTGTTCATTGATAATGAATTAGGAGGAAATTTTCTCCTGATGAATTTAATAAAGAAAAAGTTATGATTGATCTTTCATTTATTAAAAGTACTCAGCGCCTATGCCCCATCGTAAGCCCATATCAAATAATTTGCCCCCCAGGTAAAACCAGCACCAAACGCAGACATTAAAATCTTATCCCCTCTTTTCAGCAACTTCTGATAATCCCATAAACACAACGGAATAGTGCCCGCAGTGGTATTGCCATAATGATGAATGTTAATCATTATTTTCTCTTCCGGAAAGGATAACTGCCTCGCTACCTCTAACAAAATTCGTTTATTTGCCTGATGTGGAACCAACCATTTAATATCATCTCCGGAAATGTCATTTCTTGCCATCAACTCCTGCATGGTCGATACCATATGTTTTACTGCAAGTTTATAAATTTCTTTCCCATTCATCCGGATATAATGTTGCCGCGCCGAAACAGTGATTTCGCTGGCAGGTAAGGCAGAACCTCCTGCTGGCATGAAGAGGTGTTTTCCACCTTCCCCATCTGTTTTCAATATACTGTCTTTTAATCCGTAACCGTTGTAATCAGGCTCCAATAGCACGCCCGCACCTCCATCCCCAAAAATGCTGGCGGTCATGCGCTCGGTATAGTCTACAATGGCACTCATCTTATCTGCTCCTATCACCAGTACTTTTGCATATTTACCACCTTCAATGAACCTGGCGCCAACATCCAGTGCAGCTAAAAAGCCGGAACAGGCCAGATTAATATCCATTGCCCAGGCATTTTTTGCACCAATGGCTGCTGCCACAATATTGGAAGTACTGGGTACAATCATATCTGGTGTGCTGGTAGCAACTACCAGCAAATCAATTGCTGACGGATCAATTCCACGTTTCTCACAAATCTGTTTAGCCACCGGGATGCATAACTCAGATGTACCACGACCCTCTCCTTTCAGGATCCGCCTTTCCCGGATACCCAAATGCTCATAAACCCATTTATCCGAAGTATTAACGTATTGCTCTAACTCCTTATTGGATAGCACATAGTCGGGCACATAGCCACCAACAGCGGTGATGGCTGCAGTTATTTCTTTCATAAATAATCAGTTTACGCTATCTCTGAAAAACAATGGACCTTCAGAGGATAGCAGGTAAATTTAAATCGATGGTTACAACTGAATAAAGTACGGTAGGATCTTTTGGTGATATGATGTGGCAAATAAACTTAAAGCACTTCTTTGATAAACGGTTCACTGATATATTGACAATACAGGGGCAATCAATAGGGATTATTTTTATAGGCAAAAGTTCTATTCCATCCAGTACCGGGCGCCGTAATAAAGGCAGGTGCATGATATCCTGCAGCCACTTTTCCGCTTCAACAGCCAGGCATTGATAAATAAGCAAGGTGGGTACACAGGGATAACCTGTAAAATGCCCGCTGCATTGGGCGTGTGAAAAAGGAGGTAATACCGCCTGATATTGGTAAGGGTTGTTGAATAAATGCCGTGTAATTCCGGACAATGGTTCCACCGGATGAGCTGCTGCCAGCTCTTCAGAAGCTTTAAGTGTAGCAAACTTAGCAAGGAACTTTTCCGCATCCAGCATATAATAATCAAACATCATCATATAAACAGGATCTCCCTTATCACTGATAATATTTAATATACTTCTTCTTTTCTGTTTTTCAACAGGCATACTTTCAATGACTGCTGTATAAATCATATCCCTGCTTACTTCACCACATCTAAACACCCTGAATTTCTCTCCCATCATGTAGTGATTTTCGGATGGCTGGTTTAATCTGCCGAAATTCCAGGCCTCCAGGGAAATGCAATACCGTATTAACAGCGCAAAACTATCCACCATAAAATCATCTGCTTTGCCTAGCACTGCATGCAGTAAATGTCCGAATACCTGCTTCTTGCCGGAAGGCAGTTGAAAAAAAGGCGCCGATATACCTAAGTTTTGTAATGGTATTGCGGTGCTTTCAGATTCTTTTTTAAAAATCAATATCTCGTAAACACATTCACTGCTTTCCGCGTTAAGCTCAACTAAAGTGATGCCGGTGGTATACATCGGAGTCAGCTCCTCGCTAACGGCCTGTATAAACGGGGAAATAGACGGCCAGGTAATTTCGTCCGCTATACCCAACTGACGGGTAATTCTATGATACCTGTCCACACCCGTAAAAATCACTTTAACCATGTCTGGTTTGAATTCAACAACATTAAACCTGAACTCAGGGCTGGAAGTGAAAATAGCAGATAGCAGTACCAGTAATATTCCCCGTGCATCCCTGTCCAGGTCCGGATTTGCCTGCACGGCAGCGGCTACTCTTAACCGGCCTAACTCATAAATAGTTGCCTGCGACAACGGGTCTATCAAATGTTTTCCCTTCAGCAACGCCGCTTTATCGAGCATAACTCCATAAAATGCACTGGTAATATTTGATAACCCAGCTACCAGTGAAGTAACGGTTGGAGGGAAAAAAGTATTTATCACTTCGTCACGACTCATGTCAGAATGATACACATCCTGACGACTGATCTCCGACAAATAAGTATACGCGTGCGGGGGTAAGTCATTATGGGCTGTCATACTACTGATTTAATAAATTGCCGGATAGTAAAGCATTATTAGCTATTGGTCAACAAACATTACGGGGTTCCCGGTTAATACTTCTTTAAAGTAAAAATAGTAAAGGCAACTGCAAAAGAACAGCAGATAACGGACATATACAAGTTAGCACAACTAATCAATTCATTTGTTCGCAAATTTGTGACTCATCCGGCAGACCCTGCAATTCACAATTTATTCTATGGGTATTGCAATTATTTCCCTGGTATAGTAAAGACTATTGCGATTTTTCTGTATCTTAATAATATCAAAAAAAATGCGCCTTGCATTTCACTACATGCTAACCTTATTCGTATAAACCATAAACCTGTATTATCATCAAACGTTAAACTAATCACTATGAAAAAAGAAGAAAAAAAATTAAGCCTGAAGAAAATCAAAATCCTTGCACTAACAAAACCTACTGCTGTGAAGATTGAGCTTCAGGGTAAGAAACGTTGTCATTGGACTCAAATCAACGGTTCCTGCGGGACTTCGTATGATTTATGTTGATTACGACAAAAAAGTTCGAATGATTTAACAGTATATAAACTAAAATCAGCTACAGTAGCTGATTTTAGTTTATATACTCCCCTTTGAAATGCTCACCTAACCTGGCAGAATTATTTACTTACCAGCACTTTCCCCGAAAATACCTTTCCTGTTTTAGTACGCACCTGTATTAAATAAACACCTGCTGGTAGCGAAGCTGGTAACTGCACACTATTTGTCTTCAATGTGGTTTGATAAACAGGTATTCCATCCATGCTATTGATCACAACGATACCATTTTTGAATGCTTTGTTGTCTTTAAACCATATCTGCCCGGTAGTGGGGTTAGGATATAATGCTAACTGATCTGCCATATTTTCCATATTACCTGATAAGCCATAGGCAAGTGTAACCACTACAATTGCAGGTGTACGGCTGCTAACACAACCATTTACCACAGACGCTACATAATAATGCAGGGTATCTGTTGTTACAGGATGTACCGCAAACTTACTACCTATAAACAGCAGCGAGCCGGCAATAGGCGCATTATACCAGCGGAAAGTGGCACCTGCAGGAGCGATAGCCCTAAGTGTATCTGTTGTATTCAATACTACCAACAAAGGATTGTTTAGGAGTACTGGCGGTGTCCTCGGTGTTACCTGTACTTTTACCGGCCGTCGGGAAGGGTACTCACAGTAGGCCCTGCCTGTAACAAAATAGGTAGTGGTAGTAGCAGGACTTACCTTGAAAAAATCTCCGGTATGCAAGAGAGTTCCACCCGTAGTTGCATTATACCATACATTAGTATAAAGTGGATTAAAAAGTACCTGCGTGGCATGTAGCATAACGCTATCTCCCTCACAGATATGTACACTATCGGCATCTACGTTAGGTAAAGCGGAAGCACTGCCTGCCCAATAGGCGTGATGTACAGAATCGGATTTACAACCCGTAACAGGATTTACTGCCTGTATATAGATATCTCCTTGTGCACTCGCAAACCTATCATAAGGGGGTAAAAGCACAGTATCATTATTTTGCACAACATAAGAAGTATCCAGGAATATGGTAGAAAGGCCACTATAAATGATCCTGACATGATAGTCGATACCTTGTTGATGATTTTGTATAACCATGGGAGATGCACCACATACGACCCCTTCTTGCGGAGAATAAACCGGGTTGGCAATACTGTTCTTTTTATAGGCATAATATAAGCGGAAAGAAGTAAGTAATCCAAGGAGTGTACTACTCAACTTAATTTTTACCCGGTCAAATTGTGCAGTGGGACGAAGCAATACTTCCGCACGGGTATTACAGTTCACCAGTCTCAGTAAACCGGATGATACGGTTTTCGCATCATTATTGGCTGTAGCGCCATTATATGTTTCCACGGTAACACCACCAAACAGATTGGCAGATAATACCGTGTTACTGCTACCAATCCCGATAATCAGTGAATCACAACCTCCATTACTGGCTGCCGGAAAAATCAGGGTTTGCTCCACACTTACTCCCAACAATCCGACATTAATAACAAAAGTGGAGTAATCATCGAGACTGCTGCCATCCACGGGATTATTGGGATTGGTGACTCCACATAATAAGCAAATCCCGTTTACCTGGTTTGTCTGACTATTGGCATAAGTTTTTTGCCCAGAACTATCAGACGGGGATACAAGAAAAAATAACAATAGCAATATCGGCAGGTATGCTGTTTTAAAGAAATACCATCTTGTTTTCATAAATGTAAATTTAAAGACCTAATAATGATGAGGGTTTAAAATGAAAAAGAAATACAACAGGGACTATCATCATCCCTTGCATGTATGTAAAATAACTTTCCAGGTAAGATGATTATAATTCAATAGGGTTAATACTATTTGAAGGTCTGTAGATTGAGTTGAAAGGAAGGCGCAGTCATATAACTATACATAATAAGAAGAGGATGTCTCAAAAAGACATCCTCCTGTGAACCTTATGGCAGAAAAATCGAACAAAGGTGGCAGAACTTTTTTTCTTATTTTGCTTTCATTATGAAGCAACATATCCTCAGCAGTTCACAGGCAAAAAAAATAATCCTTCATGCGGCAGGGTTGGCTCAACCCGGGCAGTTCGGGAAAGGAATCGAGGCAGTCTATAAACTCATCGACCACCTTGGTTTTATTCAGATAGATACAAACTATGTTGTTGAGCGGGCGCATCACCATGCCATTGCATCCCGCGTACCTGACTATAAACCGGAATGGATTGATGAGCTGCAGGCGGATGGACACATCTTTGAATTTTTCACTTACGGCACAGGATATATTCCCATACACGAATTCCGTTTTTCATTGCCTGTTAAGGAAGGTTTTTTATCCCGGAGAAAGCCCCTGACACCACCGGAGATCAGTCTTATGAAAAAGGTACTCGATAGAATTGCCCGTGAAGGCCCTCTCATGGTAAAGGATTTTGAAAATGACCGCCCGGTGGCAAGCTCCGGTTGGTGGGATTGGCGGCCGGCAAAGGTCGCACTAGAAAGACTGTTCCTCGATGGAAGCCTGATGTGTACCCGTCAGAAAAACTTCCAGAAAGTATATGACCTGCCCATCAACCTGATTCCGGGTGATGTCGATACTACCATGCCAACCCCGGAAGAATTTGCACGGCATGTGATCCGGCGTTCCTTGCAATCCCTGGGGATTGCCTACGCAAAAGACATCGCCTGGCGGGCACATTACGCAAAGGATAACCTGGTAAAAACAGCGCTGGAAAAGATGGCCGCCGAAGGTGAAGTTTGCCAGGTAAGCATCGAAGGACTGAACACCGCTCCCCTGTATATGTTGCCTGAGTACAAAAGCAAAAAAATAAAACTGGGCGACAATGCATTCATTCTCTCTCCCTTCGACATATTAAATGTGCTCAGGCACCGCTTAAAGGACTTCTTTGATTTCGACTACCAGATAGAGTGCTTTGTTCCCCAGGCAAAGCGGAAATACGGATACTTCTCTTTGCCGGTGTTAGTGGGCGACACCTTTGTCGCCAGGATGGATTCAAAAGCCGACAGGAAACATCGCATACTAACGATCCATAACCTACACTTTGAATCGTTGAAACCATCCCCGGATACGATCAACAAAATCGTTGAGGCGATTAAAACATTCGCAGGTTTCAATCAATGCAGAGAGGTTACCATAAAGAAATCGAATAATAAACAGCTGCTTAAAACTATCAGGGATCGCCTCAGTGAAACAGTTAAGCCCATGTAGAAATATGGAGTTGCCTATAACTCAACTTTGTAGCTTTTTGTTTCTAAATTTACGCTCATGAACAACTTTTGGGAAAAAGTAACCATGTATCATCCGCTGTCGGATGAAAGCCGACAGGCGTGGGGGAATATCATTACAAGTCGTACCTATAAACGTCATGAAACGTTGGTAATGGAAGGCCAGGTGCCGCGGCTGGTGGCCTATGTGGTGAAAGGGCTGTTTTCGCAGTACTATACAGCGCCGAATGGAGATGTGGTGATCAAACGCTTTTTTCCTGAAACATTCCTGGTAGGCTCTATGAGTGCCATGTTGACCCAAAGCCCCAGCCAGTTTACGATCCGTGCACTGGAAAACACCACGGTGTTCGAATATCATTTCGATGAATTTAAAAAGTTGACAATGCTTTGCCCTGATATGGCCGCATTGTATATCCGCTACCTGGAAATACATTGGGTGGTGGAAAAAGAACCACTGGAAATATCACTGCGCTATGACACTGCCAAAAGCCGCTATACTGCCTTCCTGGAACAATTTGCCGAGTTGGAACAACGCTTGAAGCAACACGAGATCGCTTCCTATCTTGGTATTACACCTACACAACTGAGCCGCATACGTGCCGAGCTGTAGTTTTTTTTTAAAGTGTCAACATTTGTAAATGTTTTTCAGGTTGGCATGTCGGAATTTTGTCTTCATAAAAATGAAATTTATGAAGAAGATAGACTATCTGGAAGACCAACTCACCAACAAGGCCACCATACATCATCCGGGCGAAGGAGAGCGACTGGAAATGGGAGGTGCTTCCTTCGTTTTTAAAGTGACCAGCGAAATGTCCAACAGCCACCTCGGCGTATACGAGATCACGCTGCCACCACATACCATCGGCGCCAGGTTGCATTACCACCGTTTTATGGATGAAACCTTTATGGTAGGCAAAGGTGTCCTCACGGTATATGCCGGTGATGATACACATCACCTGCAACCCGGATCAGTTGTGTATGTACCACGTTTCACGCCACACGGTTTTGCCAATGATACAGACGAACAGGTAGTACTCACGCTCATTTTCAATCCGGCAGAGAAAAGGGAGGGCTTCTTCCGCGGACTGGTGGATATACTCAGCGAACAACCCGTTGACCCGGCCAAATATCTGAAACTGTATAACAAGTACGACAGTTTYCCGGTGGATGTCAATAATATGTTACCGGTGAAATGATACTTACCATAAAATATACGAAACAAAAAACCTGCAACCAGTGCAGGTTTTTTGTTTCGTCTCTAACCTCGCCGGGCCTGATATCGAACCGGCTTATACGAAGCCCTGTTGATACCCAACCTGGTTAACTACGTGGATGTTCAGCGGGTTCGCCCCAACGTGTCAGCTGGTAATGTTCGGGATGTATATCCGGACAGGCTTCCGAAGGCAGGCGTATCTTGTTGGAGATGTTGCAGCCACAGAGGTCACAAACCTTTTTACCCGTGCGATACCCTGGCTTGTCCTTCTCCTGGGCCGATGGCATTATCTGCTGAAGGGTGCCCTTGGGACTGCGGAGATGCGGACAGCTCAGACAGGCGTTTTCACGCTGTTCAAGCACGGTTGCATTTACCAGTGCGAATCCTGTTTTACCCCAGCGCAGCAATGCCGTAGCGGCTTTCCTGACAAGTGTTGCATGAGAAAATTCCTGCGTACCCTGTCTGCCTGGTTTGTTCAGCAAAGTTTCCAGCATTTCCGGATTCTCTTTGCTCAAAAGCAGGTTACGGGCATAACTTTCATTTCCCACAGCTGCCTTCAATACTTCTTCTGAAACCGGTTCTCCGAGTCCCAGTATTTCAGCGAACTGGCTCCGTTGTTCAATGAGCGTATTATCCATGGCTTTCCTTTTTACTGTCCGATGAAGTTGATCGAATTTTTCTTAGGATCGATCGGTTCTCCCTTGTTGCCTTTAACACCGGTAACGGTAACCTTATACTTTACCTTTGCTTTGAAATTCGCTACAATCTGTACAGAATGTTCATTGTTTACCGGCACCACAACTGAGCTGATGCTAACTTCAGGTTCAATTGAATAATTGCCTGGCTGCAATGCACTTTCCTGGTCAAGGTTTTCGTTGAAATATAACCTCACAAATGGCGAATCATCAGCAAGTACACCTACTTCTTCAGTGAGGAGCTGCAGCGGCTGTAGAGGCAGCGCTGCACATGGAGGAAGATTACCTCCCAGCCGCGCATATAACATGGTAGTTTCTCTGCATTCAATAGACGGGTATTCCTGTGGATTAGCCGGATCGCCTTTCTGATTTTCCGGTGATATATATCCCCAGAACTGCTGCATCTGTTTGATAGCCTGGCCATCAATGGAGAAAGCGTTGAAATGCCAAACGGTCAACATCACCAGTCCCATTCCGTAATAGTCGGCCTGGATAGTCGGTAATGGCCGCGGACCCTGATAAACGGATATTGGCAGATCAACCAGACGTGCAACACATTGGGCTATAATAAAGGCAATTCCCTCAATATAAAGCCCTTGCATTCTTACCAGCCCTCCGGAGATCACTACCGTTTTTACGCCGTAAGATTCGAATGCATAGGCGTTGGGGGACAGGTTTTCCCAGTCAAGATAAAAGTTGTAATCCGGATAGAAGGCGTTATACAGCTTGAAGAGGTATTTGATAGTGTCGATACCGGTTTTGTTACCATAAGGGCGGAAGTGCACCTCCGGATTTCCTACAATGTCGATAGCCTGTTTATTGGTGATGAATGAATATGCATCAGCGGGGATATGTGCTGGTTCATCCTTAAACAACTTAAAGTGTTTGGGTAGGTTTTCCTTATTACCTTTTGCGCTTTTATGCGTATACACCCCTGTTTTAAGCATCATCGATTTATTGGCCTTATCATATTCTTTAGAGCCAATAACAGGACCTGCTTCAAACTTCTTGCCCAGTGCCACGGGATCCAGCTGAACAGAGAAGTCAGCTACTACAAAACTTCCGGCGCTGATGAGGTGACCATTGAGATCACCGGTAAAAGGAGGGCCTGCAGTAATGTGATGAACGCCTCCGTACCAGTTCCCAATCTTGATGCTCATGATAGCCACCGCTTCACCGGATACTGTTACCAGCTCATCTCCCGGCTTCAGCGTGTTGGCCTGTTTCAGTATACCTGCCGGCGTCATGAACAACTGATCTTCTGTGGAGATGATCCCCAGATCATCGTTACAGTAGACGAAGACCATCGTGGAGGCAATACCGCTTTGGTGATCTGATGGTGGTGTTCCCTGGCTGAATGTCACGGGTGCCGGCGCCCAGGAGAAAGAGAGCTTCCCGCCCTTGCTGGTAACACTCCCACCCATCACATCTTCACCAACGCTGATTTTTTCGATGGCTTTCAATCCTGAAGGAATGGCAATGGGCGTACCATAGGCAAGGCAGGAACAACAACAAAAACAGTCCCGGGGCTCCATCTCCGGGTGTGCTCTCAAATATTTTGCGAGTTCAGTGACTGTCGCAAATACTTTCTCCTCGCACTTCACGGCATTGTACTCTTTTGGAGCGCATTTAGAAGGATTATAAGCTTCGCTGAACGGAAAGGGCTCATAATACTTGTTCTCCTGAGCGCAGAAAGCATGCGTGGCGCCACCTTCCTGGGCATCCAGACAGTGATAGGAAGATGCGGTGCCGAGGTCATTGGGGCATGGTCCCAGCCCCTGGGACTGCAGAGAATTAAAGCATGTGGTAGGATCGTAACCCATAGTCGTATGTTATTTTGAGGGTGAAAAAATAAGATTTCATCAGAATACATCTGCCTCGTAAACCACCACCATCGCAAGATTCAGCAGTTTGGCCGGATCCAGTGATTTAGGTGAATTGTTATTGAGGAGGACAGCAGGAGTTTTAGTAATATCGAAAGTAAGTTTCCATATAACGGCTGATCCATCATCCGTAACACCTGCCGGTACTGTTTCGCCGAAATTATTTATGATGGAAATATTTTGAGGACTGCCCGTACCAATCGTCAGACTCATAAAATCACTGCCATTGACCAATGCATTATCGGCTGCTTCAAATTGTAACAACACCGCATGCAGTTTTATATTCCGGAGAGTGGTCAGGACATAATTGTCTGTTACATTGAAAGTGATAGATTGCTTATTATCTGCCGGTGGTGTGTTGAACAGCTTATACCATGCGTCGGCATAAGTCTGGTTCATCTCCATTGTTTTCGCCAGCAGATTTACATATTGTGGCGCCGGGGTTTTATAGAGTGCTTTCACTTTCGTTGCAAAACTATTCCCTCCGTCAATGGCGGTATATTTTATCTTCACAATCACATCTGAGATGCTGTTGAAATTGATCCGGTTGGTATCAGGCGGCAACTGGAATGTCCAGCTGGACACGGCGCCGGTGCCTTCATACGGCAGATAACGGTCGTCGTTGAAGTTGAGCTGGAACAGACCATTGTCGTCCACACCTTTTGACACTGCAATCTGTTGTCCCGGCATCCAGTTGGTGCGCAGCACATTGGAAGATGGTGCAGCGGGTACCGAACCCTGGAAGTCGGCACTCGTCAGATAGACCAGGTAATTGACCGGTGATACATCCTGCGCATCTGCCTTGAGGAGCACATAATTAGCGTGCTGGGTCAGCGTAGCGTTCAGGTTTTGATAAGGCCCTACTACAGCAGGCAGGGATATGGAAATGGTCATAATCTTCCGGCAGTAATGACCGGGATAATCAAAGTCAAACATGCGTTCGCTCAGGGTAAAATTGAACACGCCCTGCTGCCCGTTATTGTGTCCCCAGATAAACTTCAGGAACTCCTGCGGAAACGCCTGCCGCAATGATATTGTCTTTTCAATTTCAAGATTGCGGGAGTTATGATTAAGATAAGAAGTCTCCATCTGTTGCAGGGAAAGCAGCAGCCCTTCTCCGGAGAGTAACCCTTTACGCAGACTGTCCCAGTAGTTGTAGGTGATAAAGGTATCGCTGTTGTTCAACTCATACTGATAGGTAGTCTGTGCTGCCAGGGCGGTGGTCATAGCCAGCTGGTAACTGTTGTAGAAGATGGAAGATACCCGGTTGATCATCCACTGGTATAATTCCTGGTTGGTGAATTTTGTCCGGATGAAATCATATACACGTGCTGCCTGTTCTATGCTTTTCAGGTGTACGGCCAGGTCCTGCTGATAGAAAGAAAGTTGTGAGTGTGCAGCTGCAATCTGCGCAGTCATCTGCGCTACTTCAAAGGTGGCAGTTCGCTGCTGAAGGACCCAGTCTTCGTACCTTCTGTCGAATTGTGCCATGGTTGCCAATATGGCCGCACTCTGATTGAGAATGGAAGCTACGCCATCGCTGACCTGTGCACCGCAGTTGACGGCCTCACCAAACTGCATACCACCATCTGCGAAGCCGAAGATATTAGGCAACAGGTAGCCGGCAAGCGCTATGCCGGTGATGCCTACCGCCAGCTCCTGAGGTGCTATCACTGCTCCTGACAGGATGAGCGAGGCTTTTTCATTTCCACTCAAACCATTGTCAATAAGATCAATGTAGTATGTCTGCCGGTATTGCGCACTTTGCAGTGCTTCGTTTAATGAAGTGATGGTATTTTTTTGTTCTTCAATCTGCTGTTGTTTCATGACGGTGATCATGTTCAGCAACGCTATCTGTTGCGATGCGTTCAACAGGGAAAGTCCCTCAGCATCATTATTCTGTAATACCGTTAACAGGGTACTGCCCAGTTGTATCACGGCGCTGGTAATACTGTATGCACGGGTCAGCATGGCCTCAAAGCGGTAATATGGAACGGCCGGCTGGAAAGGAAACTGAACACTTAATACGCCATTGTTGGCGGCAGCGGCCTTGATCAGCAGATTCGGATCAATCGGAGCATCGAATAACGGCAACGGCTGCGCGATGCCATTGATATTCAGACAATGCCTGATTTTGTAAAGACGATCTTCTACACGGTCCCAGTAGCCCATAAACTGGCTGTTGTCCGGAACACAGAAATACACATTCAGGTCATTATACGCAATACCTGACTTCCCGGTATTCTGATCTAACCGGTTTCCGGCAGTACTTTCCAGGTCTATCAGAAACTGTGGTATGTCCGCACCATATTTTGCCTGGATATCCGCAAAGTTCGCAGCAGGCTGACTGCTGCAGGGGCCGAGGTCTTCGGGGCGTGGTCCCAACAGATCGTAGGCATATACATATAGCATCGTAGCCGTGGTAATGCTTTCCCACGTGTATTGTGTAAATTCCATATCACCCCAGTCCAGCAGGTTATCTATATATTGCATGACAGCATTCTTTTCATATGCACCAATTCTCAGTCTTGCAATGGCATCCGGATCAAAAGGATCATCGTTGTAAACCTTTATCTGTACAGGGTTTTGAAGATTACTCTGTATAGAGGCGATGGTATGGTTTCTGAAAGGATTGAACTGCCAGTAGCGCACCAGCGGCGTAGACAGATAATTATTCTGCAGCATATTCTGCATTTCCCGTGCTATTCTCAAATTGGTGCCATCAGGATCTCTGTTGAGATTCAGTCCAAGTACCTGTGCTATCTGCGGAACCGTAGCACTGTTACCGGCAGCGGTTACGGCTCCGTTGGCGATATAGCCGGCAGTAACGAGTGCAGCATAAAATTGTTCTGACTGTGTTTTAGTGATGTCGCGGTTGATAAAAGCATCCGGCTTTAAACTGACCGGAGGTAATGTTGGATTAAAGATGTATTGATACCATTGTTCTGCTTCCAGGAACTGTTGGTTACTGTTTAACAGGGATGCCACCATGGTAGGTGTATAGTAGAAAAGTTCCCAGTAATACAGACTGTAGGGGCCCGTGAAATCTACCTGGTTATTGTAATTGGCTGCCGGCAGCGATACCTGCGGACCCGGCTGATAATCGCTGAAGCTATACCCGATATTAACGGGGGCCTGCTGGGCGCTCAGCGCCAACACGGCATCTATGCCTCCTGTAAACAACCGCCTGCTGAGATCCTGTACAGCTCCGGTATTCAATCTGGTAGAAGCAAATTTCATGGTATTGTAATCCACATCTTCATTGACGGTCGTACTGTTGTATCGTAATCCGGTACGCCCGGATGACATGAGCACATTCAGTACCCATTGTGCCTGCAACAGTGTAATCGCCAAAGGTCTGTAAATCAACGCGGGGGTTAGAATGGAGACGGCTTCCATGTCAACGATTCCGTTCTGATCTACGAGTGCCACTACCTTTGTTTGCAATCCCTGGTAAATGCTGGTCGATTTGGCTGCATCAATGTTTATTCCGCTGTTGATAAAAGCATTGGAGGCCACCCATCCGAAAGTGGAGGCCACCTGCAGCGCGCTTGTTATTTCCGGAACAATCGCCTCCGGTTCAATGAGAAAAGTACCGCCGGGATGCAGGAAAATGAAACTGCAGGGCGTGTTCCTTACGGGAATCACCCCGGCGCCAGCTCCCTGTGGGTTACCCAGGATTAATGGAGAGCCCAGGAAAAGCTGTAACAACGTATCGAGTACATACCGGGCCACCATTTCATCCTTCGCCTGTATGAGTGCTTCTATCATATTTACTTTGTACACCACGATATCCGGATCAATAACACCCTCCAGGTTGAGTGGTCCCTGCGGTGCCTGCAGATTATAGAAATAGGTTTCTGAATCTTCCGCAGAGATGCCCCCTTCCGGCCAGTAGAAGGACAACAGATTGGCCGTTTGGGCAGGAGGAAATGCCGTAATAGGTTGAAGGCCCATGCCTGCTGTATAGTTGGCGCCAATAGTATTCGGAACGGGAATCAACACCAGTGCCCCAGACACATCGTCAAATCCGGCCTGGAATGCAGGTGTGGAATTGTCTCCGAAAATATCATTTGCCAGGTACCGGAATTCCTGCTGGTTGATCAGCCAGGATGAATTCAGCATATCATCTACTACCGATGACCCCATCAGCGGCAATTGTGCATTTTCAGGCCCCCAGACTAATTGATTATAGTCGCTGACAGCTGTGCTCAGCGTGTTTTCAAAATCGGTGATGCTGGCATTATTAACGGGTACACTGGATGACGTTAAGACAGTACTGCGCCCATTTACGGACAGCAAAGGACCATAATAGATCATCAGTTTTTCGCCACTTAATCTTCCGATAATAGCATCTGCGTAATGATCACTACTAACTGGTATGGCAGCCACTTTATGCCAGTAAGGCTGATCAGCATCAAAGAGCGCAGCAGGGAAAGGTGCATGCAGATCTGTTTTGCTGGCAACATCAATTGGCTGGTTGCTGATGAGTGATTGAGGCTGCGTCCAGTTACCATTAAAATCGATAAAGGAATAATTAACGGATGCAGTAGTAACGGTAGCCCGGGTGCTGTCACTGCTGGCAGTAGGATCTGTTACCTGCGCAGAGGACAACTCCGTCCAGAAAATGAATAACCGGTTGAATACATATACCGGGGTGATGTACATGGATGGAATCGTGATCTTGATCTCCTTCCATTCGGACCATATACTTCCGGATTGCCGGGTGATGTAATAAAAGTTGGCCGGATCGGTTTGTGAACGGGCAAAGAGATAGAGTGTATCTGTAGCACCGAAAGTAGGATCATGTACAACATACTGACAGGCATCTACATATTGCAGCTTCGACAGGTAACTTAAACCATCCAGGTATTTTTTGTATGCCAAATCTGCACTCGGCTTGGTCACTTCATTCTGTGAGAGATCATTTTCCAACTGGGTAAAAAGACTGGTCTTGGTTCTTCGCAGCGCCGGGTTCAGATAGTTTTCAGGATAAAGGAAAATCTGTCTGTTCGCTTCCCATTCGCGGTAGCTCATCAGCCAGGGCCACCAGCTGTCAGGAATATCATCTTTGCTGATGCTGACATTGATCTCCAGATTCAGACGGCAACGTTGCAGGTATAACTGTGCAGAGTTCAGCGCCTGCCGGATCAGCGATATCTCACTGCATCCTCCCATATCCACATCAATCAACAGGTACTCGTACAGTGCCCTTGAATTGGAGATGTCTGCATATATTTTGCGGAGCTTCCATATACTGAATGCTTCCAGCACATTCCGCTGCTGTTCGAGCAGTGGGCCATTATATTGCTTGTAAACAGTGACCCATGCCTGATCTCCGAAGTGTGCACGCAGTGCACCTGTCAGCGCATTGGCCCTGTCAGTAAAGGCGAGCCAGTTATTATTATCAGCGGCTGGTAGCAGCTGAAGTGATGCCAGCGATTTCATGAAATACATATCCAGCCCTAACTGTTTCCCAAGTACGAAACAATTATTTACCTGGTAAATCTGGCTGACAGTGCTGCACAAATTGCCATCGCCGAAAAGCAGATTACACACAAATACACATTGATCCAGCGGCCAGCCCGTGAGTGCGCACAGCTTTGCCAGCTCATCATTGTTCACTTTACCCGCAGTTGCCAGCGCCAGGAAACTGATGAATTGATTTTTTGTATCCTGGAAAGTATATACCAGGCTTTTCATCTTCCAGATATTAATCACATTGGAAAGAAGCAGGGGCGTAAAATTAAATACGTCTCCACTGCCGTTCAGATATGCCTGCGGATACTGGTAAATGTTGCTGAGTTCATCCGGCGTAAGCGACAGCCTGACAGATAACAGCAGATGCTGCGAGAACATAAGAATGAAGCGCTCCGTGACCGGGTTATCAACACCTGTATCACTAATCAGTAACGCCACTACAGAAAGTATTTTCTGTATGGTACCAATGCCGTTGATCATCACCGCCGTCAGCTGTATGTCTGCACCGAAGAACCCCGCCAGGTTACCCGTAACCGCCTGCTGCTGATCCGTATAAATCTGATTCAATCTTTTCTGTACATCATTGAGCTGTTCCGGCGTAGGTGTGTAAGAACTGTTATCAGGTAAAGTGATCGTTTTGATGTTAACTTTTTCTGCATCCGTCAACTGCTTCAACACCACCCCTTTGGCGTCAATGAAACTGTTGGCGGTAAAATAATTGAAGAAAGCAGTAGATACATCTGCCGTAATGATATTGGAGATAAAACTGCCACTGGTAGCCAATAGCGGCTGTATATACTGAACAAGGGATTTCAGAAAAGCACTCAGCGAATCCCTGGTATAACCAGTATTGACATACAGACTGGTTACACTATTAAGAATATAATCCAGTTCATATACATTGAAACCGGCAAGTTTCATCCAGTCTGACACATCTGCTATTTGCGTGATATCTGCCGGCAACAAACGTTGTTTGTCTGACATGCCTGTCAGCTTCAGTAAGATCAGATAATCCGCTACTGGGAGGCCGAGTTGTGCAGGCAGCAGTGTATGCCGGTATAAGAGAGACAGGGTACTTACCCCCAGCGTCAACTTTGATGTTTTAGGAAAGAAGTTGGCAGCAATAGCCGTAAGATCATTGTTGCTGGCCTTAATACCGGAAACGATCCTGCGCGCATAGGTAAGAGAGGATTGTACAGACTGGGCTACCTGGGCATTTTCGGTATCATAGAGCGACTGGCTAACAATCCAGTCGATAGGCGTATTCAGGTAAAGAGAATTATTGAACAGCGCGTTTTTATTATCACCACTAATAGTGGTGATAGGATGATAGTAGTCCAGGTCTTCGCCATTGCGGATCAATGCCGGATCGTTAAAGATGGTATCGAAGAGCGCTTCAGAGTAAGTGCCATCGCCCATGCCTATCGTTTTAATATCAAACCAGCATGCGGCGAGGTTCACCGGAGGAATATTCAGCCTGTCTGACAACGCTTTCACATTTGCCAGTGTCACCAACATTTCGTCGGTAACAGCTGTATAACCGAAAGAGGTCATGAGCCAGTCGAGTGTAGGGTAATCCCATCCGATGGCTGCGGCCAGTCGCAGAAACCTGTTCAGGCGGTCCAGCGTATCATGATTGATGTTGGTGATCTGTTCGAAGGGATGATCCGGATCGGTCTTGTTCACTACTACATTCATGTATGCGTTTGCTGACAGTCCCTGGTTGATGAATAACTGGTGAGCGAGCGTAGTAGCCTGCGCATCACCCGTCTGTGTACCGTTCCAGGGAGTGGGATCCCATTCGCTTTCGTATCCTTTCATCCATTTGCCGGTGAAGGAAGAAAGATTGGCAGCCATGGTAAACTGGAAGCTGCCCTGGTTGTCGGGAGGATCTATGCCGGCCTGTGACCACGTCCCTGTGATGACATTATCTTTAATGGTGCCTTCGAGCGTACCATAATTTTCATTAAAAGAACCACGTACTTCATCTCCGAAAAAAATGAGTACCAGCCTGGTACCGAAGATGGTGGGGATATAGCTATATGCCACGCCTGCGCGTTCTTCCGGGGACAGCTGCTGGTGAAGCAGGAACATAAAGTCACTACGCTCAAGGGCTGTCTGATCCAGCATTTTGGTGAGCACCTCCAATCCGCCGTTATCGCTGTTGCCAACGGGAGTACCATAGGCAGCGGTCAGATCAGCGCCGGTGGTAGCAGGGGTTTTTACGAGCCGATAGCTTTCATAAGAGAGGTTCAGTTCTTCTACGGCATAACCTATAGGCAGCAACTCTTTAGGATCAAATGCGGCAATGATGGTACTCAGTGTGAGCTGGAATTGTTTAAGCAGCCCGCGTATCTGGTTGAGCGGTTGGTTATAGGGTATATTAAAGGGATAGACAGATGTGGCCATCGCCTGCCACACTACCGGATAAGTACCTGGATTTTCATTGATCAGTGCATCTTCTACGGTGTTTTCAAGAATAGCATTGACGATCTGAAGATAAGGCACCATGGTGTTGGTGTTGGAGCAGGTGAGTTCTATACTCCAGAGGTCCGGACGTCGTGCCTGTAAAGTAAGACCCGGAGGAACAGGATTAGCACTGTGTGAGTTGGGAACAGTAATGTCCTTGTCTATAATCCGCATGAGATCCACGAAATAAGCGGCGGCGCCTAATACGGATTTGCATTCCTCACAGGAGCAGAAATTGAGGCTGCCAAAAATTTGCTGGTAATCAGACAGGGCTTCAAAATAACCGGTTACCTCATCGCTGATATGATTCACCGCCATGTTACGGAAGTAGTTGTTGGCGACCACCCCGTTTACAGTAGCCAGCAGGTGCATCGTTTGGTCTTTCACGCGCAATGCCCTGTCGTATACATTGTTGGCCGTTTCGGCATCTCCCAGTTTTTCCTGGTATTCATGCAGGAAAGTGGTTCGGCTCATGGTGGTGAGCTGCTGTGCAGAGTCGATGCCTGCTGTATAGAGCGTGTGTGCTATCTTTTCGTCCGGTGAGACGCGGGATAGACGCTGCCACTTCCGGAGCTGCTGTAGTTCTTCAGATGCTGTTTTCAATCCGTGCGTTTTGAGCACATCTGTATCGAGCAGGTTGACAGTAAGTATATCAAATTCAGGATGCCGGTGATAGAACCCCTTTAGAGAAGCGGGTATAACCGGAGTTAATTTCTTTTGGGTGTTCATGGTTATTTTGTATTGAGGTAATGTAAAGCGTCCATTCAGATCAGAAATTCCTTCGTCCAAGGTAGAAATCTGAATGACCTGTATGAAAGGTTCTTGTAATACGCGTTTGTTCAACATGCGGCGCGACGACAACACCTGTTCCTCTGGTGCTGCGGCTGTAGTAATCGTGTGGTACTTGCCGTGTGGTGCTATGCGTGTTGCCAAAGATCCCGTGCCAGGTGATCGTTCTGTTGTAATACTGATCGTATGATTCACCCAGGGCAAGTCCACCTCTCGGATCGTCCCTTCCGGTTGTGCCGCCCGGAGCATGTTGCGGCAGGGCGCCACCCGCTTGTCCTTGAGCAGGAATTGTCCCGAACGCAGTGTTAAATGTCTGTACGTTTAATGCCGCCTGCTGGGCGGAAACCGGAGGGGTTTGTGTGGTGACACTCAGTCCGGTGGCACTAAAGTCATGGCTCCATGCCAGATCCGCAAAGGTCGACGCCTGATATCGGGACGGCCATGCATCGGCGACCACCGTCTCCCTTTCCGATACCCTGGGATCTCCTATCAGGGTAAAGGAGTGATGTGCATTTGCATCCCATACCCGCATTACAGGTTCAGTCGAAGCGTGGGTAATGAGGTAGCTGTGGGTAAGCGCACTGAATTCGTTGCATGCTCCCCCATGTGCCGCGACTGCGGAAGAAGCCCTGTTAAAAGCATCTGTAGCACTAGTGCCTTCCGCATCAAGAAATGTTGTACGAAGAATATCCCTGGAAACACCGAAACGCGCCGTACTTTCCGCATAGGTAGTCACTACATCATCATGAACGTTTCCGGCATATGGGACAACCGTCCTCGTGTAGTTGATGGCAGCATGTGCATCTTCCAGCCGTCTTCTGACCCTTTGGCTTACGGCTACCCTCCTTGTCTGACCATTGGGATCGGTGAACGTCACCGGATTATCTCCCGAAAAAGTGTAGAGGTTAATGCCATCAACAGGCCCGACAGGATCGGGTTTCAGCCATCGTCCCAACCAGGGGGCATAGTACCGCGCACCATAGTAATACAAACCAGTACTGTCATCACATTCTTTTCCTGCATAGCGGTAATCCTTCCGGGAAACTTCTACCTCGCTGCTGCCCGCAATGATGCTGGTGCCACCATAGGGATAGTATTCTTCATAGCTGATCAGTTGTGCAGTTGTATCGAGTTCCATGGTAACGGAATTCAGCAGGTTACCCAACTGCCAGCGTAGTTGCCGGGTACCAGGTGTGGCTTCTTTCTTATTATCATCCTGCTTCCAGTAGTGGATGATCAGCACACACGCATCACCATCCATTATTCGCAGCGTTTGCCGGGTAAGCGTAGTGGTCATTATATTTTGCGCGCCGGTTGTCTTCTCGTATTTAACTTCATAATTACCCAGGTATACTTTCTCTGTAATACTCAAAGCACCACCACCATGAGCCATCAGCTCAGACACTTTCCGGACACGGATCTCCTCACTGCTGTAGTTGTAGTAGTCACTATCATCCGGTTCCTGCGGACGTTCAATGACACCTGCTTTCACCAGGTTTTCACAGCAGTTATAGGAAAGAGGCACCATGTCGTTGATCTGCAACTGCCTGAGATTACCCGATGCGTCATAGGTAAATCCCTGCAGCCGGTTGGAGTTATCTTCCACAGCTGTGCTTCTTGTCCATGAAGCAGAAACGGCGGTATGACGGGTGGCTATCAGGTTGAATGCATCATCGTAACTATATTGCTCTCTGTAGTTTTCAAGAGAAGATTGATCCGCCGGTAGCTGACTGAATTTACTCTGCTTGAAATCTCCATCAGCAACATTATTCTGGTAGGTAGTAGCCAGGATACCCGGATGTTGTCTGCCGTTGGCATTGATCAACTGGTACAATGCATCGTAGGTATAGTCCGCTACCGGTTCTACTTTCTGGTTGTTACTGAATACAATATCGATGCTGGTATCCGTCATTCTTGTGATGTTACCCACCGGGTCGTAGGTGTACCCGATGTTCTGCAACACATCGTTGTTCTGCCTGGTAGTTTTCAGCAGGAGCAGTCGTGAGGTAGTGTCTTCATAGGTAAATGCTGTCCTCACCCCGTTTGCATAATACACTTTGGTACGCTGCGAACTGGCATCATAATCGATCTGCGTTATTACCTGTTGGGTTGTTTTGTCGCCGTAGGTAACGGAGATGGCGTTAATCAGTCCCTGGGTGTTATAGCCAGTAGTGGTAACAGCGCCATCGGGAGTTTGCTGGGTCAGTGTTTGTCCCAGTGCATTGTAGGAATAGGCGATGTTATAAACCTCCGGCGCCATCGGCACGGAAGACGGATCGCTCCAGTCAGGTGGCAATTTATAATCGCTGGTAAGCTGTCGGGAATCTTCCAGGGAGTGACCTTGTATATTGTAAGCATGACGAATCGCTATACCTGCCAGGTCATTTGCCTGGTACAGCTGCCCGCGAAGATTCTTCGCTGCCGGGTCCGGCTGTGTTTCTCCGTAGGTAAATACTTCTACCAGCGGATACTGATTGGCCAACGCTGTCTTATCGGCCGGCTGCATCTGTTTAACCCTTAGGGCTATACGTCGTTGCAGGCGATCATAGCTGATTAACTGGTTGTAATTGCGTGGAGACCAGGACCACACCAGGTTGCCAAAGATGTTATTCAGGTTGTACGGTTTGCCTGCGTCTATGCTGTCTGTCAGTATAGCATCCTGTACTCCCATCATATAACCATACCTGAAATTGTAGTAGTCCGTTGCTTTTGTAACGTTTGAATAATATAACCGTGCATCGATGACGGTGGTGACCCGGCTGCTAATATCTGTATCATAGCGCGCTGTCAGGCAGTTTTGTTTTAACAGTGCAGTGATTTGCGGGATGAAGTTATCGAA
>NZ_JBFTSK010000060.1:0-51967 GCF_056399985.1 Chitinophaga sp. 01L420
GCACGCACTGCGGTATAAGCCGTTAGAGGGGGAACAGAATTTTATTAGAAATTTATTAGAGAGAAAAATCCTGGGGAGACTGTATGTTATAAGTGTGGTATTTCTACGGTAAACGTGCTGCCTTCCTGTATCCTGGAAGTCACGCTGATAGTGCCATGGTGCATGCCGATGATCTTTTGTGTTAAAGAAAGACCAATACCATTGCCCCGGGTAAAATCCATATTGGCGCCTCTGTAAAAGGCGGAAAAGATATTGGGCAGATCCGCGTCACTGATGCCAATGCCTTTATCCATAAAACGCAGCACCAGGTCGTTTTCAAAATAATTAATGGACACCGTACACTGATGATCGGGAGAAAACTTGCAGGCATTTTCCATGAGGTTAATAAAGGCTACTTTCAGCAGGTACTCGTTGCCGTTTACAGAAATGAAATCATCATCTTCAATTTCCTGTTCAAACAAAATAGCTACTTTATAATCCTCGGCTGATTTGATCACAGTATTGCGGGCATCCATCAGTAGTTCATCTACCCGTAACTCCTTACGACCTATTTCCGTATGGTCATAATTGGCTTTAGCCATATCCAGTAATCCGTTGGAAAGTCTTACCAGTCGCTTGGCATCGGCGAGCGCCAGGCTGATCACTTCTTTATATGCTGTGGTAGTCCTGTCTTTGGTCAGCACAATCTGCAGCTCTCCTACAATGGTGGCCAATGGCGTGCGCAGCTCGTGGGAAATATTGCTGACAAAATGTTTCTGTGCATCAAACGAATGTTCGAGGCGGTCGAGCATTTTATTAAAGGTGGTGGCCAGCTCTCCTATCTCATCTTTTTCATTTTGCACGGGTACCCGCAAATCCAGGTTGGTAGCAGTGATCTCTTCTACCTTATCAATCATTTCTTCTACCGGTTTGAGGGCTCTCCCTACAAAAAAATAGCCGGCAATAATCGTAAGACCAATAATACCTATAAATGAAAAAACGAGGCTGTATTGCAGGCGCTGCAGGCGTTGCAGGCCGTACTTATCGGTAGCGGCGGCGGTAATAACGTAGCGGCTGCCGTTATGTTCATAGAGGAGTCCTACCACCTGTAAGGATCCCTGCTCAAACATGATGACCTGTTCTGCCAGAATCTGGTTGATCATGGCCCGGGTTTCCTTTACTTTGTCGATCTGCACAGCATCATGATACAACAAGTTAAATGCGGTGTCATAGATCGCCACTTCTTCCCCGAACAAAGCATTGTCTGCATTTTTATACATCAGCTGTAATACATTGGGGGGCACTTTGGCATCCAGCAGCATATTGGCCTTGGTGATGGCTTCCCGTTTGAGGTGTTCATAGTAATCTTCTTTCCGGGTACTGGCAGAAGAAATATAAACGAATACCGCAAAAGCAAGTAAGAGTACTCCGAAAAGCACCAGGAACAATAATATGAGCCGGATTCTTATTTTCACTCTGCTTTAAATATAAAACCCATTCCTGAACGGGTATGGATCAATTTTGTGGGAAAATTTTTATCTATTTTCTTTCTCAGGTAATTAATATATACATCGATAAAGTTAGTGCCAGAGTCAAAGGTATCCCATACTTTCTCTGCTATTTCGGTGCGCGACAATACCCTTTCCGGGTTTTTCATCATGTATTCGAGGAGCCGGAATTCCTTTGGTGTCAGGTCGATGACCACCTCGTCGCGTTTTACAATTTTTGTTTGCAGATTCATTTCCATGTCTGCGAACCGCAGCAGGAAGCCCTGACTGTAAGTATTGGTACCTGCCTGGTTTCTCTTGATCAGTGCGCGGATGCGGGCATGCAGTTCCCGGAAATCGAAAGGCTTAACGAGGTAATCATTGGCGCCTGCATCAAAGCCTTCTACTTTATCATCTGTAGTACCAAGGGCGGTGAGCATAATGATGGGACAATCGGGCAGCACACTGCGTATTTGTTTGCACAGATCCAGTCCATTGATCTTAGGTAAAATGAGGTCCATGATGATGAGATCGAAAGTCTGGGACAGGGCCAGTTTCTTTCCCATCTCCCCATCATAGGCAAGGGATATCTGGAAGCCCTGTTCTTCCAGTCCCTTTTTGATCATTTCTGCTACCCGTTGTTCATCTTCAATTACCAGGATCTGCATAAAGCCTTGTTTAAAAGGCAAATGTAAAACAAAATCACATTCAGGCAGGATTACGCAAGACTTTGATCAACGCCGCCACTTCTTCATCTTCATAACCTGCTGCCACTGCCTTTTTAAACAATGCCGCTGCAAAAGCCGGGAAAGCACTGTTGATACCTGACTCCACTGCTGTTTGTTCCAGGCGCGCAGTCGCTTCTACAGAAATCCTCATGGGGCTTTGTGTCACATTAAAATTACCGGCATGGATCATATTGCCTTCATGCTTCAGGAATTCTCCGTAGGAAGGTGTAATGCCGCCTATGATCGCTGCATACTTATCTGCCCCGAAGCCTTCTGCTTCACTGATCCTTACGCCATGAAAGAAACCTATTGCTGAGCCATAGATGTAGGATAAGGTAGCCAGATCCATCGTAGGGGCTGCCGCCACGGCATCGCCGAGATAGGTGATACTCCCCCCGAATACCTGTAAAAATGGGGTAACCGTATTGTATACTGCTTCCGGACCGGATACCAGGATAGGCGTATCAGCATTACCCATTTGTGCCGGTGCGGCCTGTATAGCACCATTCATATAGGCGGCACCGTTATCGGCTGCCCAGGTGGCGGATAAGCGGGATTCTGCAGGACTGATAGTGGTGAGCTGCAATAAAGTACGTCCATGTAATACATTTCTCACGGCAGCAGTATCCAGGATATGGAAAGTCGCTTCGTGATTGTATACACAGATAATAGTTACTGGACTGGCTGCCACTGCTGCGGCGGCATCGGTGGCGAGTATGGCGCCTGCTGCTACCAGAGCAGCTGCTTTTTCCGGACTGCGGTTCCAAACAGTTACTTTATATCCATCCTTTAACAGGAGTTCAGCTAATTTGATGCCCATGGCACCCAGACCAATGACCGTTACAGCCCCTTTGTTTGTTGTCATATTATTCGTTTTCATGACACAAACTTCCGCCCTATCGCGCAGCTAAAAAATAAGGGAAGAAAGATTCCGGCAGGGAATAATTATTCCCTATGCCACATTATTTAATTAAAATTGTGCTTTAATTACCTGTATATGTACGAAAGAAAAATTCCTGAAGACCTGGAATGTGGCATCAACATTAGTATGAAAGTCCTGAGCGGCAAGTGGAAACCCTGTATACTGGACGGTATTAACAAAGGCATCAGAAGACCCAGCGAGCTGCATGTTGCCATTAATACGGCTGCTCCCCGGGTGATTAATATGCAACTGCGGGAGCTGGAAGAATATGGGATGGTCTGGAAAAAGGTGTATGCAGAAATACCCCTGCGGGTAGAATATTATCTTACAGAAGTAGGAGAAAGCATCTTACCTGTGATTGACGCTATTGACAAATGGGGCAATGCCAACAGAGAGCATGTCATGCGGGCACAGGAAGCATTGCAGTAAATAAAGGCTCCCGATTACTGGAAGCCTTTCCACTCTTTAAATCGTTGGTCGATTAATGGTTTGATGAGATCATAATTTTCCCAGGTGTTAGCCACCCTGTATAAGTCGAATACAGTACCATTACTGAATACTTTCTCATAGTCTTCGAAATAACTGGCGTATTTGGCGGAAGCCGTTTTTTCTTTACGGGCATAGTACGCTTTGGCAAAGTCATTCCCTAGCTGCCCCAGGTCGTCTGTTGTAAATTTCTCATCGCAAACGCTTATAAGGAACTCCGCGCCTGTGAGGCTTCTGTTCTTTACTTTCTCGATATCTTCTTCGAAATCATCGGTTTGTTCTTCCGACAACAGATCGTTATCAATACACCAGTTTAAAAACATGCCGATATGCGTGGCTGCATTTGCGTTGGGTAAGTCTTTCGGATAGTCGCCTCCGTAATGCCAGGAAGCGTCATCGTATTTGGCCATTGGTAGTAACTTTAGTTTATGTATTCAGTTGGTGATGCGTATATGCGGCAACGTTATTGTTATATTTTACCAAATGTGCCTACCATTTCTCCGTTCGTTACTTCCTTCATGGCGCCCGTGTTCACATTATACAGCTTGCATTTAAACTGCATTTTTGTTTTGAGATACAGTCCGTTAAATGCCTTTGCATCAGCTGTGCTGATGATGGTAAAGGTGCTGCCGGTCTGATCTGTTGGTAGCTCATACGACTTCTCCTTAGCACAACCCACAAATAAAAGAGACAGCAAAAGCGAAAGGGAAAGTACGGGATGACGGAACATGATACGTTGCATGAATAAAGAATAGGGATCTGACATAGTCTCTACAAATATAGAATAAATATGTAATTCTTTAGCGCTAATCGGGTCGGCTGAAAAAGTTTTTCTTATTGTTACCATCCTGATCGCTAATCCGCTACCGGGATTCAACCTGATTACCGGATATGCCTATAATGATATCTATGCCAGCGTGGCGTTGAAGCTCCAATAGTTAATTAGAAACAGCTGGTTCATTGATGGGGACATCTCCCTTGCTGAGCAATACAATAAAGGTGGTACCGCCTTCCGGAGCGCTTTCCACATCAATGAACCCGTTGTTCTGTTCTGCAAATTCCTGGCAAAGCATCAGGCCAATGCCGGTACCTCTTTCGCCGCCGGTGCCATATGCCGGCTGCTGCTGGGAGGTAAAAAGCGTTTTCAGCTGCTGCTGCCCCATCCCAACGCCATAATCAGTAATGCTAATAGCCACCTGTTGATCCGTTTGACCGGCAATCACCGTGATCCTTCCACCGGCATAACTGAATTTAAGCGCATTGCTGAACAGGTTACGGAGAATAACAGACACCTGATCCCTATCGGCATACAAGGTAGTATTGACGGGCACCTGTACATCTACCGTCATATTTTTCTGCTGTACAATCAGTTCAAAAAAAAGTAAGACTTCGCTCATCACCGGCGCCAGTAAAAAATGCCGGGGCCTTGTCTGAATCCCCTTCATACTCCGGGTACTCCAGCGCAACACGTTATCCAGTGTGCCTCCCAGCTGCGCCACTTTCTTATGAAGTATGGCGGCCGCCTCCTCCATGTCATCCCGGGGATATTCTCCTTTCTGAAACATGTCCAGTAAACTCTCCAGCGTGGCCAGCGGACTACGGATATCATGCGCAACAATAGAGAAAAGCTTCTCTTTGTCTTTGTTCATGGCCAATAGTGCCTGTCGCTGTTTTTCGATTTCTTCCTGGTAGCCGGACTGGATATATTTAAAAAAACTAAGTGCTGCAATCAGGAACACCAGCGATATGGCTACATTACTCCATACCCGCTGCGCAGGCACTGGTGGCGCCAGGTACCAGGACTGTGGCATAAATATGATCAGGAGAAACGCAGTCGTAATTAATACACTCAGGCATCCAACAATCCATTTGTTATCATATACCAATATCGTTACTACCAGGATATTCAATAAAAAATATTCGGCGCCATTATGAAAGTACAGGCCGGTAAAGGTATATAGCACTGAACTGAAGAATATCAGGACCACCCGGGCGCTGAGATACATGCGGTATTTATGTAGCAGCAATACGATGACGGCGGCTAACGTGGTAGTTGCATTTAATGCCGATAACAGGTACCTGCCCTGAAAGGCATTTAAAACACAATAAAAAAACATGAAAGGAATACAGGGCAGCGCCATTAAGTTGAGCAACATCGTACGCCTCGATTCGATGTAGGGCATGGCAGGATGCACACCTAAATTAACGATGTGATTCCAGTAGTGTGTAGCGGATTGATATAGTAGTTGTTTCAGTCCCTGCCGCATAGATACCCCAAAGATAGTCTGAAAATCCACAGTTTGCAGCGCGTATTTTTTTTACTACATTGCAGCTTCTTCTCACCCACTCCCCTCCTTTATATTTATTTTTTTCCAAATATTTCATCATGAAAAAAGACAACTTTTTTATTATCACCGGCGGACCCGGCATGGGTAAAACCGCCGTTATTACGGCATTGAGTGAGCGGGGATATACCTGTGTACCGGAAACGGGAAGGGATATTATCCGGCAACAGGTGGCGGCTGGCGGCAATGCACTCCCCTGGGCCAACCGGAATGCCTTTGCCCGGCTGATGTTTGAACGCTCGCTGCTCGATTTCAGGGCCCTCGCCGACCAACAGTCGCCGGTATTTTTTGACCGCGGTATTGCGGACACTATCGGCTACCTGGAACTTTGTGCCTTACCAGTACCGGCTGCCATGCGTGAAGCGGCTACCTCATATCGTTTTAACACAAGCGTATTTATTACACCTCCATGGGCGGCTATCTATGAGCAGGATAACGAACGGAAACAATCCTTTGAAGAGGCGGTGCGTACCTATGATCAGATGGTAAAGACTTACCAGGAGCTGAACTATGACCTGATCATTTTACCGGAAGCAACTGTTGCAGAAAGAGTACAATTGATGCTGACTGTTATAAAGCCGGCCGGGGAATAATGCACCTCATTCCCCTGCCGGCAATCTTCTACCTCCTACTTTCCTTGTTCACATATGAACACCGGAGTACTATAATGAACAATCCGGTTTCTTTTAAAAGTATTAACTTCCTGATTGTCAGACACGGTAAAACTGGCATCTTTTCTGACGCAGGGTCACCGCTAAAGCACCAAAAACTATGTTCATCAACTATTTCAAAATAGCCTTCCGGCATCACAGGCAGCACAAACTTTACATACTGATCAATGTCTGCGGGCTGGCACTGGGTATTACGGCTATATTGCTGGCAGTATTATATATGAAAGATGAACACAGTTTCGACGCTTTCCATGAAAACAATCCTCATCTTTATCGTGTAACCACTACCGTTACACCCGCAGATAATATCCCGCAACTAACAGGCAACACCGGGCAGTTACAGGGACCTGCTTTCAAAGCACAGGTACCTGAAATTGTTGATTACAGCCGGATAATGGGAGGAGATATTTACGGTGATATCATTGCTGATAATAAAGTACTGAAACAACAGCTGCTCTTTGCAGATGAAAGCTTTTTCAAAGTGTTTACCTTTCCGCTGATAAAAGGTGATCCGGCTACAGCCCTGCATGATATGGGTTCTGCGGTGATTACAGAAAGTACCGCATTGAAATATTTTAACCGCACAGATGTAGTTGGACAAATGCTCCGTATGGATGCAGATCCTTCTGCACGTATGCTGGGAAAACCACTGGTCATTAGCGGCGTAGTTAAAGACCCACCCCTGCATTCTTCTGTGCAGTTTGATGTATTGCTGCCTTTCCGCTTTCTGCAACTATCATTTAATGATACCGACTGGTTCAATACTTATCTCAGCACTTTTGTGGTGCTGCGTCCCGATGCTACGTTATCTGCCGTAAGCAGCAAACTAAATCGTGTTCAGAGCACCTATGCAGCTGCCGGAAAACCAGCTATGGCATTCGGATTACAGCCAATAACGGATATACACCTCCACCCATTATATAACGGGGAGGGCAGCCGCGAAGGCGGCGTTATCAATGGCAGCAACCCGGTATTCTCTTATATCTTCCTGGGCATTGCGGTGTTTATACTCCTGATGGCCGGTATCAATTTTATCAATATTACATTGGCTGGTTCATTAAAGCGTATCAAAGAAGTAGGCGTGCGGAAAATTAACGGCAGCAGCAGCCGGCAAATCATTGCCCAATTCCTGGTAGAATCAGGCCTGCTCTGTGGACTTGCATTCATCCTGGCATTCCTGCTGGCGGTAGCAGTATTGCCGCTATTCAATACCCTGGCTGGTAAAGCCATTACCTTGTCTGCTGTTTTTAATGGCGAACTACTCTTGTATTGTGCGGCGTTGCTGTCGGTTATCGTATTATTAACAGGTGCTTATCCTGCTTATGTATTAGCCGATTTCAGTGCCCTGCAGGCATTTTCAGGCAAGCGACACCTGTTTGGCCGCCAGTTGCTTGGCCGGGTACTGATTGTTACGCAGTTTTCACTGGCGGTATTCTTTATGATCGTTACCCTGCTATTTTACAGACAAATGGATTATGTGCGGACCAAGGACCTGGGCTACCGTCCGCAGCAGGTAGTGGTTACCCATATCAGCGGTGACAGGGACCTGCATCCTGTACAGGAGTTACTGAAAAGTGAGTTGTCGAAAGAGCCGGGCATCAGCGTGGTATCCTTTGGCGGTGAGCGGGGCGGCACATCTGCCGTGCAACTACCGGGTAAACAGATCGCCGCGGTACACCGGGTGATTGACAACAACTATCTCGCAGCCATGGGGATCTCTCTGAAAGAAGGCGGGAATTTTACTGCGGCGCTTTCTAACGGCGCCATCGTAAATGAAGCTTTTGTAAAAGCTGCCGGCATCAAACATCCGATAGGTACACGCATACATACCGATGAATATTTTGATAAAGAAACCCGGATGATTACCGGAGTGGTAAAAGATTTTCATACCGGCTCTCTGCGGGAACGCATTACACCATTGGTGATGATACAGCATCCTACCTACGGTGGTGCGGTTTGGCTGAAACTGGATAAGCAGCGCCAACCCGCTGCCCTCGCAGCGCTCGCGGCAGCCTATAAAAAAGCATTACCTGAAACAGCTTTTACGTATCAGTTCCTGGATGAATTAAATGCCCGCGAATATGTACAGGAACAACGCTGGAAAAAAATCATTTATATCGCGGCGCTGTTATCTGTCGCTATATGCTGCTCCGGATTGTTTGGCCTGGCTCATATTGCTACACAGCAACGGATACGGGAAATTGGTATCCGCAAAATATTAGGCGCAGGTATGTCTGATATAGTCGTATTGTTCTCCGGAGATTTTATGAAGCTGGTGCTGATAGCATTCCTGCTGGCTTCGCCGGTGGCCTGGGCAGTGATGCATAACTGGTTGCAGGGGTTTGCCTACCGGGTAAATATCAGCAGTTGGATATTTATTGTAGCCGGCAGCTTTGCCGTCTTACTTACACTCACCACAGTAGCCTTGCAGGTAATGCGGGCGGTAGCTGCTAATCCCACGAAAAACATCAGTGCGGGTTAATACAAAAAGGGCCGCAGCTAGTGATAGCTGCGGCCCGCATATATTTTAACGAAAACGGAGTGATGTATCTTCCACCCATCTCCCATTGGGCCCTGCTTTAACAGATACAAAAGCACATTGCCAGTTTTGTTCTTTATAACTACGTGGTACCCGGATCAATATTTTGTTCCACCCTTTTTGCAAAGGAATGACTGCCGGTGGCCGGGACCAGAAAAATTCTTCATCTGTAAAAGGTATTTCATTACCAGGACTTTCCCAGGTATTTGTCAGGTAACGATTGGCACCGGGTTGCAGCCATTGCGGCGCCGGCAGTGGATGATGATTCACCCATACGTTCCCACCGTTGGCGTCCCACTTACCTGCAGCCGGAATACCTGCACTCAAACGCGTGGAGCGGGCCGCTGTTTCAAATCCAATCCAGGCATGTATCTCTTTCGCTGACTCGCTGTATAGTTCCGTGCTGATATAAAATGTTTCATCTGTGCTGTCCGGCAACTGATAGCGGGCAATCAGGTCATCCATCATTTGCACGCCTCCGGTCAGCGTGATTTTTTTCGTAGGCGCGTTACCGGTATATGCCGGTATTTTCGTAGGCCCATTGCCGGTATACTCCGGCGCAAAAGCTGCATCCGGCGCCTGATCCGACGTTCTGATAAACGGCCCGGTCAACGACATGGTGATATTACTGAATGCGGCAAAAGGGAAAGGCTCCGTTTTAAAGAAACGATCCCGATGTACAGCCAGTCGTTTTTCAAACTCGTTAAAATGCTGCCAGGCCAGGGTACTTTTTTCCGGCAATACCGACATATACGCTTTAACAAAACCAGGGCGACCACACCATACTGCTTCGCTGTAAGTCAAAGCCCCCGGCCAAACCGGGTTGTGTAAGGATATCTTTTCCTTATCCGCTACCCGGGTATCCGGCCAGCAGCAAAGGATACCACCCAAAGCAATCGAGTCGCCCTCCGGACGGTTACATACCTGTTGGAAAAAATAGCGTTGCAAAAGGTTCAGCGCATTACCTGAATTGAGGTAGCCCGCATAGGAATCTACATACGGATGCCCGTTGGAAGCATGCAGTGCGGAAGGATCCATGTCGTACCACAACTGCTCAATAGTACCCGCTTCCCCGGTCAGTCCGGGGTTCCAGACCATTATTCTGCGACCATTTGCTTTTACACGGGCAGACATCCGCTGCATAAATACTTTTGGATCCGGGATATGTACTTCATCAGAGCCAAGATGAATAATGGGGCAATCTGATGCGGGTATTTCTGCACAAAATTCATCTATCAGTTTCTCCAATACCTCCATCCCTTGCGGTGTCCCCATCTTAAAACCGAAAGTCGGTTCAAAATAGGCACTGTGCCCGGGCATATCAAGTTCAGGGATCACCGTTATACAACGTTCACGCGCATACGAAATAAGCGAACGGATCTCGTCAAAGCTATAGCTGCTGTCCGGATCTCTGCCCGGCCGTKTGTTTTTAGGATCGTTCAGCTGCGGAAAAATCCTGCTCTGTGGCCGCCAGGCGGGGTTATCCGTGAGATGCCAGTGAAAGGTATTGAATTTATATGCTGCCAGCAGATCGAGCTGTTTTTTCAGCGAAGTTATTTCCCGGAAATTACGGCCGGTATCATGCATGAAACCACGCAAGGCAAAGGCTGGTGCATCTGTGATCGTACAACCAAATGCACTCAACTGCCCTGCATGTGAAGTGAGCAGCTGCCGGAACGTTTGCACCGCATAAAAAGCACCGGCAGCATCTTTGCCGGTAATCGCCACACCTTTACTATTCACCGCCAGCTGGTAACCTTCTGCTTTTACCCGCAGTGCGGGTGCTATTTTTATACTGATCACATGGGTGGGCAAAGGGCTGCCATCGGACAGTTCATAGGTAGTAATTTTTACGCCTTCGGCAGATAGCAATGCCTGCAACGACTGCACAGCATTTTTAACCATCGCGGCGTCTTTTGCGTAATACACCAGCTGTGGCGATGCTGTCGGCCGCCAGTTATCATGTTGCCAGGTGACCTGTTGCGGAAACGGGATCAATGCTACCGGCGCCGCTTTCAACGCCCGTAAAGTATGCGGAGGTATCCAGACGTCCGCTTTGCCTTGTGCTTTACCAGGCAATAATGCCAGGCAAAGCAGACCGCTTAAAAATGATGATTTCATATGACCAGCCTTCATTTTAGTTCACTGTTTATTTATTTGTATTTCCCTGGCAGGAATACGTGGTAGTGATCGTGTTTGTTGAAATTAATAAAACGGATCAGATCCCCACAATTTTAATTCCTATTCAGACACTCCCCATCTTCTCCGTAAGGTTATTTTAAATACTTCAAACTATAAGATCTGAATAATAAAAATGTAATAAAAAAAACTGCAAAGAGATTTTAAAAGATAAAAAATGAGTGGAATATTAATATTATAATTCTGCTACTCCATGAAATAGGGTTACACCCAAATGCCTTACTGCATTTACTTTGACCAACGCTATCTGATGCCATGATAAGTGAATTATTTTTCGTAATTTACAACGAATTACTTCTCTTTTACCAACAGTATTTCCTTTTGTCTAAGGTATACATTCAATAAATTATTTATGGTCTATGAAGTAAAATTATCAGGAGTAGAACAGGATAATGGTCGTATAGAGCTCCATAGATTAGCTCTTTTAGCTCAGTCCATAAAGGATATTGCCAGTGGCGCTCTACGCCTTAGGTTGATTGGAGTGAGTACTGAGAGAGGGCGAAAAAGCGATCGGATTCTTAATGCCGCAAGCATCCACCTGGCTGATTTGAAAAAGGGATCTACTATATTGGAATTAGAATGCGAAACATTTCGTGAAACATTGGCAGGGCAACAGGGAGATGCCTTTAATGCTGAAATTCTCAATGAACTTCCTGACCAAACTCCTATGGCTTTAGTTATTGAGTCATTCCGGGAAGCGCTTAATTATAAAGAAGATAATAGTCATCTTGACAAGGGGCTTTTAAAAAAGTTGAAAACCTTCGAAAAAATATTCATTTCAGATAATGAATCGGTAATATTTAGCAATCGTGGAAGTATTCCTGATCTTACACTTAAACAATCAGATTTCAAGAAAATAAAAGAACTGGAAGAAAGTATTCCTGAATCGCRGGAAATTATCATTAATGGTATCATCGACGAATTAAAGTACAGCAAATCAAGGATCACAATTGACACAGAAGATGGAGCTGTTACTGGAATTTTGAGTGATACTATTGACCCGGATGAAATATCAAGATTTTGGGGTAAACGTCTTACCATATCTGGGCGATCCCATTTCCAGCCCAATGGAAAGATGTCATTTATATATATTGACAAATTTTTTGAGCCATCTGAATCTGATAGATATTTTTCAAAAATTTCTAAAAAGGAAACTGTTGAACAGCAAATTCAAAGACAGCAGAAACAACTCAAGTATAATAATAATTTGAACGAAATAGTTGGGAAGTGGCCAGGGGATGAAAACATTGATGAAATCTTAAATGAATTAGATTAATGAGAAGATATCTGCTAGACACTGGCATTTTAGTCCATATCGCCAGACAAAGCACACTTTATAAGCAAATAGAAAAGGAGCAGCAATTAGGCGCAAATGACTCTTTGCCTATGATTTCAGTCGTCTCTTATGGGGAAATTCTTGCTTTTGCGCATCAAAGGAATTGGGGTGCAGAGAAACGATACGAAATTCAAAAAGTCATAAACAAATTAATTGTTATAGATATAAACTCTGGTGATAACAATTTGTTGGAGTCTTATGCCGAAATTGATGCCTATAGTAAGGGTAAGCTACAAGGACATCCACTTGGCAGTTCTGCTATTACCATGGGTAAAAATGACTTGTGGATTGCTGCAACATCTAAGGTATCAAAAGCTAAGCTACTCACTATCGATGGCGATTTTGACCATCTGAATGGCAAGTTTATCGAAGTTGTCAAATATAAACAGCAGTAAACAATAGTAAAATCACATTCGACTTTGCAAAATCACAATTGTTTTCAGCTCAACGGTGGAATCCTGCTATTTAATCATAAATGTAATCAAAAGCGGAAGGAGCCAAAATAAGCGTTTACATTTTATTC
Organism: Chitinophaga sp. 01L420; assembly: GCF_056399985.1. Lineage (NCBI taxonomy): Bacteria > Pseudomonadati > Bacteroidota > Chitinophagia > Chitinophagales > Chitinophagaceae > Chitinophaga > Chitinophaga sp. 01L420. The sequence continues at coordinate 13,216 of NZ_JBFTSK010000060.1, forward strand.
AGCGCTGCTTTATAAAAACAGACAGGCTCCGTGCAATGCACGGAGCCTGTCTGAATATTCCGGGAGCACTACCTCTTCTATTAGTTCTTCTTCACGGATTGCTCTATGGCACTTACTCTTTTGAGCAGCTCTTCTAATTTTTCGGTCAGTACTTTATTCTCTGCTTTCATGGCATCATTCTCTTTCTTCAGAAGTTGGTTGAGTTCCTGTACAGCTTTCATCGTGATGGCCAGGGAGCTGTTGGTATCAAACCGGTCATGCGCCGCCGTAGAGAAATGCCAGTCGGTGCTATCTGCGATGATACCTACACGTACATTTTCCTGTTTATCATCTTTATAGATAAACTGTTTCACCTGTACCTGCATGAGTAAAGCCAGTGCATCTTCATTAAAACTGCGGATATTCTTTTTCAGGCTGGCACGGGAGCTCTGAAAAAATCCGGTAGCGTTAAGATTCCCGCTGGCATCACGTAAGGCTAAAGTGTTGGCGGTGGCAACAGTGGAGGTAGTCAAAGTTTTTACCAGGTACCCGTTAGCATCTGTACTTAAAACAGCGGCATTAGGCAGTTGTTGAAATCTATAGCCAGTGGCATCTATGTCAAAAACTTTAAAATCAGTCAAAGTAGATCCTCCCATTAATCTCAAAGGGGTATACGCATTGGTGCTCCTATTGCAGCCTATGAGTGTAGCACATCCATTAGTAAACCCTATTTCAGCGGCAGGACTGTTTGCAGGGTCTGCACCACTGGTATACCAACCCTTAAACCGGCCTTGCCCATTCCATTCCTGTCCTCCCTGAGCGGTAAGTCTGGCTACGAGTGTAGTGCCAGCGTAATACTTCCAACTGTAGTTAAGCGTAGGCTGAGGAACGGAAAACCAGGTCGCGCCGGATTCAACGCCTATGGCAAAATTTGTACTGGTATCAGTAGCCCGGGGATACAACAACAACTTGGTACCTGCACTGGCTGCCCTGAGTGTAGGCAACGCCACTCCTGCGGTACCGTAATTGATAATATTAGAAATCGTATCTGTCAGGAGTATATTACCCGTTGAGACCATTAAAAATGCCCGCGACAGCGTAAACTGCGCGCCCCCCAAAGCGCCCAGAGAAATATTCCCGTTGTCACTTAATAAGCTGACGTCTCCGTTTACAGATGAAACTTTCCCCACATATCCTGCTCTTACCGTATCGTTTTTCTCCATAAATGCGATGTAAGAGGTATTGGCATTTCCTGTAGCCAGGCCCCGGATCTTGGAAGAACTGGCAGCAATAAACCCGTTGGCCATTTCTACGATACCTCTGCTGCGTGTTATCCTTACGGGAGTGTCTATCAATATTCCATTGGAGTCATGCCGGTTGATGGCAAAATCACTGCCGTTTTGTAAACCCGATTCTGCGTTATTACGTGTGAAAGACCATCTCCTGTTTTTTATATCATTCGGATCGAGTGTACCACCGTATATCTCCAGTTGGCCCGCGCCAGTAACGCCATAGGTTTTCAGTTTCGAAAACCCAGCAGTTCCGGTTACCTGTAAACTGCCCATTTTACCCGATCCGGCCACATCCAGCATGGCAGCGGGTGTAGTAGTTCCAATGCCTACAAATCCCGCCGTGGTAATACGCATGCGCTCTGCATAAGCATTTAAACCAGTTCTTTGCCCAAATATGAGGTGAGCTCCATAACCAACTCCATCAGCCGTGGATACCACTCCCATATAAGCAGATTGGTAGGTCCCTCCCGGAACCATCGCCTGCATATTAAACCCAACGTAACTATTTGTCATGCCTGCCAGATTGAAAAAACTGGCCACGCTGACTTTAGGTCCTGGGGACGTAGTAGAAGAAGGCACATAGGGACTGCTGCTGGTATCCGTCACCGTCAATCTCGAAGTTGGAGTAAAAGGTGTATTCACCATTAAATATCCGGTTTGTAATCCTGAAGGAATAAACGCGATTCCCGTAGATCTCTCGATGCCTAACGCGGTAGAAAGGAATTTTCCTGTATTTGAATATCTGAATATCCGGTAATCTGCTCCCGAATCAGCAGATCCCTGTACCCCGAGTAGTCCTTGCGACCAGCGTACATTTCCCTCCACACCAGGACCATTATACATGTAATAATGCGATTCCCCATCTGCATCTGTCCCCGCAGTAGTTTTAAGTAGCTGTGCATCCACTGCCTTTGAACGGGCAATACCACTGATATAAAAGCTGCCCGTCTGAAGATTTGTATCGTTGCGGATAAAACTTTGATTTCCCCACAATCCCAGATTCACAGTATCCTGCCCCGGTATGGTCAGCAAACTACCGATCGTTTTTAAACCAAGACGCTGGAACTCCGTACGACCGTTCCCTTTATTAAACAAAAATCCCGGCACCGCTTTGGTCCGGTTTTCAATAATCAGTTCCGCCGTATCACAATTACTGTAAATACGTACACTGTCGGCGCGGATCTGGTATACTTGCTGGGCTTGGGAAACATAACTTATGCCAATCAGCATAAGCAGGAGGGGTAAAAATTTCATCAGGTATGACATAGCTTATTAAATGAAAATAAGGGCATCTCTTTCACAGACAGGTATCACTTTTCAATACATTTCATAAAAAAGGGACTTCAGTTCCCGGCGCAAATGCGCTACCGGATATGCTGGCGTGCCAAAATTAGATAATATCCGCAGAAAAATATTTATCAAGAAAAAACTATTTTTACTGCATCTTTGTAATTGTCACTCCCTGACAGGAGTAAAAGTGAACAAGCACTAACCAACAAACCCCCACCAGGTTTATGTTAATACAGAAAAGCCGGACATCAGTCCACCGGCAGTAAGAACTATTAATATTTGACAGTGGAAAATTTAGCTACGTGTGATGAAAAAATGCTGCTCTCCAAAATAGCTTCCGGAGATGAGCGGGCTTTTAAGCAACTGTTTGAGCAATGGCATCCTTTGCTGGCTACACATATCTTCCGGGTCACACAATCACAAACACTCACGGAAGAAATTGTGCAGGACGTATTCCTTAAGATCTGGAACAACCGCGAAACACTGGGAGATATCCGAAATTTCTGGACCTACCTGCTGGTCATTTCCCGCAACCATGCACTCAATGCCCTGCAAGAAAAAGCAAGGGAATTTAAACATTGGGAACAATGGGTAAAAGACAATGCCACCGAAACGGAAAGCACCGATCCCACTACCACTTTTTATACGCTGATCGATGAGGCTATCGACAAATTATCTCCCCGGCAGAAAGAAATCTACCTGCTGCACCGTCATCAACGAATGACTTATCAGCAAATTGCAGCGCACCTGAACATCGGCAGGGAAACCGTTAAAACACACCTGGAGTCGGCTACCAGAGCTATTTCCAAACATGTAAAGCTGCAACTGGCAGTTACGATGACGGCTATTCATTTACTGCTCTGAAAATTTTTTCCAGATACCCTCCCCCTTTTTGTCCCGGTAATTTGTCCATAGTATGGAGAAAGACATTTTACTATGGACCAGCAGCTGCTGCAGGAACTTTTTGAACGATACTACAACCAAACGGCTACGCCGGAGGAAACCGCCGCCCTGATGGCGTTGATCGATCAGGCCCCGGCAGAAAAACTCGCAGAACTCATCCGGGAACAGGGCACAAAATTATCCGTGGCAGATCCGGTGATTCCTCCAAACGTAGCCCGGAATATCCTGCAAAATATATTGCAGGAAGACCGCCGTCCGGTGCGCAGGTTCTCCGCATGGCAGTACGCCGCCACCGCTGCTGCCGCCATTTTGCTGCTCCTGGGCATCTCCTGGCTTATGCCCGACAAACATCCCGCACCGTTGGTAAAAACACCCGTTGCAGACATTGCGCCTGGTAAAGAAAACGCCACATTGACCCTCGGCGATGCCACTGTGGTAGGACTGGATACCGCCTCCAACGGATTACTCCCCCAACAGGGCAATACCGCTGTTCAACTGGTCAATGGAAAACTGATTTACTCCGGCAATACTGCTAACACCACCATTACTTATAACACCATCACCACCGGCAGAGGAAATCACTATAGCATGGTGCTGTCGGATGGTACCAAAGTATGGCTCAACTCCGCTTCCTCCCTGCGTTTCCCGGTAGCTTTTTCGGGTAGTGAACGACTGGTAGCAGTTACGGGAGAAGTATACTTTGAAGTTGCCCCGGATGCCCACCATCCATTCCAGGTACAAATGCCCCATAAAGGAACCATCACCGTATTGGGCACTCACTTTAATGTGCATGCATATGAAGATGAAACAGACATCACCACCACATTGCTGGAGGGCGCCGTCAGTATCCGCAAAGGCAGTCAACAACAATTGCTGAGCCCCGGACAACAGGCGGTGATCAGCGAGCAGGCCGGTATCAATGTCCGTAAACAGGTAGACCTCGCACAGATAATGGCCTGGAAAGAAGGCTACTTCTGGTTCAATGATACCAACATCTATGCGTTGATGAAACAAATTGCCCGGTGGTATGATGTGGAAGTACGTTTTGAAGGAAAGATCACAGAAGATGGCTTCTCCGGAAAAATATCCAGAGACGTACCACTATCAAGGGTACTACAGATTCTAGAATTGAATGGAGTACATTTTAAAATAACAGGAAGACAAATTACCGTTATGCCATAAACAACCATCCGCCAAAAGAAAGCCGGCAGTGTTCCCGCACTACCGGCCGTATTCAGGTAAGTTCAAACTAGTCGCTTAACTACTTATTATCTCACCTAAACCAAACAAATTTATGCTTTTAGGAGCTAAGTTCACTCCCCCCTTCCTGAAAAGGCCGGGAATCACCAAAATCATACTGGCCATGAGGCTTGCAGTCGTTTTACAACTGGCGCTTTGTTTACAGATCAGCGCCAAAACGTATTCACAGAAAATTTCTATCTCCACCTCCCATGCCCCCTTAAAAACGGTGCTACGGGAAATTGAGGTACAGAGCGGATACCAGTTTTTCTTTAAAGAGAAAGTATTAAAACTGGCAGGAACAGTAGACGCACATTTTACCAATGCCGATATCCGGGATGTATTGAACCAGTGCCTGAAACCTAAAGGACTGACGTATGATATCGTGGATAAAATAGTGGTGATACGGGAAGCCCCGGTAGCCGCTCCGGCAGCAGGTACCGCATTGTCAGCGCCCTTATCAGAACTAAAAGGTATCATCAAAGATGAGCAGGGCATTCCACTGCCCGGCGCCAGCATCCGGCTGAAAGGTACTACCAAAGGTACTTCTACCAATGCAGAAGGACAGTTCACCCTGAACCTTCCAGACAATAACGCTACGCTGGAAGTATCGTTTGTAGGATACGAAACGCAGGAAGTACCCGTGAATGGCCAATCTTCCATTACCATTACCCTGAAGCGCAGGGAAATTAAGGGAGATGAAATTGTGGTGGTAGGCTATGGCACACAAAAGAAATCACAACTGATCGGATCTGTCTCACAGATCAGCAGCAAGGAAATAAATAACAGACCTGTAACACAACTTTCTCAGGCACTCACCGGACAAATGCCAGGTGTGACCGTCATACAACGCTCCGGACAACCTGGCACCGGCAATAACATACAAATCAGGGGAGTCGGCTCCTTCGGCGCCTCTTCGGATGCACTCATACTGGTAGATGGTATTCCCACCGGATCATATAATGATATTGATCCCAACGATGTGGAAAGTATCTCCGTACTGAAAGATGCATCTTCCGCCGCTATTTACGGCGCCAGAGCGGCCAATGGCGTAATCCTGATCACCACCAAAACAGGCAACGCCAAAAAACTGCGCATCAGTTTGAACAGTTACGTAGGTCAACAAAAAATTACATCTACTCCTAAATTTGTCAATTCCTGGGAATATGCTACCCTCATGAATGAGGCCCAGCCCGGATCTTATACAGGTGAACAAATTCAGAAATTTAAAGACGGCAGCGATCCGGATAATTTTCCCAACGTGAATTATACCAACGCATCCTTCAAAAAGAATTTTCTGCAAACAGGACATAATCTTTCTCTCTCTAACGGGAACGACAAAACGCAGTACCTGATTTCTGCTGGCTATCTGGACCAGGACGGCGTGGTAAAAGGCAACAATTATAAAAGATACAATGCCCGGCTGAACCTGCAGACCAATATCAGTCAGCAACTGAAGCTCACTACCCGGATCGCGGTAATACAGTCCAACCGGGAAGAACCTACTACTCCCGCCACCCTGGATGCTACCAGCATGCAGGACATCATTTCTAACGTGATCCGGTATACGCCGAACTACCCCATCCAGCTAAGCAACGGCTACTGGGGTGCCGGTAGTGTGAACAAAGGAAATCCTGTAGCATGGCTGAATAGCGGTGCCTTCTATAAAAACCGCGGTACAGATCTGAATGGTAATATGCGGCTGGACTGGCAGGCGATCCCCGACTTAAAACTATCGCTCATCGGCGGCTACACACAATTCCAGGAACAAGGCAAAACATTCCTCGCCACCCAACGCATCAACGAAAATATATTTCTGGGCCCCTCCAGCTTATCACAATTCTCCCGCTTTTCAGATTACCGCACCATTCAAATGCTGGCAGAATACCGCAAACAACTGGGAAAACATGAAATAGGTGTACTGGGCGGTTATTCTTTTGAAGGATATCATGCAGATAGCTTAAGTGCCGGTAGAAGTAATCTTCCCAGCAACGACCTGACTGTACTGGGCTTAGGAGATCCAAGCACCCAAACAAACAATAGCTCCGCAGGTGAATATGCCCTGAAATCTTTCTTCGGCAGATTTCAATACAACTATGGCAGAAAATACCTGTTTGAGGCGAATATGCGCTACGATGGATCTTCCCGTTTCCCCGCAAATGATAAGTATGCCTTCTTCCCTTCCATGGCAGTGGGCTGGCGGATAACAGAAGAAAACTTCCTGAAAGACCGTATTCACTGGCTGGATGAACTGAAACTGAAAGCTTCCTATGGCACCCTCGGCAACCAGAACATTGGGAACTATCCTTACCAGAACCTCCTGAATACCGGCTACGACTACCCTATCGGGGGCGTGGCTACGCCTGGTGCTGTAAGACCTACCATCAATGACTCTACGCTGCATTGGGAATCTACCCGTACCAAAGACCTGGGACTCGATGCAACTTTCTTCAAACAAAGACTCACCATCAGCATTTCTTATTTCGACCGGTATACCTATGATATCCTCGTAAGCCCTACTGCCAGCGTTTCCGGCGTATTAGGAGCCGCCGTAGGACAACAGAATTCCGGCCGGCTGAAAAATACCGGTTGGGAATTTACCGCCACCCACCGCAACAGCATTGGAAAATTCAATTATAATGTAGGGGCCAACTTCAGCATTATCAATAACAAAGTACTGGACCTTGGTGTAGGCAACATCCATCAGGCCAATGGTCTTACCGGCAACGGCAGCAGCCTGTTTGTGGGCTATCCGATGAACCTCTACTACGGCTACGAAGCAGACGGTTTATTTAAAGATGCGGCCGATGTTGCCGCCTGGAAAGCCAACAATGATATGACAGCTATCAGTCCCAATCCTAAACCAGGTGATATCCGCTATAAAGATATCAGTGGGCCCGATGGAAAACCAGACGGCAAAGTAACCGCAGACTACGATCGCAAAGTATTAGGATCCACTATTCCTAAATATACCTACGGCATTACTTTAGGTGGCAGCTATAAAGGCTTCGATCTGAATGTGCTGTTACAGGGCGTTTCCGGTGTAAACGGCTACCTGAATAATTATGCAGGATGGGCTTTTTATCAGAATGGTAATGTGCAGCGTTGGCAGATGGATGAAAGATGGACAGCAGACAATCCTAATCCACAGGCCAAATATCCCCGCCTGGAACTCATCTCTAACCAGGGTACCGCCAATACCCTCACCTCTTCTTACTGGGTGCTGAATGGTTCCTATCTCCGGTTAAAATCCATACAGGTAGGTTACAGCTTTCCGAAGGAATGGCTGCACCGCGCTAATATAGAAGGCTTACGTGTAAGTCTCAGTGCGGAAAATATCTATACCTGGAGCAACTACCGCACAGGCTGGGACCCCGAAGTAAATACCGGTGGCGCCTACTACCCTATACTGGCAAACTACACCCTGGGACTGAATCTTAATTTTTAATGCTTGCAACACCTGAAAAAATGACGAAACAATCTTCTGCGCTATATAAATATCTATTCCTGGTATTGCTATCTGGCATCGGCTGCATGTCCTGTAAAAAAGAACTGGATAAATCGCCACTGAATAATTATTCCAATGATGCCTTCTGGACCAGCGAACAAAATGCAATGCTGGCGCTGACGGGCGTATATCGTGGTAATATACAGATGCAAAAAGCCGCAGAGTTTAATGCCACCGACTGGTGGTCGTACTACGGTTTACTGTTTATAGAATTAGCTACAGACAATGCATACGACCGGCGTGGCGATAACTCTGTGATCAATCGCCTTGGAAATGGCACCATGACTGCAGATCTGGTTATACTCGGCGATTACTGGAATGCCAGCTATATCCGTATCGGTCGCTGTAATTATTTCCTGGAAAATGTAGGCAAAACACCTGTGAGCCAGGACAAACTAAAACGGATGACAGCAGAGGCCAGGTTCCTACGCGCGTGTACTTATTTTTATATGTCGCAATACTGGAAAGATGTACCCCTGGTGACCAAAACCCTTTCATTACAGGAAGCCAATACAGTCAGCAAAGCTACCAAAGCACAGGTAGTTGAATTCGTAATCAGTGAACTCAACGGGGCCATCACTGATTTGCCGCAGTACAAAGATATACCGGCATCAGAACGGGGCCGTGCCAGCAAACAGGCTGCCCTGGCATTTCTCGGCAGACTACAATTATCTGAAAAGAAATATGCAGATGCTGCCGCTACCTATAAAAAAATCATCGACTTCAACGACAACAGCATCGATGCTAATTTCCAGAGTCTCTTTAACGGCACCAATGAAAACAGCAAAGAAATTATTTTCGCTACCCAGTACCTGCAGGATCTTTCACCGAATGCGATGCTGCAACATATTTACCCGGCTACTGCTGGTGGATGGCATCTGTACTGCCCACTCGGCAGCCTCGTGGAATCGTATGAGTTTAAAGATGGTACGCCTTTTTCTTTTACCGATCCAAAATATAATCCGGCAGATGTAACCGCCAACCGCGACCCAAGACTGAAATTTACCGTGTTGTATAATAACCAGCCTTTCAAAAATATTCGCTACGTGACTCACCCGGATAGTACCAAATCACCGGATCAGCTATCTACCACCAAACAAGCCACCCGCACAGGTTTCGGCATGGGTAAATTCAGCTACGAAGGTTTTGCCGGCGGCGATCTGCAAAATTCCGGCATCGACCTGCCCATTATCCGCTATGCAGAAGTATTGCTCAGTTACCTCGAAGCCAAACTGGAAGCCGGCGATGGTATTGATCAGGGTTTGCTGGATGCTACTATTAATAAAATAAGAACCCGGCCCGGTGTAAACATGCCGGCCATCACGGTTACGGATATCACTACCCTGCGTACCATACTGCGCCGCGAAAGAAGAAATGAGCTGGCACTGGAAGGCATCCGCTACTGGGATCTGCTCAGATGGGGCGTGGCGGCACAGGTATTAAAAGGCGACTTTTATGGTGCGCCATTTCCCGGCGCGGTGAACCTGCGCAAGAATGGCACCACTATTGATCCTTACAGTCGCTGGTATGTAACCACCAAAGCTTTCAGAGCAGTCACCGATGAAAAATGGCCGATCCCGCAAAGAGAAACCAATATCAATCCAAATCTGAAGTAACTTGTGGCGTTCAAATAATTCCGTAAACATTAACTGATGATATATTCTTCCTTCATTAAAAAAATCAGCAGTGGTCTTTTATGCGGGCTACTGACATTAACTGCTGCCGCACAGCAAAAGCCCAATATCATTATCATCTACGCAGATGATCTGGGATATGGTGATGTAAGCTGTTATGGGATGAGAAAAATAAAGACCCCTAACATCGACAAGCTGGCCAAACAGGGTGTACGTTTCAGCAATGCATATGCTACTTCAGCTACGTGTACCCCTTCCCGTTTTGGTATCCTGACGGGCAAATATCCATGGCGGCAAAAAAACACCGGTATAGCACCGGGAGATGCTTCTCTCATCATTCCTACCGATCACCGTACATTGCCAGGCATGCTGAAAGATGTCGGCTACCAGACCGCTGCCATAGGTAAATGGCACCTGGGACTGGGCACCCGGGAAGGAATCGACTGGAATAAATCCATTCAGCCAGGTCCACTGGAAGTGGGCTTTACCTATTCTTTTATCATGCCGGCCACCCTGGATCGCGTGCCCTGTGTATTTGTAGAAAATCACAACGTAGTGAATGCTGATCCAAACGATCCTATTACCGTTAACTATCAGCATAAAATAGGTACAGATCCTACCGGCCTGGAAAATCCGGAAAAGCTGCGTATGCATCCGGATCCTCATCAGGGACATAATCAAACGATCGTCGACAGCATCAGCCGCATCGGCTGGATGAGTGGCGGTAACAGCGCCCGCTGGAAAGATGCTGACATTGCCGGCACCATTACACAAAAGGCCATTAGCTTCATCGGTAAAAATAAACAAACACCTTTCTTCCTGTATTTCGCCAGCGGCGATATTCATGTGCCCCGTTATCCGCATAGCCAGTTCCGTGGCAAAAGTGGGATGGGCCTCCGCGGCGATGCTATTCTGCAGCTGGATTGGACCGTAGGACAAATCGTGCAGGCACTGGACAGCCTGGGACTCACCCAAAATACCATGATCATTTTTTCCAGTGATAACGGCCCCGTGCTGAACGACGGTTATATCGATCAGGCGGTGGAACTGGTGGGCACACATCAACCTGCCGGCCCTTTGCGTGGCGGTAAATACAGCGCTTTTGAAGCGGGTGCCAGGGTACCTTTTATTGTAAAATGGCCCGCAGGTGTGAAAGGAAACAATACTTCCAATACGCTCATCAGTCAACTGGACCTGTTTGCCTCTTTTGCCCGCTTAACCGGACAATCACTGCAACCTGATGAAGCACCCGATAGTTTTGATATGCTGGATCAGCTGATGGGTAAGTCACGCAACAACCGCCCGTTCCTGGTAACGCATGCCGGCACCTTATCACTTATTTCCGGAGACTGGAAATACATGGCCCCTTCCAAAGGAGCTAAATTAGACCGTGCCGTAAATATTGAATTAGGGAATGATCCCGCACCACAACTCTATCATCTGAGTGCAGATGTTCATGAACAAAAAAATGTGGCGGAGCAGTATCCGGACAAAGTAAAAGCACTGGCGGCTCAACTGGAAGAAATAAAAAGTAAGCCACAAAGCCGCTGATAAAGGGATGCGGAAGGAGAGGAATTGGGAATTACGAATTACGAATTACGAATTACGAATTACGAATTTGCGGGGAGATAATAGCGGATGTTCTTTGCGTTTACTATCTCCGCTCAAATTCGTAATTCGTAATTCGTAATTCGTAATTCCCAATTCCCAATTCCCAATTCCTCTCCTTCCGCTTCACTCATGCGCCGCTTTATAATGTTCCAGCAACAAATCTCCTCCAAAATCATTTTTAAGATCCCGTACCACTGTATGAATATGATTGGCATTATTCTGTGTGTTATCATATTCAATAATCAGTGTAGGTCCCTGAATCCGGTAGTAGTAAGGTTTTCCCAACGCATGTTCCTGGCTGCCGGCCCATGTAAAATATAGACTGTCCAGGCCGGCCTGCTGAATATCTTTCAACATATTATCTGCAAACAACTTCGTAAACCGGTGTACATACAGGCTGATCAAACCCAGCAACAACTGCTGACGGGCCGGGCTTAACTCCGCATAGCGGATACCGCTGGGATGTGCAATCATGGCTTGTCTGCTGGCGCCGGTAATAATTTCCGCTGGTGCAGTAGTGGCTATCACTGCTTTTTGTAGTTCTTCGGGAGATAAGGACCGCAGCAAGGCAAACCCCTGCTCCGTTTCTGCTTTCAATACTTGCTTATCTTTCTGAGGTCCTTCCAGCACAATGGCAGGATTGGCGCCCAGAAAACCGGGCGTTCCGGCCACCAGTTCATTTTTATCTGCAGAAAAATTAAAAGCAACATGATGGCCTTCAAACCGCCAGCCCCAGACAGTATGGGCGGCCGGCACACCAAAAATGGTAAGGAAATATTTGCCCGGATCCCGGTAATGATCACTTTCCGGCCGGTGCTCCAACTCTTTCAGCACCAGGTCCAGCTGCATAATATCGTTTACTTTCTTCACCGTTTCCCCGCTCAGCGTAGTACTCAATAACGCAAAGAGGGCCTTGCGCTGGGCCGCATTCAATTCGTTTACAGAAATACCTTTGCGATCGTCCCGCGGTACATAGCTGAAATGATACCGTTCTCCCGTATCAAAGGGATAAAGCGTTTGTGCCTGTTGCTCCTTGCTGAGCAGATGAATGAACGCATTGGCTTTACTAACCATCTCCTGCGCGTGAATGGGCGTCAGGAAAAGCAGACCAATGGCAACTAACAGAAAAGACCGGTACATATGCGGGCAGTTTGGATAACGTGGAAATACGGAATATCCCTCAATATACTCGTTAAACCGGGAATATGCAACCACCACCCTACCCGGCAATTAAAAAAATGACTAATTTAGAAGTCTACCCCTTAACATGATCTTATGTCCCCTAAAAATGCCGGCGCCAAAGCCAAACTTACTACTGATGATTTTATCAATGACAACAGGGTAAAAGCGGACCTGGAAAATTTAAAGAAAAGCTTTGACCCCGCCAGCGGCGGCAGGCCCTTTGTGATATCGGATGTAGTAGATGCCGCCGGGAATCAGTATGTAAACCTGGTACAAAAAGGTGGTGGTGTATTCGGGATTGCCCTCGTAGGATACACCTACATACTGGAAGAAATGGGGATTCGTTTTCTGCGGCTGGCCGGTACCAGTGCCGGCGCTATCAACACCGCCCTCCTCACTGTCATTAAAAACAAGCAGGATAAAAAGTCAAAAGAAGTATTGCAGGCCATCTGTGAACTCGATTTCTTTTCACTGGTAGACGGGCACCCTGCTGCCCGCTGGCTGATCCGGAAATTTATTACTAAAAAAGATTTTGTCGGTAAAACCAAAAACTGGCTGTTATTCCTGCTGGGATTTTTCGGATTGCTGATAATTGCAGATGTAGTGCTGATAGGACTACGAAGCAAGTTTCCGGCCCTCTCTGCCTGGGCAGGCGGCTGCTTTATACTCACCGGCTTCTGGTCCCTGTTACTGGGCGTTGGCGGATCCTACGTCATCAACCTGTTTAAACGACTGAAGAATTCCGGATTTGGAATTAACCCCGGCGATGTTTTTTATGACTGGATCAAAAAACTGCTATTCCAGAACGGCGTGGTTACGGTCAGCGATCTGAATCAAAAAGCAGCTATCTGCCCCAAACTATCACTGAGAGTATATAACGAGAGTGGCGTTGATGATTTAAAAGGTGATGTCACTTTCATCACCTCTGAACTGGTGACGCAGAACAAGATCCAGTTCCCCGCCATGTGCAGCCTTTTCGCCACAGATATAGACACCATGCAGCCCGCAGGATTTATCCGGGCATCGATGTCTATCCCTGTCTTTTTTGAGTCTTATATGATCAATAATATCCCTTACAACGATGACCGGATCAAAGCTGCCTGGCAAAGCTTTTTTCACAATAGCTGCCCTCCCGCCAATGCAAGATTTGTAGACGGCRGCATTCTATCCAATTTCCCGATCAGCATTTTTTATAACGCCAATATCCCTGTTCCCCGCCTCCCTTCTTTCGGTATAGACCTGGACGACAGTAAGCCAGGAGATAAAGGAGAAAACGCCTTCAACTGGTCGCTCACCGGCTACCTGGGACGCATGTTCAATACCATCCGCAATTACTACGACAAAGACTTCCTCTTGAAAAATGAGGTATATCAGAAAGGGGTGGGTAAAGTGGATCTCTCGGATGATAAATATAATTGGCTCAACTTCTTCCTGTCTGACCAGGATAAAATAGACATGTTTGCCATGGGCGCTCATGCCGCCTGCGATTTCCTGCAAAAATTTGACTGGAGTACTTACAAAGACAAACGGGAAGCATTACAAAAGCAACTCACCAAATAACAACCAAACATGGAAACACTCATCAACGATGCCTGGGGCTGGTTATGCATTTCAATGGGGCTGTTGCTGCTCACTACTTTTGTCATGATGCAGCAAAGCCGGGAGTTTTATACCATGGATGTGGTGATGCGCAGGTTCAGTATCCTGGACCTGGAGTTCCCGGGTTCGCGATATGAAATACCGGCGCTTATAAAAGGCGTATATGCATTACCGGTAGATCAACGACCTAAAACCCTGTCGGCCTTACGCGGACAGTTATGGACAGATTTTCTGTTTATGYCCGCCGCATATGGCAGTATATTCCTGGTATGCATAAAAGTAGCAGAGAAAATGAATCCCGCTGGTACCACCCTGTTCGAATGGCTGGCATGGCTACAGTTGTTGCCCTGGCTATGCGACATCATAGAAAATATTTACCTGCTCCGCAAAACGGCCCCTAACGTTCCCGCCTCAACGGAAATGGTACATAAAGCTTATCAATGGCTGGAAATAACGAAGTGGGGCATTTCATCGATTGGCATGGTATGCGGATTATCGGCATTGTTGTTTTTCTGGGTAACGGGTGATTTTGACACCACCTCTCTGCATTACCTGCTGATAATGGCTGCCGAAGCCGGGTTGTTCATCGGATTACTATTTGTGGCCAAACCGGTTAAAGCGCCCTCACTTACTTGAGGATGATGACCGGCACTTTCGCGGAGCGGCAAATAGCGTCAGAAATACTTTTATGTGTGAGGGAATACAGAAAACTGCGTTTTCCCGGTAAGGCGATAATGAGCTGCACATCATTGGTAGCAGTGAAATTGATGATGCTGCTGAGAATGTCCTTATCGTTCCGGTAATACAATTCGTGTTTAAAATTTTTCAGGTATTCGTGCAGGTTATTTTCATCTTCCCGGAACTGATCATCCGGGCGTTCATAATGTTCTTCCGGGTCTACATTCAGCACCATTAAACGGGTAGCTGCCCACACCGGGGATGCCTTTAATTTATTCAGTTTATCCAGGGCATGCAGGGCATTAAAATCTGCAGGCACCAACGCATTTTTTACCGGTTGATAGGTAAATCCTGCCGGGACCACCATCACCCTGATGGGACTGGCTTTAGCGATCGGGATAATGTTACGGGAAATGAGGCTGTCTGCCTTGCCATGCTCGCTGCCCAGCATCACCATATCAGGCGTTTCTTCATGGATCACTTCCATCACCGCTCTTAACAACGGCAGTTCACTGACCGCTATCTCTACCGTAACATCCACTACCTCCTTTATTTTCTGCGACAGCGTTTCCAGGTGCTCCATGGCCTCTTCCCGATGACTTTCCATAAAATCGTGACTCACTGCACCATATTCCGCCGCCATCACAATGTCACTGAAAACATTTTGGTAGAAGGTCTTGAGGAGAATCACCCGCTTATACTCATAGTGCTGACTCCAGGCCGCAGCGAAGTGGATGGTTTCCTCAGAAGTAGTGCTAAAATCAACCGGTACGAGTAATGTTTTCATAACTGTTTTCTTTAGTTACTGTAGTCGTGATCCTACAAACAAATATATCATTTTCAGGAGGATTATACATCAAAAGAGACCGTTTTACAACGGTCTCTTTTTTAACAGGATATCAATTGGAGGATATATTTTTACTTCAACAGATCGGCCAGCAGCTGGTCCAGTCCATCACCTGCCGCAACACCTATCATGATCACTTTACCATTGGGGTCAATCAGCACTGCAGCGGGAATGGCCTTCACTCCATAGGCTTTTGTCACCGGGCTTTCTTCCGCCATTAAGTCGCTGATCTGTGGCCACACCATTTTGTCTTCTGCGACGGCCTGTAACCATTTCGTTTTATCCTTGTCCAGGGATACGGAAAGAACCGTAAAATTTTTGTTCTTATACTTTTCGTAGGTAGCTGCTAACCCTGGTGTAGCCGCTCTGCATGGTTTGCACCAGCTGGCCCAGAAATCGAGCAATACATATTTACCTTTAAAATCAGCCAGTGATACGGCCTTGCCATTGGTATCCGGCATCGTAAAGGCAGGTGCATCTTTTCCTTTTAAATTCAGAATCCCACCGGTGAAGTCGTTCATCATTTTCTTAATTGTAAACGTATTTTTAGCATCAGGGCCCAGTTTGTCGATGATATTCATTACCTCTTTCTTTGGAAGAGCGGACAGGTAAGAGTTTACCAGGTAAGAACATACGCCGGAGTTAGGATGACTGTTGATCCATTTCAGACTGGCATCCACTTCTCTTTGGTTCAAGGCCATCAGCGCAACATTCGCTTCCTGTGCAGCTTCTGCATCGCCAATCTGGCTGGCAGCGGCCATTTTATTGGCAAGGGCATCCTTCTGTGCACCCAGCGTATCGCCATCGAGAATGTTTTTAGAAACATCTACCCAATCTGCCACAAAGGGGCTACCAGTCAACACCGCGTCCTTAAAATAAGGCCCTTTACCGGTGATGTTCATTTTACCTGCTTCCAGGTAAAGTACAGTGCCATGCTGGTCATTACCATCATTACCTACCTGCATAATATAGGTAGAACCACCGTCTTTCATATCTACATCGAAATGGATCGTGCTGTTGGTCACCACGGCTTTATCCACGGTATTGGTTAACGGGCCCCATAAAACTACGGTGTCGCCATTTGGCAATCCAGGAATTTTCACATTCAGATCCAGACGCTTTTGGGCATTGGCCCCAAAAGCTACACACAGGCTAAGCCCTAACATTATTTTTTTCATATAGCTTGTTTTAAGTGATTTATGGTTAGTGACGTAATTCCAATTTATTCAGCACCAGGCTTTCTTCGGCTTCTTCATAAAATTTGATGATCAGCTGACGGGGTAAAGTCATCCCCTCCTGTGGCTGATAACCGGAAAACTCCAGCTTTGTGCAGAAAGGAGTTTCCGCTGGCTTACCGGCACATTCTTCCTGTATTTTATAACCAGTCACCACATCATAATAGTAGTTCCACTTTGCGCCTGCCGGTGCAGTAACGCTCACTACATAGGCGTTCATACCATTGATGTGAATCGTAGAGTCACTTAATACTGCATGATACTTTTTTTCAAAAAAATGCAGTTCAGGAATAACAGCAACGGACATACGTAATTCTTCTTCCTGCTGTGCATTCAGTCCTGCAGCGGCTCCCAGCCGTTCGCTGCTAATGCTGCTGTCGGTCACCACCACGCTGCGTAGCTGCAGGTTCAGATTACTCAGCGTAATCGTCATTCGATGCTGACCATCTGCAGTATTATTTTTTGCAAATACATACTGGCCACCAACCGATGATGCGTAGGTCAATGCGGCAATATGCATCTGCCGCAGGCGCTCTTCACCACGAATGGCCAGCAGATAACGGGCAATAACACGGGAGACATTTACTTCCTTTCCGATGGATAACTTTGCACCACTGCCTTTCCACTCATTATTGCTGCGATCTGTATCCGGAATCGCTTTTAGCGGATCAATGATCACAGCTGTGACCGGAGAAACCGATGCATAATGGAAAGTATGTGTACGTCCCAATTGCCAGATCTGTGCGGGGAAATGCAGCGTATGTGCGTCACCGTTAAACTCGCGAATCAGTATGTTTACTGGCATCACCAAATCTCCTTTATTCTCTACTGTAATATCCACGCCCTTTGACGGATCATTGTTTACATATATCACCTGCTTCACCGCCTGATCTGATTTCCAGTCGGTCAGAAACCAGCTGCGCCAGAACCAGCTGAGATCCTCTCCGGTGCCGTTTTCTATGGCACGGAAAAAATCGTCAGGAGTAGGATGTTTAAAAGACCAGTCCTTTACAAATGCGCGGAAAGCGGGATCAAAACGTGCGGGACCTATTACGTCATTACGCAGCAGCGATAGTGCCACCGAAGGCTTCACATACATGACCATGGCCATATTCTGCGTTGTTACAGATGCCGCAGGCGTATTCAACGGTTGTATACTTTTTTTGGCAGACAGCCATTCAATGGCACTTTCCATTTGAAAGGCAGCCTCTCCTTTTAAAGAATCGCAGTTAATAAGGTTGATGAAAGTGTTCAACCCTTCACACATCCAGCCATGCCGGCTATCGGCAGCGATCAGCATGTTAAACCAGGTGTGGCCGAGCTCATGATTGGATTTAGTCCACACATTATTACCAAACCCGGTGTTTTTATAATGCAATATGGATACTGCCGGGGAGGCAATGCCTGTAACGGAACCGCCTATATTAACCCAGGTATTGTAAGGATAAGGCGCCCATAAACCGGAATACGTTTCCACCATGCGTTTCATTTGCCCCACGATGGGCTTCCATTCGGGATTGCTTTCCGGCGGGTATAATGCCATCGCCAGCATTTGTTTTCCTGCAGGCAGGTTTACTTTCACCGCATCCCATACAAAGGCGGCAGATGCCGCCCACATACCGTCTCCGGCATTGTCGATATGAAAGCGCCATGTTTTTTGTCCGGGCAATGCTGTCACTTTCACCGCTTCCCCTTCTGTGATGATATGTACTACGGTATCACTTTTCCACGCCTGCTGATAGCGTTTTAATACCGTTGGCGGCAGTACCGCTTCCGGATTCATCAGTTGACCGGTGCCCTGTACCGTTAATCCCGCTGGCAGGGTGACGCTTATATCCAGGGCACCCGGTTCTACATAATACCCGCCAACAAATACATTCCAGCCTTGTATATCATCATACACCACCACTCTTGGAAACAACCCCGCAAACTGAAATACTTTTCCGTGTGTAGCGTCCAGGATACCGAAGTAATCCGATCCGTTGAAAGGCAACGTAAAATCATAGGCTACTTCCATCACAGCTTTATCACCGGGCTTTAACGGCGCCGGCAGCGCTACTTTTACATAAGTATCTGTAATATCGTAGACTGCTTTTTTCAATGGCTGTCCTCCCACTCCTGCCTGTAGCTGATGGATCCGGCATCCCTCCGTATATTCCTGCACGCCGAAACGACTGCCCGCAGGAGGCGTTAAGAGCGCGGTACGTGAATCTTTCCGGAAGCGGTTTTGTGTCACCGTCAGCCATACATAGGTGAGCGTAACCGGGCTGTTGTTTGTATAGGTAATGGTAGCTTTTCCTTCTATTTTCCGTGTAAGGGTATCGAAAGATGCCTGTACATTATAATCTGCCTGGTTCTGCCAGTACTGCGTACCTGGTTTCCCATCCGCCGTACGGCTGTTATTGCCGGACGGACGGACCAGTGGTGCAAAAGCTTCGTCTATGTTTACCCCTTCATTTTTCGTTTGTGCAATACCGTTATAAAAGCAACAGCATCCCACTATCAACAGCGTTGAAATTTTATTGAACAAGCGTATTAATTTATTAGAATGGAGAAAGAAGAAACCTTAGTTTTTCATTTTATAACAATTCGCAATCCTTTGTGGGAATGCGGGATCCGTCGGATACCCAAGGTTACCGTTCCTTATTTTTCCATTTTCATCGATGGCAATCCAGCGGGTAACTCCGGTGAGGCAGTAGCGTTCTACAAACTGTTTGCATTGCTCCTCTGTTCTGTCGCTGGAAAGGAATAAGTTATGTTCTCCTGCGATTTGTTTCGTTACGGAGAACTCTTTCCAATAGTCCACTGCATCGGGGCTTTCCCAGCCAATCGTTAAGAACACGATGTCGTTTTTATCTTTATAGGAATCTTTGATTTTATTGTAGGTAGGCAGTGAAGCTACACAGCCGCTACACCAGGTAGCCCAGATGTCAATGATCACTACTTTACCTTTAAAATCGGATAAACGTACAATATCTCCCTGATCATTTTTCAACGCAAAGTTAAAAGCGGGCTCACCTACTTCCAACTGGTGATAAGCTTTGTACAGGGAATCTATCGTGTGTTTGGCAGGCGCATCTTTACTTAGTCCACTGGCAGCATTGAATAAACTTTTCAACTTTTGCGTAAAGCAATTTGTTCTGGCTTCTCCGAGGATCAGTATGGTTGCCAATGATCCCTTAACTAGTTCACTTTTAGCCCGCATCATCACTTCCGGTAATTTAAAGTCGTCTGTGAGTGTGGAGTCCTGCATTTTCCTGGCAAACCACCAGAGATTCACCGCCTGTTGTGCCAGTCCGTTATCACCAAATCCGGAAAAGGCCGGTGTGGCAATATCAAAACCCTGTAAGCACCAGTCACCATAAGCTTTAAGTGGTAACAAATTTTTATGGGAATACTGAAAGGTAAATTTCAGAAGTAATAACTTCGTTTGTTCGTATGCGTTAATAAGTGCGATGTTTTCTTTGTCAGTTATTTTAGCGCGGGAGATGCCTTCTTTTACCTGTTGTGAGCGGGCTGTAATAAAAGCATCGACCTGTTCTACGGTATTGATGTCAGCACCTATAGTATACAAACTATCTATCAGATATGGCAGTCCCTGTCTGGCAGCGTCTTTTCCGGTCCAGGAAGCGGAAAACTGATTGGGCTGGGCTTTACCATCTTTATATTTAGGCGATAATGCCATTTGTACATTGTCGCCGGTATTGACCAGTACAGGATAATTACCGAGATGAACAATTTGCTTGCCTGCTTCTACCGACCGGGTAAAAACTGCTACCGGTTTATCTTTCGCTACAAAAAAAGTTTCTGTCTTATATGCTGTCAGTCCCTTATTTCCTAAACGGTTGAATTGCATCAGGCCCACATACTCCGGGGTAATCCCCACCTTTACATTCAGGGAAGTAGTAGCCACCGGGTTGCCGGCAAATGCGCCGATGCTGCCAAACAGCATCGCTGTTAAAAGTGGGAATGATCTCATGGTCAAGTATGATAGTTTAAATAAAGGCAACTGGAAAGACAGAAAGGGTGAAGTCCAGTGTTATTTTTTTATGACTTATTTGTTTGCAGCAGGGTGGCTATTTTATTTTTGATGACTTCCAGTTCGGCAGCATCCAGTGTCTGGCTTAGATGAGCAATGCGGCCGTTGCGGTCTATCAGCATCACTTTCGTCAAACCACCATTCTCTTTTACAAAACGTTTAAATATCTTTCCGCCGGGATCTAATACCAGTGGGTAGGTAATATTCATGTCTTTTGCAAATTTACGCACCGTAGCTGCCGGCTCATCGAAGTCAATACCAAATACCTGCATACCTTGTGGCCGATATACTTTCCAGATATCATTTTCCAGGTGTGGCATGAGTTTGCGGCAATAGGAACACCAGGTGGCGGTGAATTCCAGCAGGGTTACTTTTCCGCGGAGATCACCGGTAGTCACTTTCTTTCCGTCTATTACAGACAGCTCCACATCGGCAGGCAATAGGTCACCTTCCCTTACTTTATAGTCCCAGTATGGTTCGTGGCTGGCTACGTCTATGCGTTCCTGTTGCAGTCGCCACATGTTAAAGAAGCTGGCAAAAGCAGTGTCAGGAATAGAGGAAGATAAGATATCTCCCTTCCTGCCTATGATCACTGTACGGGGAAGACTGGTAATTTTATAGTCTTTCAGAAAGGCTGCACCAGCGGCATCTGTTGTGTTGGAGGGCAATGTTATTTCCAAGCAGTTTGGCATGGAAGGTTGTTTTACTTTCGGATCCCTGCTTCCGGAGATCACTAAAAAAACAATACTGGCATCTTGTTGGTTGTCGCCTGCGGCTTTGTATAACTCACGAAGCTGGGCTACACTTTTTTCATTGCCTCCATTCCAGCAGTGTATTACCACCATTTTTCCTTTGAAATCTTCCAGCGTTACTTTCCTTCCTTTTACATCATTAAGCGTAAAGGCGGGTGCAGCACTGCCGAACGCCAGCTCATCCGGTTCTTCTGCCAGCTGCAACAGTGGTGAGCTGGGGGTAAAATCAGGCTTTGCGGTTTGAGCAACGGCCGATTGCGCAGCTATCAGTGTACATCCGAAAAATGTAATGGCAGTGAGGAGTTGTTTATTGAAATAATTCATACATCTGGTTTTTAAGGATGATTACCGATTGCCTGTAAGTCTACGCCATAGGTATTTTGGTAGAAACGGATGACCGCATCATATTTAAGCTTTATCAGCCCCTTCACATCGTATGCGGGACTTAAAATAGTAGCATCAAGTTCAGCTTTCGTATGGCCGGTAATCGCACAAACATAACAGGTAAAATCCCACATTACATTCCTTCTTGACGAAGCCAGGTCGCCTACACTTTCTATAATGCCATTTGCACGTTCCCTGCCAACGACCTCATTATATGTCGGCGGCATATACTTCATAAATGCTGCGGGAACATCCATAGCACCACTTTGTATTGCCTGCTCCATATAAGACCTGTGCATAAATCCACGGAGCTGCTTGAGCCGCGCAGGAGATTGCTGAAGCAATGTACTGTCTGCCCAGCCGATGGCCAGCATGTTTCCGGAGGCACAAAAGCCGGTTAAAGATCTGATAAGAGGGGTGGGTCTTGTCTCATTCACCAGGCTGAAAGTRTCAATAGCAGCCGCCAGTATAATCTTAAATGGTATTGTCTTCTTTAGAAAGCTTTCCGGGTAAAAATTCAGGCACTGGGTTTTAAAATAGTCGAGCGTATTTTTGATATAAGCCGGATTCCCTTCCGTTCCTTTTACTGTCAGGTAGCGGGAATAATCATAGGTAAGATCTTTTTCGGTAAACCGGTACAATATATAGGAACCATATTTTTGATAGAACGCCACAATGGAATCATCATAGGGTTGATTCCCCTGTGGCAGCTTATAAAAATCGGCTGGCTCACCGGCCACCAGTGGCGCTTCTTTACGACAGGATATAAATATGCATAATAACAGCGGCAGACAAGCGACAATGACATTACGCGAAAAGGCAGTATACATAAAATATAATTTATGATTTGGCAGAAAAAAATCAGCGCGGTAACCGGTGGCTACCCAATTGCGGATTTTGTTTGAGCGACATATTTTTCAATAGTGTTTCATTGGGAATGGGAAGCACATATTGTGGATCCCGTTTGGGCAACTCGTATTCAGTAGTAGTGTAAATACCAGGCGCAAAAGTGTGTTTTATAGCCGGCATCCCATATCTTCTCAGGTCAAACCAACGATGACCACATTCCCTGAATAATTCACGTCTGCGCTCTGTGCGGCACTTCGTCAGTAACACATCCGCCGGTTGCTGGGTCCAGTTGGTAAAACTGTTTTTATCGATCCTTTTTGCCCGGAGTATATTCAGGCTTTTCAGCGCTTCTCCGGCAGCAGCAGCGTCTCCTTTAGTTTTATACACCTGGATATAGGCTTCTGCGCGATTCAGATAAGCTTCTGAACTACGCCAGGAAGAACCCAGATTTGCATACACTACTGGGCTGGGATAGCTTTTGAAATATATAAATGAAGATGCCACAAAATCCTTTAAGAAATCTGGCGTTTGTATATAATAGATGCTACTCCGGAGGTCATTGGCCTCAAAGCAACTGGCCAGATCAGGGGAAATGTCATATGCTGTTTCCGTTCCGTCCGGAAATGTTTCCCGCTGCTGTCCATAGCACCAGATGCTTTCCGGACTCTGTAGCCCCAACACCGGTTTCTCGTTTGGATCGATCACATCTCCCCAATTATTCAGGTCTACTAACTGCGGATGATAAGCCAGTACATAATCCGCATGAGCTATCGCCTTCTCCCAATTCTCCATATACAGATACACGCGGCTTGCCAGCAGGTGTGYCGCCACATGGTTGATACGATATAATGGCTGATCCACCCTTCCTTGTTCCAGCAAATTAATGGCGCTATCCAGATCTGCTGTCACCTGTGCATATACTTCTTTTACAGAGCTTCTGGCAGGTAAATCTTCCGACAGATTTGCAGATAACCGCAATGGAATACCGGGGCTCTTGTCCGGAGTAGTGGTAGAGTCGTTATATGGCTTCGCATACAGGTTCACCAGCATAAAATGATAGAAAGCCCTGAGTGCAAATGCTTCCCCTTTATACATGGCTTTTTCTGTAGCATTGCCAACGGAATTATCCATGTACTGCAATGCCACATTAACCCCTAAAAGCAGTTGATAATATGATTTCCATGAATTGAAAAATTTAGTATCCGGACTTCCGGCTGCCGTACATACATCAATAAAGTCCGGCTGCCATTGAAAAGCGCCTGCATTCCCTACAACGGTTCCCTGTGCATCGGCCAGCATAGGCCCGTTATAGCACTGGATATCATCATCCATCAGGTTTATATAGGGCTGCAGGTAAGTGGAGGTGGTAGGATAACCATTTGTATATAAAATCTCTCCAAAATTTTTCGTTGTTTTGGGAATCACATCCGTTTGTGAGCGCTCTTCCAAAAACTTCTTGCATGAAATGGAGCTCAGTGCCAATAAAGTGATCACTATAATTTTCTTCATACTTCTTTTTTTAAATGTCAGTACTAAAAATTCAGGTTCATGTTAAACCCGTATTGCCTCGTAACGGGCAATGCAGTGGATCCCACACCGTCAATTTCGGGGTCCTGTCCATTCAGCTTTTTGCTGGCGATGGTAAACAGATTACTGACAAAAAGCCCTGTGGTAAGCCCTTTTATACCGGCCCGTTTGTAAAAAGCCGCTGGTACCATATAGTTAAACTGCATACCCCGACAGCGGAGAAAACTATTATTCACTACGCGTAAGTCTGAGCGGTTATACGCTTGATATACATTCATTCCAAGTCCACTAGTGGTTAAACCAGCAGAAACATCCCTGATGGCCGGTACATTTGTATATTTCTCATCACCTGGTTTGCGCCAGCGTTGAGAAAGTTCTTCCTTTACATTCGTAAAAGGGGTTGGTACACCATCTCCCGTCCGGTCTTCCATAAATAAAGGGTCCAGCCTTTTTTGACTTCCCAGGGCATAATAGAAATCGGCATTTACAGAAAAACTTTTATACCTGAACGCTGCCGAAAATCCTCCACTAAATACGGGGTGCAACTGACCCGAATAAACCAGGTAAGAAGCCAATGAATCTACCCGGTCTTTAAGATCCTGTTGATTAAATAATGGTAACCCGGTTGTTGAACTCAATCCTTTATAAGCATAGGAATAAAATGCACTCACCGGCCTGCCGGGAACAAAAGCAGATCCATCCAGGTAGGCGACATAGCTATTGGTAAAATCGTGTTCCTGTATGGTATTAATGTTCCGACTGTTCACAAAATTGAAGGAGAGACTGGTATATTTCCGGCGGATCACCTCCACCCGTACCTGCATCTCGATCCCCTGGTTTAAGAGCGTGCCTCCGTTTTTATACATACTTTCCATCCCATACTCATCAGCAATGCTCTTTTTCACGAGGAGGTCTTTACTTTTCTTGGCATAATAATCTACGGTAAGATTTACCCGGCTGTTAAACAAAGAAAGATCTGCTCCGAAATTCCATTGATATGTTTTTTCCCAGCGTAAATCGGGGTAGGGCAAACTTTTGATGCCCAGAAAAGGGATGCCGGTAAGCGGATCAACCTGTCCCGTCGTAGGATACATAGCGATTAACTCCGGTCCCACTGAACTTACCACATTGCCCTGTGTACCGAAAGATGCCCTCAGATCCAGGCCACTGATCAATCTGCTGGTTTGGAGCCAGTGCTCATTTGTTACATTCCACCTGGCGGAGAGCCCGAAGTTGGGTAAAAATTTGGCGTTGGAGTATTGCCCAAATCTGTTAGACCCATCTGTTCTGAGAATGCCGCTTACTACGTATTTATTATTAATACTGTAAACCGCCGTACTAAACATAGACAGCGTATTGGTGACACCATTGGTAATACTATACCTGCTCAATTGCCGCCTGCTTAAATCAGTAGCAAAAAAGCTCTGGCCACGATCCGGAAAATATCCGGGTTCTGTGGAGGATACACCTTTCATTTGTGTAGAAGTAATCTCATTTCCCAGCGTGACAATAAACTGGTCGCGTTCTTTAAAAAAGGATCGGTTATACTCCAGTATATTGCGTACAGATACCGTCATTGAATTTTGATTGGCCAGGCTGGCCAGGCCACCGTAAGGCAGATAGGAAGCTGCCAACTGTAAATCCGTAGGTTTAAAATCCCAATCCCAGCCACGTTTTGCGCCTACATAGCTGCTTCCTTCATAAGCCGCCGTCATGGATTCTGATGCATCCAATGTAGCGCTGGTCGTATTTCTGAGAAACAACCCATTCGCAATTTTATAACTCAATCCCAGATTGGCTATCAAAGACCTGGTACTGGCGTTATTTTCCGTCTGGGATATTTCTTTCAGCATATTAAAAGTAATGGGCCCGGGAAACGGCTGTGTTGTATAGATACCTGCGAGTAACGGATACACGTCTTTTTCACTGGTGGCGCGATTGGTTTGCAACGCATAGGTTAATGGATTAATGCCATTAAAATAGCCTCCTGATTTACTGTAACCGCCTGTTAACCTGAAATCCACCGCCAGCCGTTTACCCATTTCAGTATGAAGTGCGATATTCGCTGTATACATCTTCCGGGTATCCAGTTGCGCGGCACCTTTACTATCCGTATAATTTAACGAAGCGTAATAGGTTGTTTTTCCATTTCCACCACTCATATTAATGGCGTGCGTCATGTTGAATGAATTCCGGAATAATACTTTAAACCAGTCTGTATTCCTGGTTTCCAGGTTGTTCACCGCCTTTTTAAATTCAGCATTCGTAAGTTTATGGGCAAAGAAGGACTGCAATAATCCTTCATAACTAACATCTTCCTTGAATCCGTTTGCAGCGCTATTAAACAAAATGCCATCGTCCAGCAATTCCTGTGAAAGCGCCACTCTTTGTTTGGAATTCATCAGGTGTAAATTGCTATATGAAGGACGTTGCTGGAAAGAAAAACTGTTATTATAGCTCACCTGCATAGGCCCTGCTTTACCTCTTTTTGTGGTAACCACAATGACGCCATTAGCAGCACGGACCCCATAGATAGCGGTAGCGGCAGCATCTTTCAGAAAAGTGATACTTTCCACATCGTAAGGATTTAATCCGCTGATGGCGTTTCCTATCAGTGAAAAGTTGCCACCCTGCGCATCTGATACCACGTTGTTTAACTGGCTTGCTGATATATCTACCGGATCAGGTCTTATCACATCATCTATTACCCATAAAGGGCTGGCGTTACCCACGAAGGTGGAGGTACCCCGCACACGGATAGTAGGCCGGGCATTTACGCCACCTGAATTGTTGAGGAGCATTAGCCCGGGCACTTTGCCCTGCAGCATTTTATCAATGCTGGGCTGTCCCGGCTGCATCAGTTCCGCCGCTGTCAGCTTAAATACGGAAGCAGTAGACATACGGGCATCTATCTTCTGGTACCCGTTTACCACCACCTCCTGGATAGCCTGGGCGGCGGTATCCAACACAATTTTCACAAACCCTGCATTGGCCTTAGACGTATATACAACCGGCTTCATACCCAGTAAGGACACACGTAATTGTTCTTTGTCCGTCACCATCATAGAAAAAACGCCGTCGCGGGTGGTCACCGTTCCGTCCTTTGAACCCAGCGCCTGTACGGTGGCGCCTTGCAAGGGTTCATTGTTCGAATTGGTGACCTGCCCGGTGACCAGGAAAGAAATGCTTATACTCACAGACTCTATAGGATTCTGCGGATAAATAACAATTCCTCCCAGGTCTTCAGCAAAGTCCAGTCCTGTATTCAGGAGGATCAGTTTCAACAGCTGTTCCAGCGTACCTGTTTTCTGGTCTACTGTTACCAGCCCTTGCTTTCGGATCGCATCATTGTTGTAGGTGAAACGTACATTCGTGAGTGTACGTATTTCCTTTAATACCTTCGACAACGGCTGTTTACTGGCATGATACACCACCGGTTTGTTCAGGATGCCGGAATTCTGCCCTTGTGCTACATTCGAAATAACCAGCAAAAAGGACAGCAGCAATAAGCACATGGCATGGCCCTGCATACCCTTCCTGAATGAAGGTAAGCCCAACATTTTTTTCATTTTGGTTTGATATTAAAGATTTAAACTGCCTGCCCGCAGCTACGCATAAGTGTGGCGTAATGCAGTGTTTCTACATACTTCTTTCATGTTCCTGTTTCGCTGTACTCAGGGCCGGCTCACAAATACCGTTCTACCCTGTACGCGAAATTTTATATTCCCAATAGTTAGCCTGATATGCTCCAGTACCGGTTGTAATGTTGCTGGTTTATGCATATCCAAAGTAATATTCAACTTTTCCAAAGTAGTATCCTCGAACTTAAAATCGTAGTCAAAGCTGCGGCCAAGGCCGTTCAGTATATCCGATAAATTGGTTTCTTCGAAATAAATATCTCCGTCTTTCCAGGCGGTGAAGATCCTGGTTTCAACAGATTGCTGTTGTAAATTACCGGTAGCTACATTGTAAGATGACTGCCGTCCCGGCAACAATACTGCCTTCTCCTTACCCGCGCTGACACTTACTTTGCCACTGGTCAGCGTAGTTTGTATCGTCACATAAGTGCTGATATTAAACGATGTTCCGAGTACCTGTACGCTTGTACTTCCGGCATGCACCACAAAAGGTTGCTGCGCATTGGGTGCCACGTCAAAGTAAGCTTCTCCCTGTACCCATACCTCCCGCGTATCCCCGTTAAAAGTAGCAGGATAAACCAGTTTGGAATCTGCATTTACCCATACCCCAGTTTCATCAGACAGCGCTATGCGGATCTGGTTTCCCCTGGGTACATGTAGGGTATCCATCGCATTCACCACATGCTTATTGCGGCCTGCCTGGTATACGATACCGGTACTATCTACCTGTACCTGTGTGCCATTATTATCCTGCGTAATGGGGGCGTTATTACCCAGCGTAATGGTTTTACCATTAGACATGACTAATTGTACCTGTGTTACGGCCGGCTGATCAGCTTTGCTGATAGCAGCTACCTGCGGCTTTGGTGTACGCTGTTGCCAGCTCCACACGCCCGCGGTGATCAGTAGTGCAGCGGCAGCAGCGGCTACAGCTATTCTCCTGCGCCAGATCATTTTCATCTTCCGCGCTTCCTTTGCTATTACAAAATGCTGCCATCCTTCTTCTGTGGGAAATTTAGCCCCTACCTTTACCCTATCCTTCATTTCTCTGGCAGCACGCAACATGGCCGCCTCTTCTTCATTCAAAGGCGTCGTATTGCCATCCTCCAATGCCGATAGCAGTTTATCCCAATTGATGTCCTTATCTGGTGTATCCATAACGATCTGTATTAAAGGCAACCGTATTTAAAAAAAGGGTGAAGGCAAATCATTATTTGTTTTAAAAAAAATAAAACGGCAATATAAATGACCATCCATTCACACTCTTTCCGGAGGTATTGATAAGCTAATTTGATTTGTGTTTTAACGGTATTTACCGAGATATCTAACTGCTCCCCTATTTCCTTGTACTTCAGTCCATCGCGGTTGCTGAGTAAAAAAATGCGCTGCCGCTGTATAGGTAAACGACCGATAGCCGCCCATAGGGCGGCATTTCGAATCTCTTCCTGTTCTTTATCGTCTTCCGGCAATTGCGGTGTTTCTTCTGCTAATGTAAGCGGATCACCAAAAACAATTTTACCGTTCTTTTTCAGATAGTTTAAACATGCATTGCGTACAGCGCGGGTGGCATAACTTTTAAAATTTTGCGTAATCTGAATCATAAACCGCTTATCCCAGCAATAAAGGAAAAAGTCCTGCACAATGTCCTTCGCAGCATCTTCATCCTCTACCACATAATAAGCTGTTGCGCATAAAAAAGAATAATGTAGTCGGAATAACTCTTCAAATGAAGCCGGCTCTATTGAATTTGGTTGATACATAGCCCGTTGGCGCCCCCCATAATTAATCAACGCACAAAATAGACTAAAATCTGCATTTATTCATTTCATCCGGCTATTTACCTGAAAAATCAGTCAGGATATCTACTGTTCTGCTGAGATATACATCTGTACTGCAGGTATTGAGCCACTCCTGGTTCCGGGCAATTTTGTCCGGTGATGGCTTGTCTATTGGCGTGGCACTTATTTTTAATTGTTTGCCGGCAGTTAATTTCAGGGCCGAATCGATCGCATTATTATGTGACTGGATATCGCTCAGTTGTTTTTTAAAGACATTTTTCTGCAAACTGAATACCGGTGCTTCATTTACTTTGAGCCATTCCACTTCCCGCTTCACTTCATTTAACGTGCTATCCTGGCTGATTTGCAGGTTGGCCTTTTCAATTACACCCGGCAAAACAGCTGCTACGGGCGATTTTATAAACCAGGCACTTTCAATGGTATCACATACCAATGCGCTGGCATTATCCCTCTCCCGGATCTTCTGATAGATTCTTCTGCTGGGGAAAATCACGTCCGGTATAACACCGTTCAGCTGCGTGGTGGTGCCATTGATACGATAAAATTTTTTGATGGTCAGGGCCAGCGTACCGTAGCTGATGTCAGGAATGCCTTTAGTCACATCTCCCAGCTTACCCATCGGCAAACTTTCCTGCATAGTGCCTTTACCGTAGGAAGAAGGACTTCCTACCACGATGCCCCGTTTGTAATCCTGGATGGCGGCCGCAAATATTTCAGATGCAGACGCGCTGCTTTCATCTACCATCACTGCCAATGGGCCATCATAGAGCGTTCGATCGCCATTCTCAATGGCGTAATTTTGTATATGGTCTTTATCCCTGCCTAATACCACCGGGCCGGTTTTTACAAAAAAGCCGGTAATTTTTACTACTTCATCCAGCGATCCACCAGGGTTGCCGCGGAGATCCACTACAATACCATCGACTTTCTCCGCTTTTAATTTCATGATTTCTTTGGCCATATCCACCGCACATTGCGCACCATCCACCCTTTTGAAATCCCGGTAAAACTCACGCAGCAACAGGTAGCCGATCTTTTGACCATTCTTTTCTATCACCGCACTTTTAGCAGCGTTTTCTGTTTCTACAATTTCGCCACGGGTGAGGGTCATTTCTTTTTCACCGCCGGAAGACTTGCGCACCAACAGTTTCAGGGTTGTCCCCTTTTCACCGCGGATCATCCTGGATACGTCGAGGATGCTCATGCCACTGATGTCTACCATTTTACCGGCAGCATCGCTCAACCGAAGTATACAATCTTCCGGTTGCAGTAAGCCACTGGCATCGGCGGTTCCCCCAGACAACACTCTTTTTATTAGGATAGTACCGTCTTTGGAAGTTAGCTCCAGGCCAAGACCATAGTAGCGGTGCGCCATCTGCGCATCACGGATTCCCGCATCCACAGGAGCCAAATAAGACGTATGCGGATCCATTTCCAGCGTGATCGTATTCATGTAAGCACTAAAACGATCATCAGGTGCGTTGCTGCCGAGGAGGTTTTTAAATAATCCATCCGTTGACAACAGCACAGCGGCCCTGGCTTCTCTTTCCGCCACCGCATCACTTTTCGTTTTATCGACCTGCTGCAGCTCCAGCATTTTTTTCAACACGGAATATTTCAGGCTCTTACGCCATACTTCCCGGCGAGCCGCTTCATCAGCGGGAAAGTCCGCCTTGCTGCGATCGGGTTGTATGGTTTCTTTTTTGCTGAAATCCATCGGCTTTGAAAGCAGGTCCCTGTATATCACCGTCAATTCATTCAAACGTTGCATAGACACGGTATAGATGGCATTGAAATACTCCAGGGAAGGGTTTTCCAGTTCATCATCAATCAGCGTTTCATATTTACGTAAACTTTCCACATCACTTTTCAAGAGCGTATTCTTGTTGCCATCCAATGCTTTGAGGTAGTTCTGCCAGATCGTCCTTGAAAAATTATCATCTACCGGTTTCGGTGCATAGTGTTGATTTTTGATGCGCTTCATCACCAGGCGTATTACGTTCTTCCGGTTGACATCCACCTCTCCGTCTGTTCGGGAGGCGGCAAAAGAAGTGAAGCCCACTGCGGGCAGCAGCAGGAAAAGCCCATATTTAGCAATGCTCATATCAGAATAATTACGGTTTGTAAATATTACCCGGCGGGTAATGTTCCCTTATTAAGGCAATGCAGGTGTAAAAAAGGGTGAAGAGGAGTAAAAAATTATACTATGCCTGTAGCAATATGTTTATGAGCCTGTCCCGATAAAACAGGCAGACGTTGGCCACGATAATTATTTAGTCCGGGGCTTGCCAGGCGGCAACACCTTTTTAGAAGTGTCTGCCGCCAGTACCTTATCATATAATTCTTTAGCAAGACTTAAAGCGCCTGCTTCTTTTTCAGCATACATGCTATCTCTGGCAGAAAAGACTTTCTTCTTGGCATCTATCCAACGGATCATTTTACCTTTATAGAAATAGGACCTGTCTTCCGTTACTTTAGTAAGTTTGCTATTAAATGTAGAATCATAGTATGGAACATTGTAGGTACTTGCCTGCAAAAAGATAAAAACAGGTAATCCGTTATTATAATAGATAGATCTCCGGGACTTCCCGCTCTCCCAATACATGCGCTCCTCTATCAGTACGATACTACCTTTATTAAAATAGCCCATTGCTTCTCCCCCTTCCGAAGTTTGTGACGGGTCCGCCTCTACTTTCCTGTAAGCAGGTTTGCCTGCATTGACCTGCTGGCATTTATTCCGGATATCTTTCAGGATCAGCGCAGTAGTATCCTGTGAAAACAGTGGAGGATGAAGTGAGAAAAAAGCGGCCAGCAGGCAACCTATTTTTATAAGGTACATGATCTTATTTTATATTGACAGGTAACGGCGTCCGGCATGCATAGCTAAGCTATTGTTACAGATTCATCTTAAAAATACGGTATTTCTGCTGCAAAACAGCAGCAATGTGCCAGCTGTCCCAGCTACACATTCATACCTCTTCCATTAATCCTGACGGATTACTTTTCCTTCTTTCATCACAAAACTGGTATGTTTTATTGCATCAATAGTGTCCAGGGGATTTGTTTTCACTGCAATTATATCAGCAAAAAATGTGGGTGCTATGATGCCTCTTTCTTTTTCTATGCCCAACAATGTTGCTGCATGAATGGTCATACACTGCAGGATATAGTCATTTGGAATTTGCGCATCTTTCCACGTCTGTAGCACTTCCAGTATCGTCTGTGCCCTGTCTTTTCCCGGGATATCAATAATGATATCGGATCCAAACGCCATCGGAGTACCGATTTTATAGGCACGTTTCAGCCGGTCGATATTTAACTGATAATATTTCAGCGCTGTAACCGTATCTATGCCATAGGTTAAACTATTATTGACGGAAAGATCGGTTCCGACTAAAAAGGTGCCTTTGGATTTCATTAAACGCAACAACTCATCATCCAGTTCCACTCCATGTTCAATTGCCGCTGCTCCACCGAGAATCACATTTTTAGCGGCTTCTCCTCCCTGCACATGAACGGTTACCTTCATACCCGCACTTTTTGCTTCGCTGACAGCAGCCTCAATTTCTGCCTGGCTATAATGATAAGCGTAAGAATCTGTCACCAGCTTAATCACATTCGCCCCGTAGTAGATATTTTTCCTGACGGCTTTCCGGATTTCGTCCGGGCTGTTGGCATCTAAATATTCATACTCCCATAAATGTTCATGTTCAATATCAGTAGCGGTTTGTCCGCCATAAGGACTAATGATTTTTCCTGCGTAGAAAATGGTAGGGCCCCCTATCCATCCTTTCTTAATCGCCTTGATGACATCTGCGGAGGCATAGTTGCCATCATTACCAATTTCCTTTATTGTAGTAAATCCGTTCGCCAGCAGTATCTCCGCATTATGTGCACCACGCAGTGCACGTAAGGCAGTGCTTTCAGTTACATACATATGTTCAATGGCTACTTTCTTATAAGGAAATGCTACCGTCATGTGAACATGGCAGTCCATCAATCCCGGAAGCACCCATGAATCTGACAGATCTATTATCTTAATCTTATCTGTTGCGGTATAAGGTATATGGGCACCCATTTGCTGAATTTTACCATCCTTTACCACGATGATCTGTTGGGGCAACATTTTACCGGTTCGGGCATCAAAAACATGTCCTGCTTTGATGATGGTGATTTGGGCATTTGTTATGCCAGCAAATAGCAGACAGGTAAGAAAGGTTAACCAATGAATGAGCCGTGTGTTAAATTTCATATTTCCCCCTTGTTCAATTTTAAATATATGTATAAAAAACATTTTATAAAAATCAGATAGTGTTCCTATTGCATTCCTATGAATTTATCTTTTCGTGCAATTGCTATCCCACTGAAATAGGACCGCAGTACAGGAATCCTAACCACGGGAGAATTCCCGGTATTTTATTAAATGGAAAATCCTATCTTTATCAAGTACACACTTTAATTCTATTAATAATTAATAAAATTTTACCCTTAGTCGTTGAAATCCTCAAGAGAGCCTGACTATTTCCTTCCCGGGAAATAATGTGATAGTTAGCTTCAGATAATCCCTGTCATTATTCTCTAACCTTTATACTATTCGTTATGGAACCGTACCTCGCAATGGTCATTTTATTCGGCGGTAATTTCGCCATCAGAGGCTGGGCCCTCTGCTGGGGACAACTAATGTCTATCGCACAAAACAGTGCACTCTTTTCCCTGCTCGGCACCACTTATGGTGGTGATGGTGTGACTACCTTTGCTTTACCGGACCTGAGAGGCAGAGCGCCTATTGGTTGGGGACAAGGCCCTGGTCTTTCTTCTTATGTTATCGGTCAAACAGGAGGTAGCGAAAATACCACTATTCTCCTGAACAACATGCCGGCGCACAATCACCAGGCAACCTTCAGTCTGACGGCAGCCCCATCGGCTAGTACTGCTGCCGGTACGACCACCACCCCTGGCGCAACCCTGGTACCAGCCACGCTGCCTTCTATTGGAAGTGGTCCATCCGCCACTCCGATTAAAGGTTATGCAGTTCAGGACAACACCGCCACACTTGCACCCGGTGCAGTTGCGGGCACTATCACCGTTGGAATTAGCGGTGGCAGTCAACCTATTTCCATTTTGAATCCTTATCTGGCAATGACTTATCTGATTGCACTCGAAGGTATTTTTCCTTCAAGAAGCTAAGGGTAGCTATTAAAAAATTACGAGCAAAAATAACATGTCCCAAAATCCATCCCTCACTGTAGGGTTTCTGACTCCCTATTCGGGTATATACCCTTTTTTCTCCCATCACCTGATTACCGGATGGTTAATCGGTATGGGACTTGATCCCGTGCGGCAACGCACCGTTCAGTTCATCCCGGAATTTACACATATGGGAGGAATAAAAGCCAGTGAAGAAGCCGCCCGTAAGCTGCTTTTTTTCAACAGAGTAGATATCCTTTCCGGTCTTATCAGCTATAAATCAGTACCAGACCTGGTTCCCCTGATAGAGATGGATAAAAAGCCTGCCTTCTTTTTTGATATGGGAGAATATGTACCTCACTTCCCCTATCTGAGCCCCGATATATTTTACGCCTCCCACCAACTCTGGCAGTCGCAATATGCACTGGGCCATTGGGCGCAGAACACTTTTGGTGACGGAGGACATATGATCATGCCCGTGTATGAAGCCGGCTATCATCTGAACACTACTTTTCAGCAGGGCACTGCAGCAGCTGGTGGTACTTCCCTCCAGTTAAATATACTTCCATTTGATCCACAGGATCCTCATAAACTGGATACCTCCGCCATTTTTAATAAATGGAAAAAAGAAAGACCCGCCTATGTACATGCCATTTTCTGCGGAAGTCTGGGCCTGAAATTCCTTGAACAATGGATACAGAGTGGCTTGCACAAAGAAATACCATTACTTGTGCACGAAGCCATGGTGTATGATGATATTCTCGAAGATGTAAAACATGCAGACCTTGAACTGTACACCTCCCGCTCCTGGATGCGGGAAGATGAAAACAAGGCCAACCAATTGTTTGTAAAACAATTTGAAAACCTGGCAAAACAACCCGCCAATATCTACGCCCTGATGGGCTATGAAGCAGGATTAATATGGAAAGAATTGTTACCTCATGCCCGAAAAAAAGATTGGGAAAAAGTAAAGCAGCAACTACGCACAGAAGTGATACAAGGGCCCCGTGGAGAAAAGAACTTCTATCCTTTATCCGGCTTTGCACTGCCTTCCTCCAACATTATAAAAATTAACACTTCCAATAGTCAAATTCATAAAATTATTCTTGATCAGGGAAAAGGGATGCGCTTTGATGCGAAGGAGTTTGAGGTGATCCATGAAGGCACCGTGTCGGGATGGCAAAATCCTTTCCTCTGCATTTAACAAATGCTATGAAAAAAATTTACATCAGGTTTTTACACATACTCTTATGGGTATTGGGTAGCACAGTTGTATCCCATAAAGCGATGGCGCAATATACCAGCAGTGTGCTGGAAACAGGTAAGTTTTATACTGCCATCGCGAAAGACAATCTGGATAATATTTACATAGCCGCCTATAATTCGGCGACTGACAAATACCAGGTGCTAAAGTATACCAATGGTACCGGCACTCCTACCGCTATTTACCAGGGACTGTCCTACGCCTCAGAGTATCCCTGGAGCATCGCGGTAAACAGTACCGGCGATGTATTTGTTATGGACCCCGATGCAGGCAGTAACTGGCGGATCATTAAACTGGCAGCGGGCACTTATACCTCCTCTGTCATACAAACGGGACGTTACTTCACCGGGTTGACCGTTGATAATAGCAATAACCTGCTGACGCTGGAATATGATGTCGCAACGACTAACTATCGCGTAGTAAAATATGCTGCAGCCAACTTAACCGGTGCAGGAACAACTATCTACAACGGACTGCCGCTGGCCGTAGGCTCCGGCACCTACCCCTGGGGCATTGTTACCGACCAGGCGAATAATATTTACATCACTGACTTTCCCAACAATAGCTTTAATGGCCGGCTCATTAAACTAACAGCGCCCGGCTATACTCCCACCACTCTGGGCAGCGGAAAAGGCTATTCCTCTCTTGCCATAGATGCTCAGGATAATCTTTATACAACAGAAAGTACCAGCGGCACTGCCGCTCATGTTATGAAGTATACGGCTCCTGTTACCACGGGAGCGTCAGGTACTGAAATTTTTAATGGATTGACGATTGGCAGTCTCTCTTTTTATCCGTGGGGATTAGCGGTCAACAGTCATGGCGATGTTTTTGTAGACGATGGGGCTTCCACCGGAAGTGGCCGGGTAATAAAATTATCCAGTCCTTCTATTTCCGTGAGCAGCGTTACAAAAGTAGGCAGCAGTCCTACCAATGCTACAAGCGTGCAGTACACCGTAACCTTCAGTGGTACGGCTACCGGCGTTACCACTTCTGCCTTTTCATTAACCACCAGTGGTGGTGTTACCGGCGCATCTATTTCAGGGGTTACCGGCAGTGGCACTACTTATACAGTTACAGTCAATACGGGCACCGGAGACGGTACCCTGCGTCTGAATGTAACCGGCACCGACATGGGAAATACCGTAAGTAATGTTCCTTTTACTACCGGAGATGTTTATACCATTGACAAAACCGCTCCTACGGGAACGCTTACGATCAATAGTGGCGCCACTCTTACCAATGCCACTGCAGTCACCTTAGGCATTACAACGTCGGGTGCTACGCAGATGCGCTTTTCCACAGACAATGTGGCTTTTTCCACCTATGAAGCAGTTGCCGCTACAAAAGCATTTACGCTGCCAACAGGTGACGGACTCAAAACCGTATACATGCAATTGACGGATGCAGCGGGAAATACGCAAACTATTCAGGCACAAATCACGCTCGACCAAACGGCACCTACCATCACATCCATGGATGTACCGGCTAACGGTATTTATCACCTTGGTGAAGGGCTCCGCTTCAAAGCACATTTCAGTGGGTCTATCATTGTAACAGGTACGCCTACACTGGATATTACCATCGGCGGCACCACACGTCAGGCTACCTATCAGGGTGGTAGCGCTACTGATACAATAGGCTTTCTCTACATAGTACAGGCCGGAGATGTAGACATGAATGGTATCACACTGGGCGCTGCGCTCACTGGTACTATAAAAGATGCAGCCGGTAACAACGCAGTACTTACACTTCCTGCGGTAAACACCACAGGTGTACTCGTAAATACAAACATACCAGGTGTAGCGGTGACAACCACCGCTACTTCTCCACTGAAGCAACCATTCACCGCTACCATTATCTTCACTGAAGCAGTGACCGGATTTGTAGTCGGAGATATTACCGCTACCAATGCTACGTTAAGTGCATTCCAGACAACAGACAACATTACATATACCGTACTCGTCACACCAACGGCAGATGGTACTGTGACTATACAGATACCGGCAAGTGTAGCCGTGAATGTAGGTAACAATAATAATACGGCCTCCAATATTTTAAGCCGCGTTTATGATGGCACTGCACCTACTATTACAGCTATAGATGTTCCTGCCAACGGCATTTATCATCTTGGTGAAGGACTCCGTTTCAAAGCACATTTCAGTGAGTCCATCGTTGTAACGGGTACGCCTACACTCGATATCACCATTGGTGGCACTACCCATCAGGCTACCTATCAGGGCGGTACTGGCACAGATACATTAGGTTTCCTCTATATAGTGCAGGCCGGAGATCTGGATATGGACGGCATTACCC
>NZ_JBFTSK010000061.1:0-45061 GCF_056399985.1 Chitinophaga sp. 01L420
GCCTGTTCGCTGCCCAGAATATTCCCAGAAATTTCCTGATAGATGAGAATGGAAAAGTT
This sequence comes from Chitinophaga sp. 01L420, assembly GCF_056399985.1. Classification (NCBI taxonomy): domain Bacteria; kingdom Pseudomonadati; phylum Bacteroidota; class Chitinophagia; order Chitinophagales; family Chitinophagaceae; genus Chitinophaga; species Chitinophaga sp. 01L420. The sequence continues at coordinate 60 of NZ_JBFTSK010000061.1, forward strand.
ATTTATTCATCTGTTGGTTATTCACCGGAAGAATTTAAGCGACTGGTAGATCTGATCAATGAGCGCCTGAAATAGGCCACAGCGGATCTTAACCGTTGTTATAACAGCAAAATCAGTTACTGCATAAAACGGAGAAACCGGTTACAATAACTGGTTTCTCCGTTTTATGCAGTACACCGGAATTCTATTTACAAAGACCAAACGGCCAGCTCGTAACCATCAGGGTCCGCGAAATGAAATCGCTTACCGCCGGGAAAATCAAAGATCTCCTTCACGATGGTCCCTCCTGCCGCAACAATCTTTTTTTGAGTCGCTTCAATATCGTTTGAATAAACGACGACTAAAACAGTACCTTTTACCGGTCTGCCTAAAGTGAATCCACCATCTACATAATCACCTTCAAATGCCGTATAGTCCGGACCGTAGTCGACAAATTTCCACCCAAAACTCTTTGTATAAAATTTTTTGGCGCGGCTAAGGTCTTTTGACAGGAATTCAATATACTGTACCTGCCCATGTTTTAACTTGCTATCAGAATGAGTGTCTGCCATAGATCTTATGCTTTTTGCAAAGGTATGGAATGGCGGTTATTCCTGTTTGGATAAAAACGACAAAATACTGGAAAGTAGTTTTTCATGTGATCAGGAAACAGTTAATTATTTATTTAACTTTGAAGCTTATGCAAATAAGCCTGTCTTAATAACGGCCGGTTACAGATAATAACATAGCATTAATAAAAATCACAACAATGATCATACAGGATTTAGTAAACTTAATAGGAATAAAAAGTACCGATCCAAAGATTGTCCAATGGTTTGAACAACATAATTTAGGCACCCCTCCTAAAACAATTACCACCAATCAGAGAGATAAAGATTTCGAAGACAAACAAAATTCCATCCGATATAATTTTAAATTTAAGATCATAAATGATAAATTCTATCCGCCTGTAAGCCCTAAGAACGATCAATACAAATTCGAAAATTATCTTAGTAATATCTCCGTATTCTCTAAATCAGGCAATGGGAAAAAAGCTGCCCCTAAACCATCGGACTTTTGGGAAGGCTTTGTCCATCCGGGAAGTTCTCTCGAAGAATGCCTTGCCTACTTTGATCATCAGAGTAGCAGCATTTCCCATCAAATATTTTTCCAGAAGCCCCTGAATGAGATAACAAAAATAAAAGTATGGTTTGTACGGGATAAAATGGAAATAACAGCTATTGAACTGGCCATCATTGAGGCAGGGGAGATATTTTCACATTCCAGCTTCAATCCAAAGAATGAGTTTAATACCGTGCAGCAAAGCTATCTATTACTGGCAAAATGGCTATTTGACCACAAGTACCTGCATCTTCCGGAAGACATATATAGTCATGGATTAACCTTTGATCAGTCCGAAATGTTAGCATTTGTTCAGTCACATTTGAAGAATCATATCTGGGATACACAATTAAAATCGATTCCTCATCTACGTGCATTTTTATTTAAAATTTCCTCCAATAATTCACTTGAAAATCATAATGGTGAAGCAGTAAATTTCTATATAAAAAATTTATACCTAAAGGTGGCAGGCAAGTGGGAAGAACGCGAAAGGATTTATACCGAAGATTTTAAGAACGTAGATAATTTCGAGAAGTCGATTGTTTTAAATCTTACACAATCCCAGCAATTCTTAGCGGTGTTGACGGAGTACTTTTCGTTGTTTGCACAATTAGATAAAGTCGAATAATAATATTCCGACTTCTTCCATACCCATTTTTACTGTAATTCATTCCCCCTGCTGGCTGCTGAGCTTTTCTACTTCTTCAGCAGTTAATCCGTACATGGGCGGGGTTTTTATGCCCAGCAGATTCAGATAAATATATAACTCTCCCCGGTGATGAATTTCATGCTCTACCATGGCCCGCATCCATTTCCACACCCGCATTTCAGCATTACCGGGAGTTATACATTTCCGCTGCAGATCTTCATCGCTAAGATGACTGAATATTTCCAGCGACTGCTGGTGTAGTTCATTAAAATAGCTCACCACATTATCATAACCGTCTGCCAGTTCCTTTCCACAACCATGATAGGAACTCTTCCTTCCTGCGATGGTTTCGGCAAACATATACCGTTCAATAGTGGCAATATGCCGGATCTGATCACCGATACTGAATTTCTCCGGCAGATAGGACCAATCCAGTTTGTCTGGAGGTACTATTTTTACAATCCTGTTGGTGCGCTCTCTTATTTTATCGTAATACGCCAGGAATGAGTTGACAGATGTAATTTCCATTGCTTATTTATTTATTTGCTTTAATAAGGGTGATCAATGCAGTAGCTACCTGTTTCTCTTTACCATTGTTTTCAATAAAGATATCTGACTGGGCAACAGTAATAGTAGCACCGCCCTTGATCACTTTTGCTTTGGCAATCAGCTTTTCTCCTCTTGCCTGGTTAAGAAAATTAATTTTAAATTCTATCGTCAGAAAAGAAACATCTTCTGCATATAGTGTTGTTGCCGCGTATCCTCCCGCACTATCTGCCAATGCGGCAATCACACCTCCATGGAATATGCCGGAGGTTCTTAGCAGAAAGTCCACCGGAGGAACCGTTATCTCAAAATATCCACTATCGATACCGGTAATTGCTGCACCATATAAGCCCATCAGTTTTTGCCGGGCGAAACTATCTGATACTCTTTTTACTATCTGTGGTTCCAGCATATAAATGTATAATTTTCTCTGTACTCCGTTTTCGTTGTATCAGACATCAAGTTATGGCAATTTTTCCTTTTAATCATACACTTTCATGGGCTAACTAGTCATTGAAAATAATATGCTCATAAGCCAGGATAGGGCTGGCGACCGCGATAATAAAATGCTGTAAAATAAAATGGCCGGGGAATTCCCCCAGCCATTTTATCTCTTCAATGCTTTCCTATAGTTTAATCACTCGTACTGTTTCCCTGTTCCTGCCTTGTACTATCTCTACTATATAAGTACCGGGTATCAACCGCTCTCCGAAGGTGATTATTTTATCTGCCCCCCTGGTTTCTTCCACCAGTTTACCATTGAGGTCATACACCTTTACATACGCCGTACCGTCCCCGTAGGTAGGTAACTGCAGTGTAAAGTATTGCCTGCTTGGATTAGGGCTTACCATCACCTGGAATGTGTTTTCGCCGGCAGCTTTGAAAGCGCCGGTAGCAACACAGGTGCCCAGCTTATCGCCGTGTGCAAGGTGTGCCGGCACAGCAGCGGGATTAATACGTAACTGGAATGAACCTCCATTACCGGTTTGATGGCATACCATTACACTACCATGGTCACTACGGATATCTGTCACCGTAATTTGCTTGGTTACATAGGTAGTGCAGCCATTTGCGTCCGTAATAGTTACGGTATAGGTAAATGTACCCGCCACAGATGGGCTTACCTGTGCAGTGGCAGCCGTACTACCTGTTGACCATCTATAAGTGTATGGTGCTTTGCCGCCAGTCACCTGCGTAGCAAGTTTAAGCGATGCAGGACCATAACCGATGTAGATAGTGTTCGCGTCTCCCCCTGGGTTTACTACATATACGTCAGGAATGATTGCAGACAGCTGCGCATTGTTAACTGTCAATGTAAAGTTGCAGGTACTTGAGTTGCCGCATGCATCTTTAGCTGTCCAGTTAATATTTGTTACACCGCTATGGAATGCAACACCAGCCAATGTGGTTACACCGCTGGCAGTAGTGGCGCCGCTCAGTGAGTAACTGAAATTGATGGCACTGCAATTATCAGTAGCCGTGATATCCAACTCCGTGCCGGTGGCGGTGTAAGTGCAGCCCCCGCTATTAGCTTGCCTCAGTGTATCAGTTTTGCAGCTGATCAGCGGTGCAGTGGTATCTTTTACGGTGATCAATTGCGCGTGACGTGCAGATCTTCCTGCATTGTCTCTGACCACCCAGGTGCGGCTAATCAATAGCTCCGAGCTGCAGGAACCTGCAGCAGTGCTGTCGGTATAACTTACAGCCGGGAGGGAATCCGTATCATCCTGCACAGCCGAAGGAACACCAGTAACAGCAAGCGCTGTGTTATAATAGCAACTATCATTTCTGATAACGATGATATTCGCAGGTGCTGCAAATGTTGGTGCCGCATTGGCGGTTTGTATAAATACCAACTGGTTATTACGAATATCTGTGGCAGCAGTTCCCGAAGTAACATCTTCTTCTCCTGGTGCAGTGACACCGTTTGCAATGCTTCTCCAATTCCCGGACGCGTTGAATGGACGACTGTTAAGCTGCAGGTTACGCATGGTATCCGCCGCATTAGACAGCGTTATTGTGCTGACAGCCGTTGCCGTTGAGTCGCCGTAATTTCTGACGATCCAATATTGTCCGTGATAACTATCACCTGCCGGAGCCGCATATGGTACGGCATTCAGCCTGCTTACCACCACTTCTCCTTTTGGATAACTACCTTCCTGTTTATATTGTAAAGTCAGTCCAGACTGATTGAAATAATACCGTCCTGCACTGTCTATCGCAAGTGATTGACTGACACCTTTGGCAACAGGCGCAGTAGATACTTCGCGTTGTACGCTGCTGTCGGCAGATACGATATATGCATTCCCGGATACCTCAGTGAAAAATGCGCCCTGCTGCTGTCCTTGGCCCTGCAGATATACTTTTAATCCCGGAGTACCGGCGGCTATGGTGTGATGCATGTTTTCACGGATCTGCGATTGCGTGCGGGCAGTGCTCCAGATCCTGAATTCATCCAGTGAGCCGTTGATGCCATCTCCACCCCTGTTGTTTACAATAAATCCTGACCAGAGAGCAGGGAAAGAGGAGGCTGTTTTAGTACCTGCCAGTTCTCCATCCCGGTAAACTTTTACCACACCATTGTCGAAAGTAAAGGCATAATGGTGCCAGGTACTCAGATCACTGAACGCGCCCGGTATTTCTACACGGGAAGCGGCATTGTTGGCTACTCCTATGCTCATGCTCTTATCATCGTTCGCATGCGCCAGGAAGCTTCCCCATCCATTACCTATCTGCTGGTTCCAGCTGCTGGCCGTACTAGCCTTGAGCCACCATTCTATGGTAAATACTTCAGGCTTCCAGTTAAGGCTATTAACGGTGATACCTGCATCGCTGCCATCAAATTTATAGGCTTGTCCGGGCAGCGTATCCGCCACATCTATACCACTGGTTTTATTGAATGCCAGTTGTCCGAAAGTGGTGAGTGAATCAGCCCCATTAAAGTTGAATATGATGTTGTTGCCGGAAGTTTCCGTGGTTTTATTGTTGAATACCCAGCTGTTTCCAAAGGCATTGAAACCACGGCGATATAAGCGGTAGATCCCCGGATCTGTGTTGCCTGCATTACTGCTGATGCTGAGTTTTGTCAGTCCGGTAAAAACAGGGTTGCTTCCATAATTATTGATTACCCACCAGGTACTGTCCTGCACGGATGGCAATAGATCATTGGCAGGAATACCATTCAGTTTACTGACTACTACTTCTCCGTTTGGATGCGTGCCGGCAGAAGAAAAGTCCATACTGATACCTGTTTGGGAGAAACTGGTGATGCCCGGCGTCAATATTTGTTTTGTTTCACTGATCCCTTTGGCAATCGGTGCGTTAGAAGGTATTCTTACCGCGTTTACTAGCCGCACGGGATAACCATTAGGGGAAATATCCACCACTCCGTTTTGCGCCGCCTGGAACTGTAAACAAAGCTTCAGCCCAGGCTCAGTGCCCTCAGTGGTGAGGTGCATACCTTCCCGGATCTGTTGCTGTGTTTTGGCGATGGTCCACATCCTGAATTCATCCAGTTCTCCATCAATAGCATCTGCAGAAGCTGCGCCGATACGGAAAGTGGTCCAGTTAGGAGGATAAGCGGACGTTGCTTTGCTATCTATCAGTCTTCCATCGCGGTATATTTTGGCTGCACCATTTTTAAACGTATAGGCATAATGGTGCCATGTATTCAGATCGGTGTATGCGGATGCTACCAGGAGTCTTGAATTGGTATTGTTAGCCACACCTATATTCAGGCCACCACCGCTGTCGGCATGCGCCAGGAAAGAGCCCCAGCCGTTACCGATGCTTTGGTTATAATTTTTGTATGATCTTGGTTTCAGCCACCATTCAATAGTAAATTCGGTAGGCTGCCAGTTCAGGTTTTGTATTTCCAGGTAATCACCGTTTCCATCAAAGCTCATCGCATTGCCTGCGGTGGTTTCTACGGGAACAGCTTCTTGTTTTAACAGTATGCTGTCCAGTGTTGCAGCACCGGCGCTGATAAGTATGCTACCCTGGTATATGCCAGGCGTAACAGGTGCAAAGCGAACAAATACTTTTGCCTGCTGTAATGTTCCTCCCGTAGTCGCAATAGAAAGCGCAGCGGATGAATTAACGTAAGTGGTATCGTTGACAGATATTTCAAAACCTGTCGGGGCAGTGATACTGACTGTTGATGGCAGGTTAGCGCCAGACAACGTGAATTGCTGCGATCTGGTAGTTACTCCCGCCCTTGCATCTGCCAGTGTGAGYGAATCTGCTGAAGCATACATAAAAGGTTGTTCATCTTTCATCAGCAGGTATTGCTGGTAGCTGGTCTGGTTGTTAAGGGTAACGGTATGGGCTACACTATCCGCTGCATTGGCGGTTCCGCTATATTGCCATTTACCATCAGTATAAGGTAATCTTGTAAACACCAGTATTTTGCCGGGATGAGCAACATCATCTGTAGTAATAGTAGCTGTAGTTGTAAACGCCAGGTTCATGTTTACAGCGCCGGCTGTGGTAGCATAACGGTGACCTATCCAGAACTCCTTCCCTACACGGAAAGCCGAGGAAGAAAAATCATTGAAAACGACAGAAGTAAGATCAATCTTTGAAAACGATGCTGGTTTGCCATCCTGCGCATTATAGAAAGCCGTTACATCGGCGCCATTGCCTAAAACATTAGTTCCGGCAGCTTCTGTGCTCACAAAGGTAGCGCCGGTTCCAAATGGATAACGTGCTTTTACTTTCTGCAATGACCCGGTTTGCGCAAGCGCTGTTTTGCCGGTGACGTCATAACTTTCTGTTTCTGTGTTGTCGAAGTTTACATAATACACCAACCCTGTCTCCGTTCCTTTTAAGGGGTGATGCATATTCTCCCTGATCTGTGCCGCGGTCCGTACGGTGTTCCATATCCGTACTTCATCCATTTCGCCATTATAATAAAAAGAAGATCCGTTTACCCGAACGCCCAGACGTATGTTACCAGGCAAGGTGGTAAGTGCTCCGCCAGTGCTCCAGGAATCCCATAGGGTGCCATCGTAATACAGCTCTGCTGTGGTATTTGCCGGGTTATAGGTGATGGCCATATGATGCCATTCTCCTTTATTATTGGGCAGTGTATACGCGCGCGTTACATTCCATAATGATAACTTCCACAGGTTATCGCCGCCATTGGTGGCCAGCGTAAAGTCCCCCAGCGTGGTACCGGTGCCACCTGCAAGGGTAATCGCACCACCATCGCTGTTATATACACTGGTTTTCACCCAGCATTCAATGGTTCTTGGCTTATTCCCATTCACGGCGTTGTTAGGCCCCAGCGTCATGGTTTCTGCACCATTGAATTTCATGGAATTGCCCGGTGCGGGTTGGAAACTATGGTCTTCCCCAAATGCATCTATGCCATCCAGTTTGCCTTTCAAACGATAATGCCAGGTTTCGCCGGATTGGATGGTAATGGGAACCTGTTGCTGAAGCGGGGCAAAACTGGTACCTGTGAAAGTGCCGGGAATAGTGATGACCGACCCGTAAGCCGTGGTAGGGCCATATTCAAACGCCACGTTGCTAAGCGTTTTACCTAATGCATTTACGCTCCCGGTTAATAATACACTGTCTTTCCTCACATTAAATGCAACACCCGTAATAACGCTGTTGCATTTAAACAGGCCAATATCTTTCCGGATAGCATTACAGCGCAGCCCTGTTTCTCCGTTGACCCCAACAGCACGCACGGCGTACCATTCTTCTTTTGAAGCATCGGGTGCGCTTACGCTAAAGATGGTGTCTGTGGTGATGCCTATGGAGTCCATATACTTTTGTCCCAGCTTAAAAATTTCATAGTGTACACCAGCGGTTGGAACTTTATTCCACGACAACTGCAGTGCATTATCACATACCCAATCTGTTTTCAGTCCGGATGGAACGGGCATCACATGTACTACCGCAGAAACACTGTTTTGTGTTCCCCGTTTTACCCTCACCAGTATGTTGGCGGCGAGATCGGGTATTTTCCAGTTAAACTGCCGTTTGGCAGCCGCAATATTGGTGGCGATGGTATCCCAGCTCGCGCCGTTGTTAGCAGAGTATTCCAGGTCAAAAGTCCCCGGCGTACCAAATGCATCCCAACGGATATATTCCTGCTGTCCCGGCGCCATTGATTCACCTCCCAACGKATAGCTCACTACCACTTCATCCTTTATGAATTCATACACGACAAAAAATTGCTGCGGCCCCTGTGGAACGTTAAATCCATCTATAAATATGTTATAGGTACCCGCTGATGGATTATCAATAGTTACCTGTTCTTCGTTATTGATATGATCGATCTTCCGGGTGGGTAGTGCATTAAGATTAACGGCGTTGGCAGTAGTATCCAACCCCCATGGCAATGTAATATTACCTGACGGATCACTTACCGTTAAATCCAGATCGTTTACCAATGCCTGCGCTGCGCCTGGTGTGGCTTCATAGTCGGTCCAATACACCATTACCCGCACCTGTGAAGTGCCGGCCGGTACGGAAACCGGAAAACTTTTATGACTGCCCTGCGTGATGGTATCAGTAGCATATCTCCTGTCTTTAATAGCCAGATAAGCGCGCCGTACATTCGGGCGGCCAAAACCACTTTTAAAATCAATACCGGGATTATAAACATCATCGGCAGTATTCATCATCACCGCTTTAATCAATGCTGCGGGTACAGGCGCCTGCACTTCAGATTTATATGCCTGGGAAAGGATGGCAAAAATGCCGGAAATTTTAGGGGCAGCAAAAGAGGTGCCGCCCTGGCCTTCTGTAGCCAACTGGGGAACGATGCGACCATCGTAAGCGGGGCCTTTACAGGTCCAGTCCAGGAAATTATCTTCATAATCTGTACCGCTTATTGTCAATATATTCTTTGCATTCTTGGCCTCCCCTGAGATGTTGCCCCATCCCGCCATACCATTGTATTTTCCGCCCAGAGTCGTATAGTCGCCAACGTTACCAGAGGAATATACCAGCATCGCCTCTGGACGGGTACGTTCAAAATTATCGTGCTCCTGTGAAGTGCTGTTATAGCCCGCAGTAACGGTATGATTATCGGTGTTCCACCAGCCGTAAGACATATTTGTAACACGGATCTTTTTTACAGGATCATCGTACAATGTATAGGTATTCTGACCGGAAACAGCCAGGATGGTAGCTCCCCAGGCATTGGAGCGGTCACGTGGATTGATGTTCCCTGCACTGCCCAGATAGCTGGACACTCCGGATGGATGGCTGCCCGGATCTCCAGGCTGAGTAGTTCCGTCCATCACACGTCCCCGCAAATCAGGACCGTTATACATCCCATCTTCCCGGATCATCACATTTACGCCATCTCCATTATACAATATGCCACCGAAACCTGAATTCACATAATTGGAGCGGCCATAGTCATTGCTGAATATATCTTCCTTCCGAGGCTCATTTACTTCCTTTTCCGGTATGGGCTCAGCGCTTACCGGCTCAATAAATTTGATCTCTTTTACATTCGCCAGCGCACTCAATTTATTTTGTGGTACCAGCAATTTCAACTTTGTCGGGGAACTTCTGTCAACAATGGTAGCATACCGAAGAATATTTTTCTCTGCCGAGCTGCCATCAGCCCCGGCATAAAGCACCACCTGCACTTCTATATTATCCCCTCTCCTTGCATGAGCAGGAACTTTTCCATTATACAGGTTGTCCGACAGTTTAAGACTTTCATCGACCGGCAATATCGTTCGCACTCCTAATCCTGATAATTGATCAGAATTAACTTCCTTTCTGAAATGCGCATAATAGGCCAGGTTAGGTAAATAGTCCAGCAATGTGATCCCTAGCCCTTTTAGTGCTGCCTTTTGATTTTCTGTGGGCAACTGATCAAACTGCACCAGGAAATAGTCATTTTTTGCAAATAATACCTTTGCATTCTTCCCGCTGGAGCGGATGGCGACATTATCTACCTGGAATCCTTTTCCGGGAGTAAATTTTTTATTGACATGCAAAATACGGTAGTCTCTTTCCGTGGGGTTGACTTGTTGTGCCTGTACAAACAGCGATAACAGACAACACCCGAAAAACAGGAGTAGCTTTGTTTTCATAATCAGGATTACTTTTAGGAAATAAGGTAAACGCGGCATGCCGTTTCCAGGCATAGCAATGCTATTCCGCAACGTAGTAGCTGAAGGGAATATTAAAAAAAACAGAATAGTACAGTCGTTATCAGATCCTTAATGCATGGGCTATTCTACGCATTAAACACGATGATGAAGCTTTGTTTTTCTGATTCATTGATTTTGGTTTTGTTTTAGGAGAGATATGTATAACAATGGCACGTCCCTTCGTTGACGAAGGTTTTCATCTACAGTATAAGATCCGGGAAATAAACAGATTTAGTCGAAAATGCTCATAGAAAATGGTATAAAGGTTTGGATACCTTATGTTTCATGTTCACCTTAAAATTACGCGCGTTACTTTTTCATGCCCGACAATTCCAAATGTAGAGTTTTTTCTTGAATAAAGAAATCTTTTTCTATACCAAACTAGTAGACCATTGATGGGGGAAAGTATTTCCGTTTAAAGGGTTAATGAATGAGGTGGTAACCGGGATCAATAATCGACATATAAAAATGTTGGGATCAGGATCAGCATCGGATACCACCCCTACTTCATTTGAGCAATTTGTTAATACCGTTTTCCTTCCGGCATATCAGGAAACATTAGCCGGATCATCATCGGATTAAGAGGCATTCGTGTGTGTGAGCGCATTAAACTTTATTTTCCCTTCTTTCTGCAGCCAGTTGTCAAAATTCATTAATCCAGGGTGCAGGGTTCTTAGTGTGGGAATGTCCGCATTATAACCTGTTTCATTGATCACTTCATATACGCGCGCTGCACTGCTGCTATGTTGGCGAATGATCTCAACCGGAATCTGAGTATAAGAAATGATAGGGCCGCTTTTTACGCCGTTGATGGCACTAACAATCTGTGATGGGGTTAGTGCGTCACCGGCAATCTCCAGGCTCTTTCCAATAAAATTATCCGGTTCCTGGAAAGCAATGGCCGCAAATGCACCAATATCATCTGCTGCTATAAGTTGTATTGCCACATCCGGTTTTATAGCAGTTGAAAAGGTACCCGTTTGTAAACCAAAAAGAGGATCGGTAAAGTTCTCCATGAACCAAACCGGGCGTAAAATAGTGGCCGGTAATTGAATGGCCCTGATATACTCCTCCATTTCCCATTTACTATAATTACGGGTACCTTTCAGATGCTCAGCACCTGCCGCCGATGAATAAACAAAATGACCGACACCCGCCTTTTGTGCGGCATCAGCAATATTCCTGCCCTGCCGGACTTCATCGGGGTAGCCAAAACCAACGGGGGTAAAACCGGGTGAATATTCAGAAGGCTGAACGCTGAAGACGCCATCAATACCTTCCATCGCTATGTCTAAAGAATCCCGGTTATCATAATCCCCTTCCACCACTTCAGCGCCGGCCAGACGTAATACCTGTGCGGCAAAAGTATCTGCATTGCGGGTGAAGGCCCTGACCCTGTACCCCTTTGCCAGTAAATGACGAGCTACTGCACCACCTTGCTGACCGGTTGCACCTGTAACTAAAATTAATTTTTGAGTATTTTGCATAAATTTAAATATGGGTTAATGGATTGTTTGGTGTGATACAAAAATCGGCCGAATTGATGTATTTTAGCGACAGGTTAACCGCAGGTAACTAATAACCTGAAAGTAACTATTATCTATAAAAAAAAAGATGGAGATAAAAGAACTACCAGCCCAACAATGTCGTGGCCCATTGCTTGCCTTAAAAGATAGCCTCGATCTATGTGGCGGCAAATGGAAGTTGATCATCCTGGTATATCTTGCCGCCAGCAAAGACGAGAAACAGTTTTTCATGCAAATGCGGCGTGACATCGGTGGCATTTCTGCCAAGGTGCTTTCAAGTGAATTGAAGGATTTGGAAATAAATAAATTGGTGTCCAGAACCGTTTGCGATACGCAACCTGTAACTGTTGTATACGGGATCACTGAGCATGGAAAAACTATTTTACCTGTAGTAGAAGCATTGATAAGATGGGGACACCTGCATAGGCAGAAATTCAGGTTAAGTTAACACTTCAAGATAAGTATATACCAACCCGGATGCTAACAATAAAACAAAACAGTGCCAGATGAAAAAGTACTTTCCTTTTTTACTTGTATGCTCTTTTTTAATTCCTGAATGTTGTTTTTCACAGCACCTGACAAAAAAAGAATTGCTTGAAGACCTGATGTATTACAGAGATACATTGCCCGTAAAGCATAAAAACCTGTATGATAAAATAAGCAAGGCCGAATTTGAGCATAAAGTTTCCATGATAGCTTCAAAAGCAGATAGCCTGGATTATGAAACTTTCATGATAGCACTTTTCAAGTTAAACGTATCAATCGGCGATGAACATACCAGGATTGAGCCCCGATTCCATCTGTTTCTGCCAATAAAATTTGAAATGTTTGATGATGGCATTTTTGTTACCGGTATTGATTCTCTAAAATCAACCTGTCTTTTATCTAAACTGATGGCCATAAACGGGCATCCTATAGATGAAATCAACAGGAAATTCAGGGAAGTAATTAAAGCCGACAATACATCCTATTTTGAGATTTACAGACAGCAATTTTTAAACAACCCTTCTTTCCTGAAAGGATTAGGTATTCTGAATTCAGATACAAGTGCAGTATTCACTTTGCAAAATTCTAATCATGAAATGCTCAATGTAACACTTGGTTCCCTTAGTAAGGATAGTTTAAAATTAGCGCTGGCCAACCAATACCGGACGATGTTGCCTTACAGGGAAGATGGTAAAGCGTATTGGTATGAATACGACACCTTAAGGAAGATACTCTATTTTGATTTTGCACGTTGTGCAGAAGATAATAATCACCCATTCTCTCAGTTCAGCAATGAGTTGTTTTCAAAAATCGCCAGCACGCAACCCCATAAAATAATTATTGACTTACGCTTTAATGATGGCGGTAATTCGGGGGTTTTGAGACCTTTCATAGATAGTATTGAGCATAGTTATTTAAATAAAAAGGGGCACTTCTTTGTGCTTATCGGGAAGTCAACCTTCTCCTCTGCATTAATGAATGCCGTTGAGCTTAAAAGAAATACCCACGCCATTTTGGTTGGACAAATGACGAGTGGTAATATAAATCATTATGGAGAAGTCCGCGGATTCAGGCTTCCTAATACTAAAATGATGATCGACTATTCCACCAGGTACTGGGAGAACTGGAAAGGCAAGAAAGGGGCATTAATGCCCGACAAAGCCATCACCTACCGTTCGGAAAATTTTATTAATAATAAAGATGAAGCTTTGGAATATATCTATAAGCAGTAATGCTGACAACCTGTTACTTATCTGTTTTTTGATGCTCAATATAGTTTTCAACTATTTTGAGAAATTCATCTTTTGTCAAAAAGCGTTTAAAAAAATCTTCTAAAGTCCCGCTGTTGGTAATTTCACTAAAAAAAACTTCATGGTCCGTTCCAAACACAGTTGGATTTTCGGGGTTGCTATCATTCAGACAAACATAATACTCATCAGGAAAACCGTAACTATAGGTAATGAGCATAAAGTCGGGCGTGGTGCTCTCCGTAACCTTATAAATTTCGGTTAAATCCACTTCCTCTTCGTCCATAAACATATCATTCCATTCATCAAAGTCAAATGTCCCCTCTTTAAATGGAGTGAACAGTCTATTCCTAAAGAATGCTTGTCCATATGGAATTTCATGATCAGAAAAAAAGTGATCTCCCAGTTTTTTATAAAAGCTTTGCTTATCGTCTATATAAAGCTGATGATGGTCAGCATAAAACTTGTCTGCACCATATAATTCGTCACCATAATAATCCGGGTACAACGGATGCGGGAATGTTATTGCAGCCAGGTCTTCCTGCAGTGAGAAGCCTTTCACATGATCTATATTTCCGCCTAAACGCTGAATCTGAGTAAGTATTTCCTGTTTCATATATGCCGGACTGGTTGGCAATAAAGCTAATTAAAATAAAGAAAAGAATGACTGTAATTTGATTTTTCTCCTCCTATTACTATACGTTTATAGGTTAAAACTGAACATCAAACAAATGATCATAGCACTCATAGAACAAAAAATTGAAAAGAAACTTTTCGGTTTGGATTTATATGCACGATTCGGGAGAATCAAAGCGGCTGGCGAATGATTTCGGTTCCTGGTTAGCAAATACATCACTGGGGAACAGTTAATGTGGGCCTTTCCAGGCTCAATTGCCCAAACCTTGCAGGAAAATATTCAGGTCTTCGTCTTTTCCCAGGCCAAGCTTTTGCTTGATCCTGTAACGGCTCATCCGGACGCTTTTGGCTTCGATATGCATCAGCTGGGCTATCTGTCGCGTATCCATTTTTAGATAGAGGTAGGCACATAGTTTCAGGTCCAGTGGGCTGAGATTTCTTTGTGCTTTTTCGTTGATCAGGCTAAAAAAATCAGGATGTACACGCTGGATCTGCAATTTTGCATTTTCAAAATCGTTGTCAATTACCAGTTCTTCTTTTAAAATCTTTTGCATGTTTACTGAACCGCCTTCGGATAATTTATCTTTTATGTCGAGCAACATGCGATTCTTATGTTCCAGGTGCAATACATTGGCCATTACTTCCTTTTGAAGCTGTTGCTGCTGGGTTTCCATCAGCTGCTGCTCTGCCCTCAGCCTTGCCTGTTCTTCTTTTTGCAGCTTTATCTGTAACTCGGAATCCTGTTTTTCCAGTTGCAGCTGCTTTTCCCGTTGCATGGAGTAGCGTAACCGGAAATGATAGGAACGGAACATAAACATCAGGCCAAGCAGGGAAGCCAATGCGATACAGGCGTATAAATAGTTTTGCAGCATCCGGCTTTTTTCCCGCTCTTTCAGGATCCGCATTTCATTATCCTTCTTCTCTGTTTCGTATTGTATTTCCAGCTTTTGTGCATTCTGCGCCTGTTTCTGGCTAAAGTTTTTATTACTGTATTCCGTTACTTTTTCCTGGTAGTCCAGTGCTTTCTGATAATCGCCTTTGCGCTTGTAAAAACCAGATAAGCCTCTTACCACATTGATCATTGTATAGTAATAGGGCGGCTGTTCTGTTTTCATTACCTCGTAAGCCTCCAACAGATAACGCTCTTCCTGTACATTGTTATTCTCCCTCCGGGCATATTCGCTTAATATGCCTAAGCTGCTGGCAATCACTTCCTGGCAGTTGCTTGCATCTTTCAGCACGGTTCTGGCGGTATTGGCGAAATGGATAGCCTGAGCTTTGGCTCCGTCGTCCGTTTCCGGAAAATATTTCATGTAACAATTGGCGATATTAATACAGGTAATGGCATAAGTATAATCGGCCACCTGTCCGGGGTATTGCCGGTAAAGGGCCTCCGATTGACTTAAATAAAACAAGGTACTGTCCAGTTCCCGCTTTTCTTTTTGAGCGTTATAGTTATATTCATGGGCCACCGACAGGGCAGCATAGCAGTTGCTCAACATATTATAGTCCTTCGTTTGCAGGATATTTTCCGTTGCTTTCCGTGCGTAAAAGTTTACTTTGGCTTCATTGTTCCAGTCTGAATTTACCACGTAAAGCTGGTAATATAATTTACCGGCAACGGTATAGTCCATCCGTTTTTCCAGTTCTTTGAGGCCAGACTGGCAATTTTTTACCATATTTTCCGGGTCATCAAGGGTTTTATATACCAGCACCCGGGCATAATAAGCATAGGCCATTGCTACAGGATCATTCGCCCGATGCGCCATTAACATGGCAGAGTCGCTTGTTTGTGTCAGGGTGGCTAATTCCTGGCTGTTGTATTTAATAGTTACCAGCAGTGTGTACGCTTTGGCTGCCGCTGTATAGTTTTTAATTTGTAAGGCTGTCTGGATACTTTGTCTGGCTGTCGACCCCGCAGCACTATAGTTTTTATTGACCCTAAAAGTTTCGGCCTGCTGATATAATATATCTGGCTGGGCATTTCCGTTTAATGCGTTTTTACTGCGAGTTCGCGAATTTTCAGCAGCTTCTGTTTGTGCGAAACCATCCAATGACAAACTAATGTAAATGCATATTAATATCGAATGAAGCAGGAATTTCATGCCGGCAAATTACTATAAATTGATAAAAGCGGCTGTAAGAATATAATAAAATGAATATTTATCATCTCTATAAATATTTGACATTCAATGATATTATTAAGATGTAGTCGTATTGTAGACGCTTAGCCCAAAGGGGTAGACGCTTTGTAGCATAGCAGGTTTTGGAAAATCATGGGTGGCAGGCGCATATTTGTGCCAGGCAATATTGCCCCGACAAACCCTTACATTTTATGAACAACCGTACCTTATCTATTATCTCCTACATTACACTGATTGGATGGCTGATTGCCTATTTTTCCGGAAAAGACCGGGCAGACAATTTACTTAAATACCACCTGAAGCAGTCTTTAGGTCTGGCGATTATCAGCATTGCTGTCAGCATCATTCTGAATATTATTGCCTATGTGGTTCCGGCGCTGTCTTTCCTGGGCCTCGTGGGATATGTTTTAACAGTATTCTGGATACTGGGAATGATTAATGCGGGCAACGGCGCTGAAAAGCCGGTTCCGGTATTTGGCAAAATGTTCGAAGACAAATTTGCTTTCATTAACTAAGCTTGTACTGAAATGGCCCTGGAATTTTAATGTCATGATAGTAGTTACGAGAATAAACAAAAATCATCTCTTCCTTAAAACGATCCCAGTACCCGATGCCCCTTGTCCTTTATGTCAGGACAGGGGCAAAATGAAAATGACCTTCTATCAGCTGCAGCTGGAAGCAGGTTGGGTACGCAACACCAAAAAAATAACGGCTGCCGTTTCTTGTGAAAATTGCCACCGGGACGTACCAGTGGTGCGTTGGGACAAAGAGCTGGATGCCTTTTACAAAGCTGAAAAGAAACAGATACAGGTAAAGTCCTCTTTTAATGCAGGAAAAGTAGGGAGAATCCTGATCTGGCTGAACATCCTGTTCTTCGGCGCCATT
This sequence comes from Chitinophaga sp. 01L420, assembly GCF_056399985.1. Taxonomy (NCBI): domain Bacteria; kingdom Pseudomonadati; phylum Bacteroidota; class Chitinophagia; order Chitinophagales; family Chitinophagaceae; genus Chitinophaga; species Chitinophaga sp. 01L420. Next base: position 17,412 of record NZ_JBFTSK010000061.1, read on the forward strand.
TTCCTGCTGTTTGCAGGTTTATTTATTTACCACCGCATCGGGCCTAAGCAAACAACTAAAACTGGCACAAACCGGGAAGTGCAGGTACAGCAATCCGAACAATATGCGGCCAGTCCCCTACCCGGAGACTTGGTATTGGTATATCTTTTCGATAGCCACCAACAGGGATTATTTAAAATAACGGCCATAGATGCAGCTAATGATGTGGTAAAAGCCATCGCCTCCGATAAAAGCATCGACGTTCCTGCCAATGCCAGTGAAGTCCCTGTAGCTGATGCGGATTTTAAACCCGGAAATGAAATGTCGTTTTCCAGGACGGACTATAAAAGCCTCCGGTTTACTGCACCCGATAAGAAACTTTTAGGGAATGTACAAATGATTTACAGGAAATAAACTGAAGCAGATGAAAATTGAAACAGAAAAAGATGACCCACATTTCGCCGGAGATCATATATATGAAGGCAATAAAAAAGACCCCTATTCCAGGGTGATCGTCCATCTGCTCATCGGGCTGTTCTTTGCAGGCGCCGGCATTTATCAATTTATCCGGATTCAAAAATGGGAAGCTGCAGGCGGCATCATCGAAATGAACGACTTCCAGCAGTTCCTTTATAAACTCCTTGGAAAATGGGGAATACTTGCTTTTTTGTTACTGGTGGGCGCTGTATTCTTTTACAAAGCATATGCCCGATGGAAGCGGATAAAAATGCAGGAGCGCCTGTAGCAATTTTTTCACGCCAGTTCCAATGAATTGAATAACCACTTTAAAAGTCAGCACATGGGTAATTATAAATATTTCACGCAGGAAGGGAACAAATTTCATTTAAAAACCAGTATGTCCACGGCAGTTGTCCGTTCGGTAGTATGCCTGGTTATAGGCGCAGCCTTGTATTTTATTATTCCGGCAGAAAAGAAAATCGGCATCTGGGCGGCGTTATTATTCCTCATTTTTGCGTTGATCAACTTATTAAAAACAACCAAAAAACTAACAATTGATCCCAACGCAAAAACCGTTATCCATAAAAACAATGCGCTGAGCGGCGAGGCAATTTATCACTTTGATAATTTTGACAATTTTTATGTACTCAGCAGTAAATATCTCTTTATAACACTGGATAGTACCGCCTTTTTTATATTCGATCAGAATGGAAATGAGAAGCGTGTCCCTATAGTGGTAGGGTTATTTAGCAAACAACCTGCGCAAAATGCAATCAATGAAGTGACGGAGATCATGGGAATTGAAGCAAATTAACGGGATCTTTTTGACCTGCACAAAAATCAAGGCATGCATCTTTTTGGATTTTCGACAAATTATATCCCGATAAAAAGCGTTCCGCTGGCTCATGTGACTTGCCCCCATTGTCATCAGAAAGGCTTCATTGAAATGACTTTATTACAGGAGGAACAGGATGGCGTGGTTACCCAACGGTTGAACAAATTGTCGGCAACAGTTACCTGTACCTCCTGCCACCAAACTATTACCCAAAAGCATTGGAGCCCGGAAATAACAGCCTCCTTTAATGCAGCTGCAGCTACTGTTAAACTAACCACGTCTGTTAAACTCAGCAAACAAGGAAAGCGCGTAATTGGCATTTTCCTTGGCTGCATTGTTTTCGTTGCGGGAATATTTGCTGCCAATAAATTGGGCTTTTTAAAAACCAGCGGGAAACCATCTTATGAGATAGAAAGCGACTATACAGAGCAATACATCAGGCATCCGCAAGCAGGAGACATTTGCCAGGTGGGCATTTTTGAAGCACACACCGGCACCAACGCGGAGGGAAAATACACCCTGTTCAAAATTGTGAAAACAGATAAGGTCAATAATACCATTGTCATGATCCCTCATACCGGGCAGGTAGCTTCTCCAAATGATTTCGGCGAGCTTTCAATGGATGCCGGCAGTTTTGATGCTGCACATCCGGAAACATTTATTTTAAAAGAGTTTGAATACCACCATTTCAAAAAAGAAAATGAAGGATCGGGTGGTATAACGCGAAACATCTATAGTATAAGAAGGCCATAAATGGATGATAAGTATGAATAAATATCAGTTGAAAATAACACCCCATGAGCTGAGTATTAAGCCCTATTATGGTTTTATGCCCAAGATAAAAGCGTTCGCCATAATATCCGTTTTAATTTTTGGAATAGTTCCTTTTACGAACAGCTGGCTGAACTACAATATCAGGTACATATCATACGGTATCGGTGCTATACTCGTTTTTTATGCGATCTATGATTACCTGTTTAATGTCAATGTGAAGTTTCTTTTTGATAAAAATGCGGAGGTCATTTACAAAATCAACACACCATTTTACAAACAACGGCTAATGACGTTTGAAGAAATGACGATCATCAATATTTCCCGGGAACAGGGCACCATGGAATACGCCATTGGTCAACAGAAGAAACAGTTTATGAAAAATTATTCCATCAGCGATACTTTTACCAATAGCAAGAAAAGTAATGCCAGGGAGCAGGAATATGTGGATCAGGTATTAAATCCCATTCTGGCATTTGTTAAAAGTGAATAAGATGTAATCGTTCGCCGCCCGATCGAACGAAGCCGCCAATCTAATATACACACAGGGCACAAGCAACAAAACCCGCTATAGTAGCGGGTTTTGTTGCTTGTAAAATATCCGGGCCGTAAGTGCCCGTACTTATATCAAATTGTCATTCCTTTTACTTAATGGCATATATACGATAAATCAATTTACCAGGCGCCGGAAAACGGCCTACGCCAACGGCAATAGTATGATTGAGCCAGGCGTATTTCGGAGAGCTGGTTTCAAACACGGGAGTTGACCTGAAATAATATTCAGAGAGCGGAAGTTCATTGCCCTTCCCTATACGCATTAAAGCAGAATTTGCTGCACTCGCGTAGTTATAGCCGGTATAGGCGATGTAAATAAGAGCGCCGTCATCTGTTTTAATGGTAGCACGGACATCCATTTTAAAAGTGGTAGAATCTACAACAAGCCCCCACTCTCCGCTACAGTCTAACATTTTGCCATTAATTTTATCACCTTTTATAGCACCCTCCTTAAACGGAAAAATAAGTCGCGTTCCTTTCAACACCGGTCCTATCGCCTGTGGTGGGTTGACGGTGATTTCCAAATCAAATAAAAATTCTGATTTAAGCTCCTGCGCATTTACCTGTGCACAAAAATAAATAGAAAAGAATCCAGCAAGAAAGATTACTTTTTTCATTTTATCGTAGTTTAATTTAAAATTGATTTACTATAAATCATAATGAAACATACCGCGGGTATTGAATTTTAGTCTGCTTTAACGGAAGACGAGTCAAAGAAATCACTTACTTCACCGATAGCTGTCCTGGTACATCTCATAATAATATCCTGCAAATCGGCGCCCGGACTGTGCAGAGGGTCAATGGCCTTTACTAATATTGTCCTCAGGGTAAAAAGTTCTGATCTGTTAAATTTTGTGGACTCTTTTACCAATTCAAGTTTCATCCGCTGCTCCTGCTGATCTTGTTTGGGATTAAATATTCCATTTAGCTGGCTGCATTGGTCGCAGACACCATTTTTGTTTACCAGGGCACACCTGTTATCAAAAATGTCAGTCATCGTATCCCTGGAAAAGTTCAGGAGATGTTTTACAACCCCTGCTGTCTTATCCAGAATGAGACAAATTTCTTTGACCTGGAAATCGTAAATGTCTTTTAAAATCAGCGCTACCTGGTTTTCTATGGGTAAGGTTTTAGAGATGCAGGTGAAACAAAAGTCGATGTGTTCTTTCATTTCATAAGCCCCGGCATTGGAAGTCTGGTGAACAATCCTGAACGACTGCTGGATCTCCTTGGTACCGATGGCTAAATTTGCACCCTGATCCTGCGCATCCGCCGGCCATCTCTTTAATTTTCTTAAATGATCATAGGCCAGGTTGGTCGCTATTTTAAATACCCAGGATTTGAGAGAGGAATCCTGGTTGAAGGTGGATATCTTGTCGAATGCCCTGATGAAGGTATCATGCGTCAGGTCATCCGCGTCATTCCGATCCGTTAATAAACGATAGAGATATGATTTCAGCTGGTTTTGAAATTCGGCAAACAGCGTCTGGAACGAGTTGATATCACCGGCCAACGCTTTTTTAAGTATTTCTCCTTTTTCCATTTAATCAATTTAGTGCTTCATCATAAAGCAGGTTGCAGGCTTTTACAGAAAGACCACAACCCACTAAATATATTATAATAAATTAAGTTTCCCGCAATCAAAATCAACAATATGACTATTGAAAGCCACGCCATTTTCAGAAACGAGGAAAGCAGCGGTTTCGCCTAGTTGTTTTAATGTTGGCCCTGATTTCAGGATATTAAATTTTGTGTATCGCAAAGCCATTTCTTCCCGGGAAATGCCTGATAGTTCAGCAAAATCACTGATCATTCCCGAGATCTTCTTTGTCTCCAGCAAGGCGCCGGAGCAAATGCAGACGGACTTGATTCCATGCTGGCCAAACTCGGCAGCCATTACTCTCGTCAACCCTTCAATGGCCGCGCAGGCGGAGGCAAATCCTGCCATATTGGGGGTCTTCGTTCTTGACATGGAGGCTGTAAACAGTAAGATGGTGCCCTCGGAACCGGATTGGATCATATGCTTTGCAGCTACTCTTGAAGTTAGGAACTGCGACCCGCAAATTCTTTGTAAAGGATTCAGGAATTGTTCGAAAGTGACCATTGTCGTGGGGCTGCCACTACCTGCATCCTTATAGTAGCTCCCGATACCATTGAACACCATATCCAGTTTTCCGTTGTCCGCAACCACCTTTTGTAAATAGTTGTCGATCTCCGTCTCGTTCAATGCGTCCACCTGGCCGGCTTCCGCTTGTCCGCCATTAGCCCTGATCTCTTTGGCCAAAGCTTTTACAGCATCCAGGTTGGTGGCGGTAACATACACCTTTGCTCCATGTTGGGCGAATGAACGGGCAACTGCTCCTGCTATTTCTCCCGATGCCGCAAATACCACGGCTACTTTGTCTTTTAAATTATCCATTTTGTCTGGCTTTCTCTTTTTGACGATTGAGCCGCGCAAAATGATCGGGTTTTTGTGAAATAATTTTAAGTTATTGATTACAAGGACCGTCTTTGAAGTTGTTTATAGTAAAAAACGGGATATAACTTATCGCTAAGTAATATCCCGTTTCATTATCCAGGCAACCAATGATGCTCAAAAATCATCCTCTTCGTGGTTACTAAAACCCGATTTGTGTACTATCCGCGTTCCAATCAGTATTCAGCGATACCTTGAATCCAAAATGAGGATCTATCTCGGGTCCGAAAAGCTTACCGGTAATGATCACCTTCTTATTCCATTCATTAGTGAATCTTACTTTCCGCTCCGCCATTATATGACCGCTTCCATCCCAGGCAGTAATAGTGGCCACCATGGGTGCTGTTCTATTCAGGATAAAGCGTTCGAACTTTGTGGCACTCACCCTGACAAAAGGTTTAATGATCTGGGGCCTGTCGATGTCTGGGATAGCCGGGTCTGTGTAAACAGCATCCGTTAGACCTGTGTTAAAAAAATAATAGCCACATTCTTTATCCAGGCTCACTTCAATACCCTGGTTGGCATTCGCATCTAAAATATTTACTTCTACCTTACCAACAATCCTGTCGAGTGCCCTTGCAGCCACAATGGTATCCGTATTAACATTAATCGTGAACTTCTTATAAAATGCTTCTTTTTGCCAATACCACCTTACCACCCTAAAACTCAGGTAGGCGGAATCAAGCGGAAATGGCTTTGGCTTCCGATCCGGATAGCCGGCATTTCCCAAAGTATCAGAGCCGTTGAACGGCATATTAAAGGGGGAAGCAAACATCACAATCGTATAAGGTCCTCCTGGCTGAAGAGAATCCTTAACGGTTCCAAAGGCACTTCCAATGGAAGACTTCTGAAATTGTCTGCTTACTTCTTTGCCGCGGTTATCATAAGCCAGGTACCAGAAATACCGGACATAACTTCCCATAGAATCGGTAGCCGCCATCTTCGCGCTGCTACTGGGTAAATCCACGGTTTCCTGTGTAAAACCTGTTGCGCTGAATGTAACGGCTACTTTTCCTTTCGGATCAGATGTGGAAGGATTTTCAAGAGGCTTGTCGTTCTTTGAGCAGGCAAAGAATAGCAGGCAGAGTGCAATCGCACCTACGGACATGGCTTTCATAACAATGTTTGGTTTAAAGGTTTCAAAAAAGAGATATGGTTACTTAATAAATAAAAGACATGATTACTTGGCTTGATATGGTCAGGCTACAATAAAAAAACAATATTCTAAAATAGAAATTTTTAGAATATTGTTTTTTTATTTTTGAGATGATTACAAATGAAGTATCCCTTTTCTGATCAATATATTCCACGCTTCTCCCCTGCCACAATAGCAACAGAAAAAACTTATCTGCAACGAAAAGTAAAGAATGTATATCAGATCATGGATTCTGTAAAGTCCAGTGTTGATTGGCACCATCTACCCAGTCCCATACCTGAATAATCCCGCCATTAACATACACAGTAGTGGAGGAAAGGTCCAAAACTTTGCCACTACCTACATTGATGAAGGCTTTACCGGAAATTTTCCACTGTTGATTGCCATACTGCAACCATGACCATTGCTGTACCCGGCCACCATTCTGGTAAGCAGTGGACGCCTGTGCCTCCAGCACCTTTCCGCTCCACACGTTTGTAATAATGTAAGCGTCATTGCCCAGGGCAGTGAATATCCATTTTTGATTGTCTTTATTCAGGTACTCCCATTGCTGCACCTTTCCGCCATTGTTATTGATCTCTGATAATTCGACCTCCAGTACTTTACCGCTTTGTTCGTTCACGATCCTGTAAGGACCACTAAGGCGGCCCACCGGCAGGCTGGCCAGTGAGGGAGCAATAGAGTTACCAGGTGCGGCTGCTGTAAGTGCTGGTGATTTCTCTTTTTCGGCAGTAGTTAGCGCTGCTTCCTTCCTGCAGGAAGACATTAATAATGTGGCAAATGCAAATAATAACACGAAGTTGATTCGTTTCATAAATAGGGTTGTTTTAAAATGAAGAAAGGGTTTAATAGTTGTATAAGGTTTTCTTGTGTCAGATAACGTTCAAAGCAAAAATAAGGGGGCCTACTGCAATGACTTTGCTATAGAGGGAGCGTTCATCATGAGGTTTTCACCGGGCGCGTAACGATCACTATCTAAATTTCCAGATTCAATAATTGTGATTTTGTTAGCATTTAAATAAAAAAGGATACTTACCTTTATTTGTATGTTACGGACCATCTTTTTTGCTGCTATTTTAATGTCGGGCATGACTGTAAATGCACAGATAGACTCATCTTTCGGGGCTATCAATGGCATGGAATCTACCTACAAACACCCTCACCAGGTAAGCGATACCAATAACATCCATCAAAAATGGTTTGTTACAAAATATACAGGCGTTTCCACCGGCTTTGTAGCATTTAAAGGAGGGAGCAGTTCTTTCCTGTCAGTACCTTTGGCATTGCAGATTAACCGCCGACTGACCAACAACCTGTACGCCTTCGGAGGCGTATCRGTAACACCTTCTGTTTTCCGTTACAACAGCCTGCCTTATCAACCTGCGGTTAACAAGGGCAATAGCTTTATGCAAACGAACAACTTTGCCGCCTATTCGGATGCTAAAATAGGTGTAATGTATATCAGCAATGACAAAACATTCTCCATTTCCGGTAGCATTGGCGTAAGCAGAGGCAGCTACAGTGGCTATTCTCCCTTTTATGCCCCGATGTACGCTCCTATGCGGGGAAATACGCAACGATAAAGTATTTAGCCTTTAATTGTGTAGACAGTGTCGACACAATTAAAGGAAGTAGAATTCAATTTGTATATGAAATGGATTACCCGTGAGCGTCCCAAAATTGACAGACTAGCTTGTCCCTGGCTGATCAAAAGATTTGTAGACCAGGAGGCAGAGTTTATATACGTCCCCTTCAATGAAGTGCTGTCCAAAGCGGCTGAACTGAATGCCACGCCATTTGATCTCGCTGGTGTTGAGTACACCCATTACGATGATTTATGCACCTTTGATTACATTATAAAGAAACACAACATTGATGATCCCGCTATTCATGCCCTGGCCCCTATAGTTCGGGGGGCAGATACGGACAGACATGATCTTGCTCCCCAGGCTGCTGGTTTATGGGCTATCTCCGCCGGTATGGCGCATGATGAGCCGGATGACTATCAATTGCTGGAAAAAGGAATGCTGTTGTATGATGCTCTCTATAGCTGGGCCAAATACCTCCAGCACGTAAAGCACACCCAACAACCGTTCGAGAACCAACTACTGGATATTTTCAAGAAATTCCTTCAGGATGAAAAGGATAGCAAGAAGGTGCCTCATTGGGCAAAGGAACTAAAGGAAATCATCCAGGACCAGATAGATACTAATCTCAACCTTAGCCTGAAAGGATTATCTGAAACGTTACAAGTCCATCCCGCCTATCTTTCAAGGGAGTTTTCCAAATATTTTGATGATCTCACCTTTGGAGATTACATCCGGAAACTACGGATAGACAAAGCTATTCAGCTACTCACCAATACGTCTCACTCCATGACGGAGATTGCCTATCTGACTGGTTTCTCTGATCAGAGCCATTTTACCCGGATTTTTAAGACCCATACCGGCAAAAGTCCATCTGCCTACAAAAAAAGTTTGCTGAAAAAGTAAAAACTATACAAAACCTTCGTTTTCATTCTATTTATTGATAATGGATAATCCGACTTTGTAGCCAAATGGAGCTATCATGAAGTGGATTGCCCGTGCCAGCCGTAGGGGAAAAGCTATACGATGCCCTATACAGCCGGACAAAGTATCGGCAGGACGAAAAACATACCTGGCATAAAACATTAGTAAATAGTAATGGACAATAATAACACCGCGACTTATAGCCTGCGCCAATTAGTGCTTTATTTTCTTGGATTAGGCAGCTGGGGCTTCGGCGGCCCGGTTGCTCTTGCAGGCTACATGCACCGTGACCTGGTTGAAAAAAGAAAATGGATTAGTGAAGAAGATTATAAAGAAGGGCTGGCATTAGCCCAGCTCGCCCCCGGCCCACTGGCCGCACAGTTGGGCATATACATTGGATATGTACACTATCGTATCCTGGGGGCAACACTCGCCGGGTTAGCATTTGTGCTGCCATCGTTTATTATAGTGGTAACCCTGGGATTTATCTATACGCAGTGGCAGGGTATTCCCTGGATGCAGGCCGTATTTTATGGGGTTGGTGCAGCTGTCATTGGCATTATCGCTATGAGCGCCTATAAACTAACCCGTAAGTCAATTGGCACAGATAAGTGGCTGGGCGCCATTTATCTCATTACAGCCGCCTATACGGTATGGAAAGAAAATGAAAACGTGTTGCTTTTCCTTGGCGCCGGAATTATTTACTGGTGGGTAAAATCTCCAAAGAAGAAAAAAGCCCTCCCAAAGAAAAAAGCCGGAGAACTTATTAAATCTTTTTCATTCCCGCTATTGTTCAATTTTTCATTCGGCGCATCTGGTAATACACTTTGGCAGATCCTCTTATACTTTACTAAAGCAGGAGCATTGGTTTTCGGCAGCGGTTTAGCTATCGTTCCATTTCTCTATGGTGGTGTGGTAAAAGAACACGCCTGGTTGAATGAGCAACAATTCATGGATGCAGTAGCAGTGGCTATGATTACCCCCGGCCCGGTTGTAATAACCGTAGCATTTATCGGGTTCCTGGTGGCCGGCTTTGCCGGTGCCTGCGTGGCTGCTTTTGGCACCTTCTTTCCCTCTTATGTTTTTACAGTGGTGCCTGCACCTTATTTCAGAAAATATGGAAAACATCCCGGCATAAAGGCTTTTGTTGATGGTGTTACTGCTGCTGCCATCGGCGCCATATCCGGTGCCGTGATTGTATTAGGTAAAAGATCACTGGTAGATGTTTACACGATTGCCCTGGCTATCATCACGGTGATAGTGCTATTACGATTTAAAAAATTGCCTGAACCGGTAATCATATTAGTGGCGGCAGGTATCGGGCTTTTACTAAAGCATATGCAATAACATGCACAGGATGCAATTTCTTAAGTCCGGACTGCTCTTTGGAGGTACAGGAATCTTACATGCGAACGGCGCACTGGCTTACAGCCACCAGGAAAAAAATATTGAAAAATTAATTGATGCTAACGGAGCCTTGGGAATGTTGGATAAATTTAAGGGCTATATTGCAGAAACTTCCCAAAACAGAACGCCTGAATGCTGAAAGAAAGATCGGATAAGACTACTCTAAATAACTTATAAATGAACGTTTACCATAAGCAGGTATTTATGTATGGTTGCTTAATCATGCTGTCTTTACCGGCTATAGCGCAACAAAGAACCATCCATATTAAGGAATTACTATCCCTGGTGCAATCACAACCGCAGGTGAAAGCATATGAGCAACAATCCCAGGCGGCACAGTATAATGTAAGTCTTGCGAAAAACTCACTGATGCCGGAACTAACCGCTGGTTACCAGGCGGGATATGCCACCTACAATAATATTATCGGGGTTAGCTATCCGGGGTTAATCTCTCCTATGACCGGCCCGCCTTCTACCGGAAATGTATATGATCCGGTTCCTGGTACTGCTGTAGCAGCCTTGTTGAAATGGAACCCGCTTACCTTTGGGCAGCGACAGGCGGCTGTTGAAAAGGCAGCAGCACAATATAAACTGGCGGGCACTTATTACAATGATGCCCTTTTCCGGCAACAGTTCCTTGCTATAACATCCTACCTGAATGCAGTGTATCTCCATAAGCTCCTGCAGAGTTATGAAGCCAATATCGAACGCACTAAAGTTGGACTACAACAGTCCCTGGTATATGCACAGCAAGGCTTACGACCCGGTATTGACACTACCCAATTCCAGTCAGTGCTGGCCCAGGCGCAAACAGATCTGATGACAATACAGCGTCAGTACTATGCAGAAATTTCTGAACTCACACGGATAACTAATTTACCTGAAAAACCGGATGGTATTGTATTATCAGATACTTTGCTGATTAATCAATTGCCTGTTGATGCAGACACCTCTTCCGGCTTTGCTTCCCACCCTTCCCTTCAGTATTATCAGACTAAAAAAGAAGTCAGCGAAGCTGCCCTCAAAGAAGTACAACGGGCATGGCGACCTAAACTTGATCTCTGGGCCAATGCCTTTGCGCGTGGTTCCGGTGTGCAGCCAGATGGATCTGTCAACAAAGCAGATGGCTGGTCTTTATCCCGTAGAAATTATGGCGCCGGCGTACAGATAAGTTTTCCCATCCTGCAATTTTCACAGGTAAATCTCCAGAAAAAGCAGTACAAGCTGCTGCTTAAATCAGACGAGGCACAATTGGATCAGGTCAAACTAAACCTGCAAAAGCAAAAAGAAACTGCACAATTTAATTATGAGCAGAACTTATCTATTGCACAACAATCGCTGGTACAGGCCCATGCTGCACGTTTCGCCTTTGATGGGTTGAAGCTTAGTTATGAAAGTGGTCTGATAGATTTTACAAGGCTGATTCAGGGGCAATATGATCTGCTAAAAGCCGAAGCAGGTGAAGCCAATACCTTTTTGCAGGTATGGCATTCCCTGTTGGAGCTGGCAGCGGCAAATGGTAACCTGAATGTATTTACAGATAAACTGAAATAACGATACGCGCTTTATGAAACTAATCATTTCGGCATTAAGGCATCCCGTCACCATACTGGTAGCAGTTATTGCCATCCTCTTTTTTTCTTTCCTGTCTATCCGCAATGCGAAGGTCGATATATTCCCCCGCCTTGGTTTGCCGGTAGTATATGTTGCACAGCCTTATGGCGGGCTGTCTCCCGAACAGGTAGAAGGATTTGTTACTTCCTATTACGAGTACCACTTTCTATACATCACAGGTGTTAAATATGTAGAATCTAAAAGTGTTCAGGGTGCTGCTATTATTAAAATAGAATTTAACGAAGGCACAGATATGAGCCAGGCAATGGCTGAAGTAGTTGGGTATGTGAACCGTGCAAGAGCTTTTATGCCCCCAGGTACAGTACCACCATTTGTTACCCGTTTTGATGCAGGAAGTGTTCCCGTAGGACAATTGGTTTTCAGTTCAGAAAGCAGATCATTAGGTGAGATATCGGATTTAGCTTTGTTTAAAGTACGACCCATGTTTTCTACATTGCCAGGTGTATCTGCTCCTCCTCCATTCGGTGGTAACCAAAAAACGGTGCTGATTACGGTAGATCCTGAAAAGTTGCGGGGACATAATCTTTCACCTGATCAGGTGGTGCAGACCATCGCTAAATTTAATACCATCTCCCCCGCCGGTAATGTTCGCATTGGTGATACCACCTATATCACTCCACAAAATAGTGTCATTGAAACCTTGCAGGACTTGCAGAATACGCCGCTGCAATTAGGTGCAGGTCCGGCAGTATACGTAAAAGATATTGCCAACGTAACGCTGGGCGCAGACGTTACCACCAGCTATGCGCTGATTAACGGTAAACGCTCTGTGTATATTCCGGTGACCAAACGTGCAGATGCCTCCACCTGGGATGTTGTACAGAGAGTGAAAGCATCGTTGCCGGATATGCAGGACGCCATACCAGCAGATATTAAAGTTACTTATGAATTCGACCAGTCAGGATACGTTATTAACTCGCTGAAAAGCCTGTTGTTTGAAGGTGGCTTAGGAGCCATACTTACAGGACTGATGGTATTGCTGTTTCTCGGTGATCGCCGTAGTGCATTGATTGTTATAATGACTATCCCATTGGCCCTACTCTCTTCCGCCACGTTATTATATCTCACCGGTCAAACAATCAATATCATGACGCTGGGAGGATTAGCCCTTTCTGTAGGAATACTGGTAGATGAAGCCACGGTCACGATTGAAAATATACATCGGCATCAGGAAATGGGTAAAAATAAAGCTCGTGCCATCGCAGATGCCTGTCGCGAAATAGCCGGACCAAAACTACTGATCTTACTGAGTATTCTGGCCGTTTTTGTACCGGCTATGTTTATGAATGGTGTTCCCAAAGCGATGTTCATGCCGCTGTCGTTGGCAGTAGGATTCGCTATGATTGCATCATTCCTGTTATCTCAGACTTTTGTACCGGTAGTAGCCAACTGGTTGCTGAAAGATCACCTGAATAACAAAGACGAACAACAGGATAAAGGATTTTACTATAAAATAAAACAACGGTATGCTGCCGCTGGGCAACGGTTCCAATCGGGTTTCGGATGGGTCACAACATTATTCCTGGTTATTTCAGTCGGTCTGGTTTTGCTCCTGTTCTCATTTACCGGAACAGAACTATTCCCACAAACTGATAGCGGACAAACGCAGGTCCGCTTACGCCTCCCTGTTGGTACACGCTTCGAGCGAACAGAGGATGCCACCCGGCGACTTTTATCTTTGTCCGACAGCATTGCCGGCAAAGGAAATACGGAGATTACATCGGCCTTTATTGGAACACAGCCTTCCAGCTTCCCCGTAAACTACATTCACTTATGGACAAGTGGACCACAGGAATCGGTTACTAAAATAAAACTAACGAAAGATATTATTCCCATTGCCGTTTTCAGGGAAAAACTACGAGCCGCTATTGCCAAAGAAATTCCTAAAGCAAGCATATCATTTGAACCGGGTGACATCGTGGAACAGGTGCTAAATCTTGGTAGTACCAATCCGATAGAAATAGCTGTGGTGAACCGTAATCTGGCAGAAGGCAGAAAAACAGCACAGGTATTATTAAATAAATTGTCTGCCATTCCTTCTTTACGTGATCTTCAAATATCCACTCCATTGGATTATCCGGCCATCCGGTTAGATGTAGATAGAGTAAAAGCAGGACAACTGGGTATTTCAGKAGATCAGGCAGCGCGCTCAATTGCTATAGCCACTTCATCCAGTCGCTTTACCTCGCCTAATTACTGGCTTGACAAAACAACTGGTACTGCTTACCAGGTGCAGGTGCAATATCCGGAGTATCGCATGAACAGTACAGCGCAACTGGAAGCTATTCCAATATCCGGAGGCATTGGCAATACACATTATTTGAGTGAAGTAGCTACCTGGAAGCGCACTATTGTTGCAGGAGAATACGACCGGCTTAATCAGCAACGTTACATTACGATTACCGCGAACGTCCACAAACAGGATGTAGGAACCGTTTTCAGTAAAGTAAACAAGATGGTTTCCGGCATGGGAAAATTGCCAAACGGAGCCAAAATCCTGCTGCGCGGTCAGCCGCAGTTGCTGGAGCAAACGCTTACCAGTCTGCAATTTGGATTATTGATAGCCGTGATCGTGATCTTCCTTGTAATGGCTGTTTACTTTCAATCCTTCCGGGTTGCACTGGCTACTTTATCCATTATACCAGCGGTAGTTGCCGGTTCGTTGTTGTTCCTTTTAGTTACTGGCAACTCCTTAAATATTCAGTCATATATGGGTACCATCATGGCGGTGGGCGTAGCCATTGCAAATGCAGTACTTTTTATTACAAACGCTGAATTTAACAGGAAAGAAGGCATTCCCTTCGGCCATATGCGGGCAGCCGAAGCGCGGTTACGTCCTATTTTAATGACGAGTGCCGCAATGATAGCAGGAATGATCCCGATGGCTTCAGGCATTTCGGAAGGAGGCGATCAAACAGCTCCATTGGGCATCGCGGTAATCGGTGGACTACTATTCTCCGCTATCGGTGTGTTGTTTTTTCTACCTCATGTATATCAACTGATCATCGGCAGAAGGCCATTTAAATATGTTTCTTTAGATCCGGATGATTCAAACAGTACTCACTATGATAAACAGTAATAAAAATAAACTCAATTATATGCGATCCATCGCGTTCATTAGTGCCATTGTAATATTAGCAGCTTGCGGTAACGTACAGAAACAACCGGAAAAAGAAAGCGCAAGTGCCGTGCAGGATACTGTGCCCGTATTTGTTTTAAAACAGGATACTGTTAAAAAAACGATCGAGTTGCCAGCGGAACTGATTCCATATGAAAATGCAGAGTTGTTTGCAAAAGTACAGGGCTTTGTACGTGCCATGAAAGTAGATCTGGGCGATCGTGTAAAAAAAGGACAAACACTTGCCATTATAGAAGCACCGGAAGTTAACAGCCGGTTTGCAGAATCAGAAGCAGCTTTACAGTCTGCTAAGGCTAAGTGGGCATCCAGCAGAGATAATTATGACCGGTTGCTTCGGGCATCCCAGGCCAAAACACCTGGTATTGTAGCACCCGTGGACCTGGAGCGTAGTCGCAATTTAATGCTGGCAGATAGTGCTACCTATGTAGCTGCCAGTAAACAATCGCAGGCATACAAAGAAGTGTCCGGATACCTGTATATCACGGCTCCTTTTGACGGTGTAATCACTGCCCGTAAAGCCGACCCCGGATCACTGGTAGGTTCCAATGCCATGTTACTCACTGTGCAGAATAACCGGACCCTGCGCCTTCGTGCAGCGGTGCCTGAAATCTATACGGCTGCTGCCAGCACTTCAAAGAATATCGATTTCCGGGTAGATGCTTATCCCACACAACGTTTCAAAGCAGTGCTTGCCCGCAAATCGGAAACGATTGATCCTGGCACCCGCACTGAGTTATGGGAATATCAGGTAGATAACAGTGATCACTTACTCAAAGCAGGCTCCTTCGCTTATGTAAAGATTGCCCTGGAACGCGGTACTTCATCATTCATAGTCCCTTTTGCAGCCGTTGCCACCACCCAGGAAAAGAAATTTGTAATCCGCGTTCATCAAGGCAAAGCAGAATGGGTGGACATCCGGCAAGGCATGACTGTTGACGCAGGCATTGAGATATTTGGCAACATATCCGTTGGCGATACCCTGTTAAAAAAAGCTACAGATGAAAGAAAACCAGGTAGCACGGGCCTTTGGGTATTGAAACATTAAGTTTAATGATGCGATATTCTTTTTATCGTATGCCATCCTATAAAGAGCCGGAATACCAAACAATATAACTGTTACAATAATATCAGCTATCCGGGAACGCCTTTTCTTCTGGCATTCCCGGATATTTTTTTGTTTTCATTTTACATATCTGCCTCTCAGCCATTATTCTTCCGCGGTATTTTTCATTTTCATCAGAAGGGAATAAGCACCTTTAACCACGATTTGTTGGCTCGCCAGATTATCGGCATTTGCTGTTATAATTTCAATGTAACCATTCTCATGGCTGCCTGTCTTAACCGGTAACATTTCAAAAATGTTATGCTCTTTCCTGCAAAAAACAAATTCCTTATTTTCAAAACGCACCACCGCAGCTTCCTGCAGTGACCAGGTACTGTCATTCGCGGCTTCAATATCTCCATTCATATACGTACCCGGTATCAATGATTTATCATATTGCTCAAAATGACAATGTACCTGTACACTTCTTTCCGCAGAAAGGTCTTGACCGATAAGAATAATCTTGCAGTTATATTTTTTCTCAGGATTGGTATTATTATAGGCTTTTACCGTTTGACCGATAGCCAGTTTGTTTAAATCTTTTTCAAATACCGTCAACGCCAGGTGAATATCTGTAGGATTTACGATTTCAAATAACACGTCTGATGGATTCACAAACTTACCTACGTTCACATTCACTTTAGATACGAAGCCATTTATGGGAGAATATATATTTACACTTCTTGAAATACTGTTTTCATCAAGTTTAGCAGCATTGATCCCTATTAACTGTAATTTTTCTGCTACTGATTTGTTCAGGATTCGCATACTTTTAAACTCTGCTTCGGTTTGCTCAAATAGCTTATCACTGGTGGCTTTACTTTGATTAAGCTCCCGTTGACGATTATACTCTTTTTCGAGGTAGGCCAATTTTGCCTTTGAAGTAAGGTAATCCTGTTGTAGCTGAATGAACTGCTGATCTTCCATGACTCCTATTACAGCTCCTTTGCTGATGTGCATACCTGGTAAGAGATTGGTGGATTTAAGAAACCCACCCAACGGAAAACTAATGCTAACCATATTCTGTGGCGGCACATCAATTTGCCCGTTTACTTTAATGACGGCGGATATGCTACGTTTCTCCGGGTGCGCTGCGACGATACCTGCATTTTTCAACTGGGCATCTGTCATTTCAATGAGGTTTTCTTTACCGGCTGCTGGCGCCTTTTCTTCTTCTTTAGGTTTGCTGTTACATGCCGCTAATAAACAGGATGTAGCTATTATGACGATAAACTGTTTCATGAATTTTGTATTACCTGTTTAATRAAGAATTGGATTCAATGATTGACTGGTTCAGATTATTCACGGCATCCAGGTATTCATTCTGAATACTAAAAGCCTGATTGTTCAGCATCACCCATTCCAGGTAACTGATGTCACCATTTAAATACTGCAGGTTAGCGGTTGCAATAATGGTATCAGCGTTCTTTAACCCGGATACTTCATAATATGTAACCGCCTGCATCGCTTTTTTGTATTGTTTTGCTGCCTGATCGTATTGTAACTGCAACGCTTGTAATCCTTCCTGGTAGTTATTGACAGCTAGTTCCTGGCTGATCTTCTGCGCATTAATTTTTGCTTTCTGTGCACCAAAGAAAAGTGGGATACCCACCCCCAACTGTGCAGACTGAAAACGGGTGCCGCCGGAATATTCCTTATTATCAGCTCCCATACCCCTCATCGTCATATTGTTATAACCTAACAGCAAATCGGGCAATAATCTGGATTTTTCCAGTTTGTATTTTGAAATACTTGTTTGCTCCTGTTGCTCCAGCAGCTGCAAGTATGGGTGCCTTAAAAGTGCGGTGGTATCATCAGTAGCAGGTGCTGGCATTTTAAGGGGGCTATTATCCGGCTCCAGGTCGGTTGTGCTGTTTAGCAATACTTTTAACCTGGCCTGAAGGATGCCGTAGTCCTGTTGCAATTGTTCCAGCTGTAATCCAATCTGACCACGTTGCGTTTCTGCCGTGGTTTTCTCCAACAGATTACTTTCCCCGGTTTTGAAACGCAATGCAGCTTTTTCTAAAAAGACAGCATAAATGCTATCCGTATGATGTAGTAATTCGTTCTTGCTACGCAGGAATAATAGCTGATAATAAACAAATGTAACCTGTCGTCTGAGTTCCGTTTGTTTTACGGCAACATGCAGCATACCTTCCTTCCATTCTTCATTTAGCAGCATTTTCTGCCTGCTGTAAATAGTTGGAAATTTTATAGTTTGAGAGATGGCAAATTTATTGTCATTATAGGCGCTATTGATTTTACCATATTCACCCGTTATTAACGTCTGATTTGCGTCCCATCCGGACCCTTTCAATTTATTCAGATAATCTGCATTCAGTTTTTGGTTACGGATAGAAAGATTATTCTTCATTGCAGTATCCAGCGCCGCATTTAATGAAATAGGCTGCTGGGCCTGTGCATTCGGAGCTACCAACAGTAAGAATGGCAGTAATATGAGGGCTGCTCCCGGAAGATGTTTACCGGATTTCATTAAGTGACGTTTTTCAAAGATGATATAAAGCATTGGTAGCACAAACAAAGTAAGAAACGTGGCTATTACCAGGCCGCCAATAACAACCGTAGCAAGTGGCCGTTGTACTTCCGCCCCCGCACCATTGCTCAGTGCCATTGGCAGAAAGCCCAGGGAAGCTACTGATGCCGTCATTAATACCGGGCGAAGACGCACCCTTGTGCCCTTCAGTACAATTTCTCTCACATCATTCATTCCTTCTTTGTGCAGGCGATTAAATTCAGCGATTAATACAATCCCGTTGAGAACAGCAACGCCAAACAGGGCAATAAAGCCAATACCAGCCGATATACTAAAAGGCATACCTCGTAATGCCAACGCCAAAATCCCTCCAATGGCCGACAGCGGAATAGCTGAATAAATAAGAAGCCCCTGTCTGATACTGTTGAAGGCAAAGTATAGCATTAATAAAATGAGTAACAGGGAAACAGGTACGGCGATGCTTAAACGCTTCTTTGCCGCCTCCAGATTTTCAAACGCCCCACCATAAGTTATATGGTATCCGGGAGGCAATTTGATTTTGCCGGATATCTTCTGCTGCAATTCGGCTACAACAGTTTGTACATCACGGCCACGCACGTTGAATCCAACAATAATCCGGCGTTGTGCATCTTCCCGCTGTATCTGATTGGGGCCTTCCTGTATGGATACATTGGCTACCAGGTATAACGGTATCTGGGTTCCCTGTTGAGTTGGAATAAGCAGATTTTGAACGTCGGCAAGATTTTGTCGTTGCTGGCCGCTTAAACGCACCACCAGATCAAAGCGTTTTTCTCCTTCATATACCAGGCCACTGCTTTGACCGGCAAAAGCGGTGTTTACGATGCTGTTTATATCTTTAATATTAAGACCATATTGGGCTATTGCATCTCTATTATACTGTATCACTATCTGCGGCATACCAGTTACCGCCTCTACATATAAGTCTGTGGCTCCTTTTACTGTTCCGGCCACTGCACCTAACCGATTGGCCAATACCGAAAGGCTGTCAAGATCCTCCCCATAAATCTTACAGACCACATCCTGGCGGGCACCAGTCATTAGTTCGTTGAAGCGCATCTGTACAGGATATTGAAACCCGAAAGTCACACCGGGAATAGCTTCCAGTTCTTTTGACATTTTTTCGGTTAGCTCATCGAACGTTTTTGCCGAAGTCCATTCTTTTTTATCTTTAAGGATCACCATCATATCGCTGGCATCTATAGGCATAGGATCAGTAGGGATTTCACTACTACCTGTTTTTCCTACTACTTCTTCTACTTCCGGAAACTTCGCCAATAGTATCTTGGCTCCCTGAGAAACAACGGTGGTCGATGTCTTCAAACTACTGCCGGTAAGCACTCTTGTTTCTACCGCAAAATCGCCTTCTTCCAGCCGTGGTATAAATTCTCCTCCTAATAAAGACAGGACAAACAGGGCAACAGCCAGCATACCAACAGCAGAACCGATGATCAGTTTAGGGTAATTCAAAACCCGGCTCAGTACACGCTGGTACCGTATTTCCAGCTTTTCCATCATCCTGTCGGACCAGGAGAGTTTTGTCGGAATCTTTTTACTTAAAACCAATGCACTCATCATGGGTACATAAGTTAAGGAAAGAAGGAAGGCTCCGAATAGCGCAAAGGCGACTGTTTGTGCCATTGGCTTGAACATCTTCCCTTCTACACCGGCTAATGCAAAGATGGGCAGGTAAACAATCAGGATAATCAATTCTCCGAAAACCGCTGCATTACGCATCCTACCAGATGTTTCCAGCACAAGATGATCCATTTCCTGCTGTGTAATGGTTGTTTTATTGTAATGATGAAGCCTGAACATACACGCTTCGACAATAATAAGCGTACCGTCAACAATCAGCCCGAAATCGAGCGCACCAAGGCTCATGAGATTTCCACTTACGCCGAAGGTATTCATCATAATAACGGCTATCAGCATGGCCAGTGGTATCACTGATGCCACCAATAGGCCAGCCCTGAAATTACCCAGGAAGAGCACCAATACAAAAACCACAATCAGCGCCCCTTCCAGGAGGTTCTTTTCAACCGTGCCTATGGCGTTATTCACCATCTTCGTCCTGTCCAGAAAGGGGTCTACAATCACACCTTCCGGAAGCGTCTTCTGTATCTGATCTATACGTGTTTTGATGTTTTTAATAACCTCATTACTATTGGCTCCTTTCAGCATCATCACCACCGCACCGGATACTTCCCGTTCGCCGTTATAGGTCATAGCGCCGTATCGGGTGGCATATCCCAGGCGAACATCACCAATATCCTTTACGAGCAGCGGGGTGCCGTTGGTGGTATTTTTAACAACAATCTTTTTGATATCTTCTTCAGAGCCTACCAGTCCTTCGCTTCTGATAAAAAGTACGGTGGGTTCCTTTTCTATATATGCTCCCCCTGTATTCTGGTTGTTGGTTTCGAGAGCTTTAAATACATCATTGATAGAAATACCGTAAGATTTCAATTTGGTAGGTTCAACCGCGATTTCATACTGTTTAAGATAACCACCGAAGCTACTTACATCAGCAACTCCCTTTACACCCAGTAGCTGTCGGCGCACGATCCAGTCCTGGATGGTACGGAGGTCCATCGCGGAATATCTGTCCTCATATCCCTTTTTAGGACGAACAGTGTATTGGTAAATTTCTCCCAGTCCCGTTGTCACTGGCGCTAATTTCGGGACACCGAAACCAGATGGAATCTGGCTTTGTACTTCCTGCAAGCGTTCTGTTACCTGTTGCCGTGCCCAGTATACATCCACATCATCATCAAACACAAGCGTCACTACCGACAACCCAAACCTGGAAAAGCTCCGGATCTTATTAAGGCCGGGTATATTACTGTTTGCCTGTTCAATAGGAAAGGATATCAGCCGCTCTACATCAGGTGCTCCCAACGAAGGGGTAACCGTAATCACCTGCACCTGGTTATCTGTAATATCAGGAACCGCATCTATAGGTAATCTTGTGACCTCATATATACCATAACCAATAAGGCCCAATATAAATAGGCCAACAGTCAATTTGTTCCTGATTGAAAATTCAATGATCTTATTCAGCATATCGAATAATTGGTATACCTGTTCCACCTATCCTGGCCGATACAGGTACTAAAAAATAGAATCGCAGTAATTGCAGGAAACATAGCCACCGGCGCTATTAGCTTCCAAAATCGAGTATAGAAAAGGGTATATGTCATGTGGCCGCTCCAATGCAACTTGTAGTTATTGCATAGCAAAGACTGCCAGACAAAAAATGATCCGGTGAAAATTATGCTGATAAGGTTGGGGGGCCTCTAAAAGACAGGCTGGAACGAGCTTTCAGCGGAGGCGGAAATTCATGCTTCAGCTGATAACTTGTTTTTGAAACCGGATAACAAATAACTTCCGGTAAACAAACCGGCTCCGGAACAAAAAGTAAAGTTAATAATGGAAGTGTATGTTGTAGGTTGTTATTAGACGGAGAAGTAAAGCAGTGATCAATCAAATTAAGCGCAAACAGCCCATGCTTTTTGTGATCATCGTCCCGGTCATCATGTGAATGCTGTGCTGTAAACAAGTGATGATCATGGTCATGGTCATGGAAAACAAGGTTGTGCGCAGTAATTACAATTACTGCCAACACCAACGATATTTTGGTAATCCATGATCGCATGAGGCAAATATAGTTATTCTTTGAAAGAAATTTCATTAGTTAAACTACCCTCGAAAGTTTATTAGTCTATATGAATCAAAGGGCGCAGCGAATGTTTTATTATCGCACGACTTAGTATCCCGTTAAAACCCTGGGGAATATCCTTTTTTCAATATTCTCTAAAGACCCATACACTCGCATTTGTCATGCTCAAATCCCTACTACACTAGCTTTTTACCCCCGGAGACATTTTGATAAACAACCCCTTTATACCTGCTTTTTTTCAATAGTATATTTCTTTCCACAGCTTCCCCCTGGTAGGGAAGCAGCACTGCTATGGCCGGTTCTGACCTCCATACATTTGCTGATGCAATTTCATCGGGGTTATACATCCGAACCTCACCCCCCGCATCAAGTCCACCTCTCCTGCAATGCTACTACGGGTACATAGCGGGGGCTAAGCATAACACAGACGGTATCAACGTAATGAAAATACGGTAACTAGCCTTATTCCGGCAAACGGTTAGCTGAGTTTCATGAGGTTCACCGGAATATGGAGACACTGTTATTCGAAAAATATAGTTGCCATTTACAGCGGATAATCGAGGTCAAATAAAAATCTGCCCGGCTGCGGTAATGGTTTGCGCGGCAGCTTATCATTACGCATAGCAGCATTATAGATAAAAGCGGCTACGATAACGGCAGACTGCTGAAGGTCTTGTATAGCCAGGTGATCGTAACTATCCATATTGGTATGATGTGTTCTGGTTTCATATTCCAATGGGTCCTGGATGAACTGAAAACCCGGTATACCTACTGCCTCGAAGGATAAATGATCTGTACTCCCAGTATTGCTTCTGGTGATACCGGTGGCACCGAGGTCGGCAAAAGGCTGTAGCCAGCTACGAAAAACAGGACCAGCGGAATCATTATTCTGCAGATAGATTCCCCTGATTTTCCCTGTGCCGTTATCAAGATTAAAATAAGCAGAAACCTGCTGCTGCTCCGGTGACAACTTCATATCAGCGGGATTACCATAATGGTTTTTTACATAATTAAAAGAACCCAGTACCCCTTCTTCTTCTCCTCCCCATAGTGCAATACGTATGCTACGTCTGGGTTGTACACCCAATGATTGTAATATACGGATGGCTTCCATCATTACCGCGCAGCCCGCGCCATTATCTGTAGCACCTGTGCTGCTATGCCAGGAATCCAGGTGTGCGCCGATAATGACTACTTCGTTTTTTAATACCGGGTCTGTTCCCGGGATATCTGCTACCACATTATAGCCCCTGAGATCATCGGTATACCATTGATTGCGGATATCCATTTCCAGCCTCACAGGTACGGATGAACGAAGTAAACGCCGGAACCGGAGATAATCTTCTCTGGATACTGCCACTTCGGGTAAAGGCAGCTCATACCCTTTTACATAGCCACTTCTTCCACTTACTTCCAGCGTACCATCTCTTCCATTAGGTGACATCGATATCAAAGCCAATGCACCTTTTGTTGCGAGGTATTTTTTTACGGCTGCCTGTTGCTTGATTATTTCCTGGTAGTGTACTATTTCTTCGCGGCTCTCTATCATATATTTATCCGGTAAATTATTCAGCAGGCTATCCGGATACCGGTAAAGTGCGCGAACAGGCCGCAGCAAAGTATCATTTGTATTTTCTATAACGATTTTTCCTTTCAGGGCCGCTCCCAGTTGATCAATAGCAGCAATGGAAAGACTGTCCAGTAAAATAACATTACCTGTTACCAGTCCCTTGGTACTACTGCTCCAGGCTTTGGGATAGGCGATCAATGGCTGATAGTAAGGTGTTTTTAAAGCCACATAAGCATGTGCTGTACTCCAGCCTTTACCAAACTGTCCCCATGGCTCCAGTGTGGCATTCTTTAACCCCCATTGCTGCAGGGTTTGTACGGCCCATTTACCGGCCCTTCTGTAACCTGGAGAATTCGTGAGCCTCGGACCCGCTACATCTGTTAGCTGATACGCAATGTCTGCTACATGTGAATGTTCGAGTCCTTCCGTACGGATCTTTTGCATCATAGATAAGTCTACTGCTTCTTGTTGGGCATACAATGTTGTTGGTAGCAATAGGATTAGAACAAATATTTTTTTCATACAACGGGGGGTTAGATATATGTATAAATATAGCTAAATGGGAGCATATAAATAACCAGCTCCGTTAAGCTTCTTTTTAAATGTCACATGATAAAAAGAGGGGAAATATAATTGGATGCTTGGCTAAGAGCATCCGATAAGTATCGAACTTCCACTATTTTTATAGAAACCTGATTAAACTTAATCCATGAGGGTATTCTATCTAGTTTTTTTGAGCTTTTATTGTACCGTTATCGCTGCTAATTGCCAACATCCGGACACGTCAGCTAAGCATATACAGATGTATTTTAATGAAGCGGCGATCGCCACTACAAACCATACATCGCTATGGAATAGAAACTTATATGGTCCGATGTTACTGGTTAACCGGGAGACCCGCCAGGTCTACGCCAATGAGCCTGACAGCATCGGATCATTACAAAAAAACGGAAGTATTTATACCGGCATCTTACCAGAAAAGATAAACATAGCCAATACTGCGGTCAATTGGCAGGGAAAAACCTGGGCGATGATTATCCTACCTTTACCTGAAAACAAGGAAGACAGGCTCAATCTATTAACACACGAATTATTTCACAAAACCCAGGCAAGCCTTTCTTTTGTGGCAGCCAATCCTGCAAATAATCATCTTGATAAAAAGGATGGTAGGGTTTACCTTAGATTGGAGCTGGAAGCCATGTTAAAAGCATTACATGCTCCTGATATTTCCAGCAGGAAAAATTATTTAACAGATGCATTTACTTTCAGGAGATATCGTTATTTATGTTATCCTGGTGCAGATACCCTTGAAAATGCGTTGGAGCTGAATGAAGGTCTTGCAGAATACACCGGTGCTGTAATGAGTGGTCGAAATAAAGAACAGATGATACTACACTTTGATAAATCAGTTAATGAGTTCCTGCAAAACCCCACTTTTGTGAGATCCTTTGCATATCAGACTATCCCCATATATGGCTATCTTCTATACCAGATACAACCAGGATGGAACAGTCAAATTAAGAACAACACTAACCTTGCTACGTATTTCATCACCGCTTTCAACCTCTCTTTGCCTGAAGATATCAAAACAATTATTGCTACCAGGGAGGCGCAATATAACGGAGTTGCAATTATAGCAGCCGAAACAGAAAGGGAACAAAGGATCAGGCAGCAGTTAGCTGCCTATAAACAGGAGTTTGTAACACAGCCTCACACGGAACTACGTTTTGAGCAGATGAGTATTTCCTTTGACCCCAGGAATATTATTCCGCTGGAAGGATATGGCACAGTATATACCAATATCAGAGTGTCTGATAAATGGGGCATCCTAACCGTAACCAGGGGCTCATTGGTTAGCGCCTCCTGGAATAAGATCAGTCTTGGCCTCCCTGATAAAATTACCGGTAAGAAAGTAAATGGCAACGGCTGGGAACTACAACTCGCAGATGGCTACAACCTGATAAAAGAGGTATCAGGAAATTACAGCCTGCAGAAGTAAGTTTATAGTAGGAGAATTTTCCAATAATGACATCTTATGACGCTTTTACCAGTGAGGTGTACGCGGTGAAAATACTGGCAGCCAAATTAATGTATCCCGCAAAGAATACAAATAATATAGAATCCCTCTTCGATGATGTGGCAAAATTCCTTGTAACCCTTGACCAGCTTTATCTTGTAACCCTTGACCAGCTTTATAAAGATGGAGATGTGAAGAAGCGGCAAATTGTTGGTTCGATTTTCCCCGAAAAACTCGTTTTCGACGGAAGCTATTACTTAAACTTTCGCATACTATCGCATTTGGGAGATCAACTTGCATACTATATATTTAAGCCTGAGTTCAATTTTAGATGGGTGTTTGCGCCGTCAGTAATATCGTAGACCATCAAGGAAATGTAACTGGAATTTAGTATCTTTGACCGTAGATAGTATAGTTGTAAATAATTAATAATCAGATGCTTATATATGGGCAACCCAATTGAAGTACTTGGTAACACAGCAGTGAGAAATCTCAGGCAGGCGAAACTTTTAAGTGGCCGGCCCTTTATGATCAATTCTAAAGAATTGCCAGCACATCAGTGTTATCTTGAGTATCCAGGTGGTAAAATTTCCCTTATGACCTTAGCCCCCAATAACAGGGATTTCTTGCTTATTCGAGATCTTTCGAATACAGAAGCGACAAGAATAAGAGAACAATACAATCTACTATAATTGTATGCCTTCACTTTTCATTATCACAGGTTCTAATGGTGCTGGTAAATCTTCCGTAGGAGCAAGCTTTCTGCCGTTGGGAATACAACAGGAATGCTCTATTTTTGATGGAGATAAGCTATACATGCAAAAACAAAAAGAGCTGTGGGCTGATGGAATTCGTGCTCATAAGGAGGCCAAAAAACTGGCATTGGCTTTCGTTCAAGATACATTTGACAATCTTGTAGAGAAGGCGCTAACCGCCAATGCTAACTTTGTTTACGAAGGACATTTTACGAATGACGCTACCTGGGATATTCCGAAACGCTTTCGAGAGGCCGGATATCAAGTCAATATGATTTTTCTCGGTTTGGATGATCCTGATTTATCAGAATTGAGGGTAATAGACCGAACTAAGGAAGGGGGACATTATGTGCCACGGAACATTATTGAAGATAATTTTTATGGTAATCTTGAGAAATTAAATCAGCACTTTAAAGTATTGAATACACTTGAAATAATTGATACCTCAGAAAGTAATCATGTATTACTYGCACAACTTAAAAACGATAAAATAACATACTGCTTAAGCATTCATCAATTACCCCAATGGTTTATCAAATATCTCACTAATCTGACTTCACTCATAGAAAAATCTATTTTCTGATCGAACTTGCAGGGAGAAATTAGCTCACGCAGCATACTTACATAGATGCTTTCTCAATAGGTGTTCCGGCAAGATATAATTTCCAGGGTTCCCAATACATTTTGTTCCAACCGGCATCCAATCCTTCATAAGCATCGTCAGGTACATTAGCATGCACGGCGTGTAATAGCACATCCGTACCCTGCTTCTCCAGGTAAATAATAAATGAGGAATCGACCTCACTGCTGGACCAACTTTGAGCGCTCCATGTTTGCACAATTAGTCGATTAGGTATCAGCTGAAGGTTTTTTCCAGTAATATAACCGCTATGAGCGGAATAATTAATGCCTTCAGTAGCTGTAATTTCAGCTGGTGCCCCAGTGGCTATTGAATGTTTTTCGCCATCCATATAAATATCATAAAGCTCCTTAGGAGTAGTATTACGGAATAATACGTCCTGAATGATCGTTTTAGACATAATGGTAAGGTTTAGCCTAAGGTACACCG